>NZ_KV801078.1:0-213504 GCF_001810365.1 Corynebacterium sp. HMSC055D05
GTGACGTGCGGATTGTTCAGCAATCCGCACCACCCACTTACCCCCGGAAATTACCCCCGTTTTCCGAGCGCACACGCAACAACAGCCTTCAAGACACGAAAACACCGTGTTTCAACCCCACGAACACACCAGTCCACCACCCCAACGCTCATCGTCTAGCTCCCTGAAACACCAGCTAGACGATCAGCCCCATAACGACAAACAACCCCAACACCACCAGGGCAAACACAGAGACCAAAACGAGATCGTCTAGCAGCATCACAAGCCCAGCTAGACGATGAGAAAGGCCGCAACAACCAGCCCCCGAACTCCCCCTAAAACCCCCTAAAAGCGCCCTAGTGCCACGTGACTTCGGTGTAGGAGATGGTGGTGATGATGCGCTCGCGCAGCGGCTCAGGAGCCTTTGTCGGTTTGCAGCAATCCCGCACGATCGCACGCACGGCCCGCTCAGACTCGGCAATACTGCGACACTCCGGACATTGCGCGATCTCGGAGGTGATTTCCTCGCGGCGCTGTGGGGAAGTTTCTTCGTCGAAAAGTTCGCACAGCAGGCGGTATGTCGCTTCGCATCCGTGTCCCGTAGCCATTACTTCTCCTTCGCCGCAGTGTCGGTGTCCTGCATGTCCGCGTGGTCGAGGCCAATGCCTCGTTCCTTCGCCACGTCTTTCAACATGCCGCGCAGTTGTTTTCTTCCACGGTGCAGTCGGCTCATGACAGTGCCCATGGGGATGTCCAGCACATCGGCGATTTCCTTGTACGCCAGCCCTTCAACGTCGGCGTAGTAGACCACCATGCGGTAGTCCTCGTTCAACGCGTTGAGCGCCTCGGAGATCCGCGAGTTCGGCATTGCCTTGAGCGCTTCAACCTCGGCGGATTCCAGTCCCGTCGAGTCGTGCGAGCTCGAGGAGTACAACTGGTAATCCGTCACTTCGTCCGCGGAGGTTTCCAGCGGCCGGCGCTGTTTCTTGCGGTACGAGTTGATGTAGGTGTTGGTCATGATCCGGTACAGCCACGCCTTGAGATTGGTACCGGGCGTGAAGCTGTCGAAGTTTTTGTACGCCTTGAGGTAGGTCTCTTGCACCAGGTCTTCGGCGTCTTGCGGGTTGCGGGTCATGCGCAGGGCTCCGCCGTAGAGTTGGTCGAGCAGCGGCATGGCTTCTTCGGCGAAGCGTGCCTTTGCTTCTTGATCAAGCTCGGTTTCGGGCATGCTCGCTATTGTAGGTCAGCGCTAAAATCGCCCCATGGCTGCTAAGACTCGCGCACTGAGCGCCCTTTCTCAAACCCCTCATGAGGTGCTCGAATACACCCCGAGCAAGGATCATTTCGGCGCACATTCTGCTGCTGAGTTGGGCCGTGACCCCCACACGGTGCTGAAGACTTTGGTGATCCATCACGAACGCGACATGGCGATCTGTTGCGTGCCCGTCGCCGGCCACCTTTCGCTCAAGGCGGCGGCGAAAGCGCTGGGTTGGAAGCGTGCGGAGATGACCGATCCTGCTCAGGCGCAGCGTGCGACCGGCTATGTCGTGGGCGGGATCTCCCCGCTGGGCACCACCAAGCGCATGCCTACGCTTATCGACGACTCCGTCGCCGACCTCGAAACCATCACCGTCTCCGCCGGCCAACGGGGCCTTTCTATTGCGCTGTCGCCTACCGACCTGGCGGAGCTGACCAACGCGAAGTTCGCGCCTATCGGGACTGAATAGCCCTGGACTAGCCCGAGATCAACTCCGCGTAGTCGTTGCGCACGTTGCCTACTTCCTTTGCGGCCTCGTTCCACTGCAACGTGTCGGCCACGCGCGAGGGGTGCACGAGTTCTAGTGCTTCCTCTGGGGTGCCGTCGACCCACTGGCGGATTTCATCGTCACACAGAAAGAGCGGTAGGCGGTGGTGGAGCCAGGCCATGTTGTCGGTCGCGTCGGTGGTGATCATGGTGGTGGATAGCCGGTCCAGCCCGGTCTCCCACAGTGCCGCCGCGTACAGCAAGCCCTCTGCGGGGCGCACGTAGTAGGGCTGCTTGCCGGATTCGGTGTGCTTCCACTCGTAGTAGCCGTCGAGCACCATCAGCCCGCGCCGCGCTTTGAACGCGCTGCGGAACGAGGGCTTCTCCGCCACCGTCTCTCCGCGTGCGTTGAACAGAGGCATGCCGGTGTCGTCTTTCTTCCAGGTTGGGAGGAGGCCCCAGCGGGCGGCGTCGATACGCGCAGTCTGCTCTGCGACCCGGATGAGCGGCACCTGGTTTGTCGGCGCGATGTTGTAGCGCGGCGGTGGGGTGCCGTCGGGCGCTTCGACATGGTTGATGCCGGGCAGGGTGGCTACCTCGGAGAGGAGCTCGTCGCCAGTAGTGAAAAGAACGAATCGTCCGCACATGCGCTCCATTATTATGACGTTCATGACGAACATGTGGCCTGCACCGTTCCATCCGACCCCGATCACCCACACGCAGCGGGTGCCGGGGTCAAAGTCCATGACTAACCGCGCCTACGTGCTGGCGGCACTTGCCGCTGGTCCGTCGACGATGACTGGGGCGCTGCGCTCGCGCGATACGGATCTTATGGAGGCCGCACTGGCGTCCATGGGCACCGGCTTCGAGCACGACCGCGACGTCATCCGTGTGACCCCGGGCGAGTTGCGCGGCGCGGAGGTTGATTGCGGTCTTGCTGGCACCGTGATGCGGTTTGTGCCGCCGGTTGCGGCGTTTGCGCAGGGGCCTGTGCTTTTCGACGGCGACCCCCACGCCCGCAACCGCCCCATCGCGGTTATCCTCGACGCCCTTCGCACCCTCGGCGTGTCCGTTGCGGGTGACGGGATGCCGTTTACCGTCCACGGCACCGGCAAGGCTGACGGCGGCCCGGTAGAGATCGACGCCTCCGGCTCCTCCCAGTTCGTATCGGGCCTGCTTCTGTCTGCGCCCCGGTTCGAGCGTGGCGTGTCCATCCGCCACACGGGTGGCATGTTGCCGTCGATGCCGCACATTGAGATGACGGTGGCCATGCTCGCAGAGGCTGGCGTGAAGGTCACCGCTACCCGTGACACCTGGGACGTTGCCCCGCAGCCGATCCGCGACACTAACTGGGTGATCGAGCCCGACCTGTCCAACGCAGCACCCTTCCTCGCCGCGGCAGCTGTCACTGGCGGCGAGGTGCGCATCCCGAACTGGCCGCTGCGCACCACCCAGCCGGGTGCGGTGATCCGAACCGTCTTGGAACGCATGGGCTGCGAGGTCGAACTCATCGCAGACGGCGCCACCCAGACCCTGCGCGTGCGCGGCCCGAAGCCTGGCACCTTAAAGGGCATTCGACTCGACATGAGCGACATCGGCGAGTTGGCCCCCACCGTCGCCGCCATCGCGGCGTGTGCCTCCACCCCGAGCGAGCTGACCGGCATTGCGCACCTGCGTGGCCACGAGACGGATCGCCTGGCGGCGCTGACCAACGAGATCAACAACGTCGGCGGCAACTGCGAGGAACTCGGCGACGGCCTGCGTATCACTCCGACCGAGATGCATGGCGGGACGTGGCGTTCCTACGACGATCACCGCATGGCCACCGCCGGCGCCATCATCGGTCTGGTTGTGGAGGGCGTCCAGGTGGAAAACATTGCAACCACCGCGAAGACGCTTCCTGGGTTTGAGGACATGTGGTTGGAGATGGTTTCCAAGTAATGCGCCGCAAGTTTTCCGATTACGACGAATCCGACGTCCGCGTCCGCCCCGGCAAGGGCTCACGGCCACGCTCGAAGAACCGCCCGTCGCACGATAATGCCAAGTTCGGTTTGGTCGTGGCGAAGGATCGTGGGCGTTGGGGCGTCGTGCTTGACGACGACGCCACGCGCCTGCAATGCACCCGCGCCCGGGACTTAAAGCGCACCTCGATCGAGGTCGGCGACCGTGTCGGCGTCGTCGGTGACACCTCCGGCGCGAAGGACACGCTGGCGCGCATTGTGAAGCGCGAGGAGCGTTCCTCTGTCCTGCGCCGCACGGCTGACGATACGGACCCGTACGAGCGCATCATCGTCGCCAACGCTGAGCTGTTGCTCATCGTGGTTGCCGCCGCCGATCCCCCACCGCGTACCGGGTTTGTGGAGCGCGCCTTAGTCGCCGCGTTTGTCGGCGGCGTGACCCCGGTGGTGTGCGTGACCAAGTCTGATTTGGCCGACCCTACCGATTTCGAGCGTGAACTCGCCGACCTTGGTGTGGAGGTGCTGCGCACCGGCGTCGACGACGACATCGCGGAACTGCTCACACACATCCACGACCGCGTTTCTGCGCTGATCGGCCATTCCGGAGTGGGCAAATCCACCCTGGTCAACCGCATCGTCCCGGACGCGGACCGCGAAACTGGCGAGGTCTCCGGCGTGGGCAAGGGCCGCCACACCTCCACCCAGTCCGTGGCGCTGGAGGTACCCGGCGGTGGCTGGATTATCGACACCCCCGGTATCCGCTCCTTCGGCCTCGCACACGTCGCCCCGGAACAAATCGTGCAGGTCTTCCCCGATCTCGCCGAGGCCGCCGAAGGCTGCTCCCGCGGCTGCACCCACTTGGGTCCGCCTGCGGACCCGGAGTGTGCCTGGGACACGCTCGACGCCGAATCCCCTATCGGGCGCCGCGCGCTGGCTGTGCGCCACCTGCTGGAGGCTCTACACAGCAATAACGAGTGGGAGTTAAAGCAGCTCGAGGAGGAACGCTAACTCGTCTGGGTGATAGAACGCCATGTAGTTGTCTTGGGCGTCGCCGACGGTCAGCTCCGCGTCTTCGTCGCCAAGATCCGCGGCATCGACCACCTCGATGGCCTTCGCGGTGGCTTCTTCGGATTCCTTGATGTCCACGTGGATCGCCGCGACGTCCTCAAGATTCACCGGGCCGGACAGTTTCACCACAGACTCGCCCATATCGGGTGCTTCGGTCGCGTCCACGTCCACGGAGATGACCACTCGGCGGTGCGGGAAGCGCTCCTCGTCCCCAATGGCGAGCAAGCGTAGCGACGCCAACGCCGCGTCATCGAACGCCACATCTTCGATCTCTTCGAGATCGCCCGAGGTGAAGAATTCCTGCAACGCCTTCGTCGCAGAAAAACCCCACCCGCTGCGCGCATGCAACAGACCGTTGTCCTGCAGCGCTTGCAGCATGCCAAAGGTTGCCGGGATGTAGACGCGCACTAGAACTCGCCCTCAATGTCGAACAGGGACTGGATCTCTACCGCAGTGCGGTCCAGCGCGGTGTGCAGGATGCCAATGAGGTTGTATTCCACTGCGGCGCGGATGTTCATGATGTCATCGTCGATCATCACGCACTCGTTCATGTCCAGGCCGATCGCGTCGGCTGCCGCCTGGAACGCTGCACGCTCCGGTTTTTCCACACCGATCTCGCCGGAGAGCACAACCGCGTCGACAACGCCCTTGAACTCCCACTCGCGGATCGCGTCCGCAATCTCGCCCTCAGCTGCCTCGTTGGACAGGATGGCCACGGAGACGTCCTTCTTCTTGGCTTCCTCGATGAGGGTCTTCCAGCGGCTCTGGTCTTCAGCGCCCGTGTCCAGCACACCTGCGTAGTCGATGATCAAACCCTGCACTTCGGCCTTCTTTCGTTAGCTTTCGTTAGCTGCGTATTTCGCGTACGTGATGCGTATTTTAGTGCGCACACTCTTTATTTCATTGCGCCAATCGTGAACAATGATACCTACCCCGCGCCGCGCCCACCCCCTCCCGTGACGGAGGATTCCCACATGCCCGCAACCAGGTACTACAGCGTTCCCGGCCACCAGCACATTCAACTCCTCGCACCTGAGCGCCGCACGCCCGCGCCGAAACCGGCGCCGTCGGTGCTCGAGCCGGACGTGGCGCTCAGCGCCACACCACAGACCAATCAACGCGTCGACCCTCTCGTGCGCCAGGCCATCAGTGCTGCGTTCGGAGGCTACGACCCGACTGTGATGACAGCCTCGCGGTTCAGTACGTCGGTGCGCACACACATCCGTGCGTATCGACGAGCCCAGCTCCAACTCCGCGCCCACACCCGCAACACCGCAGTCCTGCCCACCCAGCACGTCCGGGTGATCACCTGCCACTCTGGTGAGGCCGGCGAGTTCTACGGCACCGTGGAGAAAGGCGGGCGACGCCTCGCCTTTGCCGCGAAGATGGCGGACGGCAAACTGCAGTCGTTCAAAATACTGGAGCCGCCTGCGCGCAACACGTCGCAGACGGCTCCTCACGCCCTCACCAGGGCGTTGCCCTCAGTGTGAGACCGCACTGGCCCAAACAGTGGCCCCAAACAGTGGCCCCAAACAGTGGGTTCAGCGGCGGTTTTAGACGGTGGCGGTGCCGCCGTCAGTCTCGCCCTCAGCAGCCTGGGCTGGCTGGGTCTCAAACTGCTTACGCATGGCAAACAGCTGGCGCACGGTCTCTTCCTGGATCGCCTCGTTCATGGCGTTGAACATGTCGCCACCCTCCTTCTGGTACTCCACCAGCGGGTCGCGCTGCGCCATCGCACGCAGGCCAATACCTTCCTTGAGGTAGTCCATCTCGTAGAGGTGCTCGCGCCACTTCGTATCGATGATCGGCAGGATCACCATGCGTTCCAGGTTGCGCATCTGCTCTTCGCCGCCGATCGCAGAGATGTTCTCTTCGAGGTTGTCGTAGAGGGCGTTGGCGTCGTCGAGAAGCGCCTGGCGCAACTGTGCCGAGGTCAGCTCACCCGGGCGACCGTACTCGTCACCATCGATGAGTTCCTGCGGCGTCACGGACGGGCCGTACAGGGACTCGAGTGCGTGCCAGAGTTCCTCGAGGTTCCAGTCCTCCACGTAGCCTTCCGCGGTCTCCGCATCGACGTACGCAGTGATGGTGGACTCGATCATGCGACGCACCTGGTCCTTGATGTCCTTCGACGCCAGGATCTCCTGACGCTCGCCGTAGACCACCTTGCGCTGCTCGTTGAGCACCTCGTCGTACTTGAGCACGTTCTTACGCATCTCAAAGTTCTGGTTCTCAACCTGCGACTGTGCGCCCTTGATGGCGTTGGACACCATCTTCGCCTCGATCGGTACATCGTCCGGAACGTTGAGGCGGTTCATCATGTTCTCCATGGTCTGACCCACGAAGCGAACCATCAACTCATCGCGCATGGACAGGTAGAAACGGGTCTCGCCCGGGTCACCCTGACGGCCGGAACGGCCACGGAGCTGGTTGTCGATACGGCGCGACTCGTGACGCTCCGTACCAATGACGTACAGGCCGCCGGCCTCACGGACTTCATCACCAAGCTTCTTGGAACGTTCCTTCGCCTTCGGCAGTTGATCGTTCCACGCCTCCTGGTAGCGCTCCTCGTCCTCAAACGGGTCGAGGCCCTGCTCCTGCAACTTCGCATCCAAGAGAATTTCCGGGTTGCCACCCAGCACGATATCGGTACCGCGACCAGCCATGTTGGTGGAAACGGTCACCTTGCCCGGCAGACCAGCCTCAGCGATGATGCGGCCTTCTTCCTCGTGGTGCTTCGCGTTGAGCACGTTGTGGGCAACACCCTTGCGGGTCAGCAGCTGCGACAGGTACTCGGAACGCTCCACCGAGGTGGTACCGACCAGCACCGGCTGGCCCTTCTCCGCGTGCTCCGCAATGTCCTCCGCAACGGCCGCGAACTTTGCTTCCTGCGTCTTGTAGATCAGGTCGTCGCGGTCCACGCGCTGGTTCGGACGGTTCGGCGGGATCTGCACAACGTCCATCTTGTAAATCTGGTGCAGCTCGGCCGCCTCAGTCTCAGCGGTACCGGTCATACCCGAGAGCTTGTCGTACAGGCGGAAGTAGTTCTGCAGGGTAACGGTGGCCAGCGTCTGGTTCTCGTTCTTGATCTCCACCTGCTCCTTGGCCTCAATGGCCTGGTGCATGCCCTCATTGTAGCGACGGCCAGCGAGCACACGGCCGGTGAAACCGTCCACGATCATGACCTCACCCTGACGGATGATGTAGTCCTTATCGCGCTCGAAGAGCTCCTTGGCCTTGATCGCGTTGTTGAGGTAGCTCACCAACTGGGAGTGCTCAGGCGCGTACAGGTTGTCAATGCCCAACTGGTCCTCGACGTACTCCACGCCCTCCTCGGAAATACCGACGGTGCGCTTGCGGTGATCCACCTCGTAGTGGATGCCCTCACGCATACGCGGCGCAAGCTGTGCGAACACCGAGTAGAACTGGCTGGACCCATCGACCGGGCCGGAGATGATCAGTGGGGTACGGGCTTCGTCGATAAGAATCGAGTCAACCTCATCCACAATCGCAAAGTTGTGGCCACGCTGCACAATTTCGTTGACCGAACGCGTCATGTTGTCACGCAAGTAGTCAAAGCCCAACTCGTTGTTGGTGCCGTAGGTGATGTCAGCGTCGTACGCCTTCTTGCGCTCCGCCGGACGCATCTCCGACAGAATCACGCCCACCTCCAGGCCAAGGAAGTGGTGCACACGACCCATCATCTCGGCGTCACGCTTAGCCAGGTAATCGTTCACGGTGACCACGTGCACGCCCTTGCCGGACAGCGCGTTGAGGTACGCCGGCAGCACCGACGTCAGCGTCTTGCCTTCACCGGTCTTCATCTCAGCGACGTTGCCGAAGTGCAGTGCGGCACCACCCATGATCTGCACCTTGTAGTGCTTCTGTCCCAGCACGCGCCACGACGCCTCACGGGCAGTCGCGAACGCGTCGAGCAAAATGTCGTCGAGGCTCGCGCCGTCGGCGATGCGCTGCTTGAACTCGGCGGTCTTCGCCTTAAGTTCCTCATCGGTCAGCGCCGCGTATTCATCGTCCAGGGCCATGACCTGGTCAGCGATCTTCGCCAGGCGCTTGACGGTACGCCCCTCACCGGCGCGGAGCAGCTTCGACAGTCCAAACACGTGAGAAAATCCTTTACTACTGGAGTAGGCAGGGCCAAGGTGTAACAACCCGCCATTGTACGCACGCCCACGTTGCAGAGAACAACCCGGCGTTGCTAATCGACGACAAAACCCGCCCGGCCCCTTTCACAGGACCGTGCGGGTAACAGCGCAAGCGCTACTTCTCGCCTGCTTCGGCTTCCGCCTCATCAGCCAGTTCGATCAAACCGTAATCAAACGCGTGACGGCGGTAGACCACAGCCGGACGGTTCGTCTCCTCGTTGATGAAGAGGTAGAAATCGTGTCCAACCAGCTCCATCTCGCTGAGCGCATCATCCACGCTACGTGGAGCGTTGGAGTGCACCTTGGTACGAACGACCTGACCCGGGGTCAGATCCTCAACCTGATCCTCGTACGGGTCAACATCGTACGGCCCCTGCGCAGCAGCCTCGCGAGCCTGCGCTGCCTTCTGCTCAGCCTCAAGCTCAGCGGCCAGCTTGCCGGCGCCCTTCGGTGCACGGTGGCCAGACATCGGAGTGGTGCGACGAGCCTTGACCTTGCGCAGCGAACGCTCCAGCTTTGCCACTGCGGCATCCAAGGCGTTGTAGAAGGTGTCTTCCTTCGCCTCAGCGCGTGCGAGGTGGCCCGAGCCAGTTGCGGTGATCTGGATGCGTTCCGCTTCCTGTTCACGACGCGGATTCGGCTCATGCTTGAGCTCAACGTGGAAGGAATTCAGAGTCGGATCGAGCTTCGCAATCTTTGCCAACTTGCCGCTTACGCGTTCCTGGAAGTGCTCCGGAACCTCAACGTTGCGGCCGGTGATGGTCAACGCCACATCGGGTCCGAGACCCTCCCCCTGTGCGCCACCCTGTACGGCATTCTGGTCTGCAGAAGTCATGTGCTTCCTCCCTGTGGGTAGTAGGAACTGTGTCCATCACCACTATACAACTGGTTATGACCAATACACGGGGGTTCTCAAAATGTTCGCTATGAGCTTACTGAGAGCTACGCTGCCAAGTGCTGAGCAGCGGATGCTTAGCTGCGGGTGCTCTGCTTCACGTTTGCACCGAGACCTTCAGCGATGGTCTGGCAGGTGCCCTCATCAGTGTTATCGCAGCGGCCAACCCAGTTCTCGCCGACAATGACTTCCTTTGCGTACGGGAACTGCTCCTCCATGAGGTAGCGCGCATAATCCTCAGGCGTGCCGTCGAGCTTGAATTTGATCTGGCCCTTTTCCTTCTGCATGCACACGCCCTCTTCCTGCTTCAACTCCTGCCAGTTGGTGCAGTCGAA
This sequence comes from Corynebacterium sp. HMSC055D05, assembly GCF_001810365.1. Classification (NCBI taxonomy): domain Bacteria; kingdom Bacillati; phylum Actinomycetota; class Actinomycetes; order Mycobacteriales; family Corynebacteriaceae; genus Corynebacterium; species Corynebacterium sp. HMSC055D05. Next base: position 10,143 of record NZ_KV801078.1, read on the forward strand.
GTCCGTGCCGGCGAGGGCGTCACGGATTTCGGAGACCTCCTGAACACGGGCCTCATGAAGTGGGGTGATCTCTGCAGTCGAGCAACCGACCAACGCGAAAACCGGGGCACACACGAGTGGAAGAAGACGCAATTTCATTCCTGTGACCCTACTGGACACCTGCAAAAACACATATTTGGCCTGCGGTTACGCTGCGCACACGGTCACGCACGCACTCACGTCAACCCCGTGGGCGAGCAGCACGGACACACTGGCCTGGAGGGTTGCGCCGGTGGTTACGACGTCGTCGATAAGAACCACGGGACCTGCAGGGATGGCGGCAAGCCGTACTGCTCCGGACAGGTTTGCGCGGCGCGAGGACTCGTCAAGGTTCGACTGATCGGCAGCGCTGGCGTCGAGTAGCAACGCGGGTGCGACACTGCGCTGGGTGGCGCGGCAGATAGCTTCCACGGGGTCGCCGCCGCGGGCGCGTGCCGAGGACACCTTCGTCGGTGCGGGAACCAGCACCGCGCCGACTGCGATATCGCCGCGCGCCTCCAAGTAGTCCAGCCCGGCGTTGAGTACCGCACCGACGTGGCGACGCACGGCAAGGTGGTTACGTTCCTTCATTGCCAACACCACCCCACGGTGCGCACCCGCATAGGCACCTAGTGCGAACACCGGCACCATCGGTGTGGTGTTGGGAAACACGCGCTGCGGCGGGTGCGCCAACTCCATCCGGCAGGTGGCGCACAACAGCGGCCCCGGCACGCCGCATCCGGCGCACTTGCGCGGTAGCAGCAACTCCCCGATATCCCCCAGCATCCCTGACTCCCCTACCGCGCGATGATCGGTAGCGCGCGCATACCTTCCAGACCTGGCACCTCACGCCAGATGGGGTTATCCGCACCTGAGGCCGGCACTTGCAATACAGCATTGACGTCAGTGACGTAGAGCATGCTTGGCGACGCCGCCACTGCCACCACCGGAGCCGAAATATTGCCCGCCGACAACGCGGTCATAGACGAGCCGTCCTGCTCCACACGCAGCACTGGCGACGGGGCGGAGGTACCGACGATGAGTGAACCATCCGCACGCCACTCGGCGGATACGACACTGCCTCCGAGCTCGTGGGCGTACTCGAGCACATTGACAATAGAGCGTTCGCCGGAAGCGCCACGCTGGACAATGCCCGTGTAGAGCTTTCCGTCGATCACCATGACCACGCGGTTGCCGCTGCGCGACAGGCGCAGCACAGAAATGTTGCCGTCCACGCCTTCTGGCAGGTCGACGTGCACCTCGCCGGTGGACAATTCGCCACTGGCTGCGGATTGGACTGTGCGCAGGATCCGCTTGCCGTCTGCAACCGACCACACCGCCGCCGCGTTCGCTTCGAAGCTCGGGCGTGTGAATGTACGCGCCCGCATAACCTCTTCCTCGCGGGCACCGAATTTGCCCACGCGAAGCACATCGTCCTTGTCATCGTCTGGTTTGCCGAAGACAGCAGCCCATTGGCCACCCTTGGCCAGGTCGGCTGAAGTGATCTGGCCAGAGCTGCCGAGGCTGCCGTCGACGGCCTGGGTGGTGCGGCCGTCGACACGCAAAATGCGCCCATCAATGAGTGCGTAGAGTTTGTTCTCACCTGCGGTTTCAACCAGCGGGCTCTCGTCGACAAAGTCATCGGTGGCGAGCTCCACTGCTCCCTCAATGAGCGGACTGCCGTCAGCCTCAAGGCGGTACGGGCCAGTAATCCCCGCAGTAGCGAGCGTCCACACCACCTGCGCAGCAAAGCGCGCACGCTCTTCTGCATCCACCTCGCCGAAGCCACTGAACGTAAACGCGCCGTCTTTGAACCCCGTATAGGCCACTTTCGACGGCAACGCATTGGGCAACGCTGGACGCAGACGCTCCGCAGGGCCCTCCATAAGCAACCCGATTAAGTCACCCGCCAGGGCCTCGCGACGCGAGTGAACCCAACGGCGGTCGGTGACCAACTCACGGTCGTCGGCATCAAAGAAGTACAGGTTATACGGCTGATACTGGTTACGCAGCTCAGTTCGCTCCATGACCACACCCGCGGGTAGCGACGAAATACGCCACTGCCCATCGATCATGTCCAGCTCGATTTCTGCCTCGTATTTGCCGCGCTCCGGAGCAAACGATCCCCCAGTGCGCACCGCACCAACCACATTGCCGTGAACCGCAAAGCGACGCTTCCCTGCCGAGGCCCCCGGCAGCGTAGTCACGCCGAAGCTGTCCACGATCAGCTTCTGCCCGCTTGGATCCCACGCCTGGGCAGCGCTCTCCGTCAGGTAAGCACGCGCCATTTCGTAGTCGCCGTCCGGAATCGCCGATGCTGCGTAGAACCCACGCAGCAGCAAGTCTGGCTCCTCATCCTCCGCGGGACCAGCATCCGGCGTCGGAGACTCCGCCGGCGTAAACGGACGCAGCACGTGAGGTGCCGAGTTGGTCGGCAGCGTTGCACCCCCCGACAGCAGGGACATCGCAGTCAACGTGGCCACGGCCGACAGCGCCAACGATGCAGCTTTATTCGTCCTCATCGATGTTCCTCCTGGACTTCAGGCTGCGGATCCGGTGCTACTGCACCAGCAGCTCCGCCGGCAGCTCCGCCAGCAGCGCCGGTACCGGCCCCGCTATCGGTGGAGAGGTCCACTCCCCTGCTGGCGTCAGCTTCGGCATCTCCTGCTTCCTTGGCGGCAACAGGCGCCCTTTGGATCTCGGCAGCATTCTGTCCCGGCGCGACCAAGTCCAACGGGGCGACGTTGATTTTCGCCCCGACTTCTCTCGGCAGCACCAGGCGGAATTGGGAACCCACGCCGTGCGTGCCAGCGGCGTCGAGGATGCCGCCGTGCAATAGCGCATCCTCGCGCGCAATAGCCAGGCCCAGGCCGGTGCCGCCCGAGTGGCGCTTGCGGGACTTGTCCGCGCGCCAGAAGCGGTTGAACACTAACTCGTCTTGGCCTTCCTTCAGCCCAACACCGCGGTCGGTGACGGTGATTGCCACGGCCTCGTCGTTGGAACGCATCACAACCTTCACCGGGTTGCCCTCCGAGTGGTCGATGGCGTTGGCCACCAGGTTGCGCACGATGCGCTCGATACGCCGTGGGTCACCCTCGATCGTCTGTGGTTCCTCCGGGATGTCAAAGTCGACTTCCACATCCAACTCGTCGGCAAGGTGCTGGGTTTGCTGCCATGCAGACTCCACCGGCCCGCGAGCATCCATGCTGGTGGTGGAGAGTTCGGCCACGCCGGCGTCGTGACGCGAAATCTCCAGCAAATCATTGAGCAGCGCCTCGAAGCGGTCAAGTTCCTTGATCATCAACTGGGAAGCGCGCTTGGTCGACGGTTCGAGCGAATCCTCGTTCGCGGCGATCATGTCTGCGGCCATACGCACCGTAGTCAGCGGCGTGCGCAACTCGTGGGAGACATCGGAGGTGAACTGGCGCTGAAGGTCACCGTATTCCTCCAGGTTGTTGATCTGCTTAGACAGCGTGTCCGCCATGTTGTTGAAGGACATGGCCAGCACTGCCATTTCGTCTTCGCCATCGACCGGCATGCGCTCGCGCAGGTGACCGGACGCGAAACGCTGGGCAGTTCTCGACGCCGAGCGCACCGGCGCCACAATCTGCTGCGACGCAAGCCACGCAATGCCCATCAAAAGCACCACGACGATCACCGCAGCGATAGCCAAAATGCCACGCATCAGTGCAACGGTGGTGGTTTCGCTCTCCATATTCATGACCAGGTAGAGCTGCAGATTCGGGATATCCGCATTCGTTGGCGTACCGACGATTAACGCGTCATACAACGTCGCATCCGGCCGTTCCACAGTGGCGAATTGGTAGGCCACATTTCCGTCGTTGACGAACTGCGCTAAGCGCTCTGGGATCTGGTACGACTCCGGCGACGAGGTCACCACCCCGCCACCGCTTTCCGCCACCAGGACCGGCTCGTAAAAGCTCGACGTGTCCGAGTGTTCCTGTGCGCGCTGGGTCAAACCTGCACGGGCTGAGTTCAAGCGCGCCTGCAGCGAGGCGGAACTGCCGCTGTTGTCCAGCTGGTATTCGACGGTGGCGCGTGCGCGCTCGATCTCCACACTCGCGGTTTCCAGCTTCGCCTCGGTGATGCGGCTAGTGACCACCGACGCCAGCACAAACCCAAGCACGGACATCACGATTGCGGACACGATAAGTACCGTGCCCACGAACCTCACCTGCAACGAGGTCGACCATGCGTGCGCTACGCGTTCGCGTGCGCGTTTGAGCGCATTCAGCGACTACACCCCCGGCTTGCCGGTCTTATAGCCCACACCACGCACGGTGAGGATGATCTCCGGGTTCTCCGGGTCGTGCTCAATCTTGGAGCGCAGACGCTGGACATGCACGTTAACCAGGCGCGTATCCGAAGCGTTGCGGTAGCCCCACACGGACTCCAGCAGCTCCTCGCGGGTGTGCACCTGATTCGGCTTCTGCGCCATTTCCAGCAAAAGGTCAAACTCGAGCGGGGTCAGCTGAATTTCCTGGCCGCCGCGAGTCACGGTGTGCTGCGGAACGTCAATGGTCAGATCGCCAACCTCGTAGATTTCCGCCGGCTCGTCGTCAGTACGACGCAGACGCGCGCGGATTCGGGCGACCAGTTCCTTCGGCTTGAAGGGTTTGGTGATGTAGTCGTCCGCACCAGACTCCAGTCCAAGCACCACGTCCACCGTGTCGGTCTTCGCTGTCAGCATGACAATCGGCACGGCGGACTGCTTGCGGATCTCGCGGCAAATATCAATGCCGTTGACGCCTGGCAGCATCAGGTCGAGCAGGATCAGATCCGGATCAAAGCTGCGCCACGCGCCAACGGCCTCAGCGCCATCGGTGACGGAACTCGTCTCAAACCCCTCGGCCTCAAGCACGATGGTGAGCATCTCGTTGATCGCCGGGTCATCGTCCACGACCAGGATCTTGTGGGCCACATGTACTCCTTTGTCAGGGCTTTTATGGGGGTTGAAATGACGAGGCTTATGCCAGGTCGCGTATTGCCTGAATGATAACCGCAGGATCCGAACCGCGTACCCATGGCCCACCCCACGACATTTCCGCCAGCCGTCCGTACATCGCATACGTTGCGGCCTGCAGGCCACCATCGCGTTCGTAGCGATCGCGCGCACGCGTTGCGTCCTGCGTCTCGCGCTTCGCTGCGCGTTCCCGCGCAAGCTCAGGGCTCGTATCGACGAGCACCTGCAAGTCCGGCCTCGGCAACCCCAAACGCCCAAACTCCAGGTCTTCCACCCAGCGCAAGGCGGCATCGTCACCGGTGCGCGCAGTGGTGTATGCGGCGTTAGAGGCCACGTAGCGGTCCAGGATGAGGACGCGGGACGGATCGTCGACGTACTCGTCGAGAAGCGCCTTCGCCCCATGACGGTCAAGTGCGAACAGTGTCGCCATCGCAAACGCGGAATCCGTCACATCCCCCATGCGCCCGTGCAGCGCGTCTTGTGCGAGCTGGGCGTGAATGGAGTCCTCGTAACGCGGAAACGCAAGCGTGTCGGCGTTGAGTTCCTTCTTGATCGCGGTGACAAGCGTGTTCTTGCCCGCGCCATCGATACCTTCAAACGCAATAATCATGGCCGCAAACCGTTAGGCCAGCGCCTCGAGGAACTGCTCAAGGTCCGCCTCGGTCTCCACTGCTTCCAGCACCGCAGCAGCAGCCTCGACGAGCTTCTCGTCGATCTCGTCCGGGCGCAGACGGATGAACGGGTACGCCTCTGCCACATCACCGGCAGAAAAAGGTGCACCCGACCAAATTGCAGCGATCGTCGCCGCAGCCTGGCCGTTGAGGATCTCATCTTCGCTTGCGGAATCCCCATTTGCGGCGAGGAGCACGGCGTCACGCACTGCTTCCACAATCTCGTCGGTATCCAGGTCAGAGATCTCGTCGAGGAAATCTGCATTGGTGTCAATGGTGAAAATCTGCTCGTCCCAGGTCGTCACTGTGACGCTCCTTCCGTCTGTATCGAGTGCTGCAAACACGGTATCTATTACGTCTTTATATACGGCACTTGCACCTTATGGGGGTACACCTTCGCCGTACGACGTGCTATAAACATTCCTACACCACCATACTGTTACCAATTCGTGATGTAAGGGCTGCGCGCCGACCGTGGAAGGAGCGGGGACGTGAAACCGACCAACCGCCGTACCGCTGCTCTTTTTGCTGCAGGCCTCGGGCTTGCTGGCCTGACCGGTTGGACCGTATGGGCGTCATCGTCCACCGGGCCTTCGGACCACGCAGGCTTTTCCGCCGAGGCAGCAGACACCACCAGCGCGCACTCGACAACCTCAAGCACGTCGAGTTCCCGCACAGCGACCAACTCGTCGACAACAGAAACCTCTGCAGATGGGCGCACTGACGGAAACGATGCACCGGTAGACCAGGACTACAGCGCACAACACGGCATGCAGGGTGGCACGCACCACGTCAACCCGAACTATGCGGCGCAGAACGATCCATACCTGCCACCGCACGCAGTGGTGGGCCAGGCAGATCCGGCGCAGCCGACCAAGGTGTACCGCCCGACCAACATCGTTGTGCCGCCACCGGCCCAGTCGACCCAGTCGGCCCAGCAGGCACCGCAATCACAGCGATCGGGGCCGCAGTCGGCCTCACAGTCGACCCGCCCGTCTGGAACAACGAGCGAAGAACGGCCGAACCGCCCCGAGACAACGCCTGAGTCCCCGTCGGAGTCCAGGCCGCAGCCAACGCCTGAGGCGTCGCACCCGTCCACACCGGACACGCCTGGCACGTCTGCACAAACGCCGACCGAGACCGACTCGGCAGGCACCTCCGGGATCCCCACGGCACCATCCGAGCCCGAGCGCGGCCCCGACACATCTGCGGACAACGAGCCGAAGATCAAGGACGGCAAACCCGCACCCGGCTCCTCCCCCGCCGAGTCAACCTCGCGCGAGAACGATCGCGATGAGCACCCCGAAAACAACAAGGCGATTCCTGCAGACCAGCTGGAGGCTCAACTGCAGTCGCAGGCATCTGCGCCCACAACTGCCCGGGCGCGTGTGCCGGGCAAGGAGGACGTGGCCGGATACCCCCAGCCGGATGAGGGCTTTAGCCCCCCGCGAGGCGCTTGACCAGATCGCGCGAAGCGTTACACGGTAGCCACAAACACCTGGGTGGGTTCCCCATCCGTTGCAGGCCGCAGGGTCACCGCACCATCGCTTGCGGGAATCCACACAGCCTCCCCAGCGGCGATTGACATTGTCCCGTCCGTGGCGGTGCCCGCGGTGCAGAGTGCGATTGCGGGGCCATCTTCGTCGATACGCAACTCGCCCTGATCAAGCTCGTGCATGCTCACGGTGAAACTCTCCACCGGCAGCACGAATCGCTTCCCACCAGCCACCTCCTCGGTGTCTGCGCGCGGCGATTCCAACGAAGAAAAGTCGAGTACACGCACGAGCTCTGGCACATCTACGTGCTTGGTGGTCAGGCCACCGCGCAGAACGTTGTCGGAGTTTTCCATGACCTCCACGCCGAGACCGCTGAGGTAGGCATGCAGTTGACCTGCGCCGAGGAACGCCGCCTCACCCGGCTTGAGGGTGACAATGTTGAGCAGCAGAGCCGCAAACGCACCAGCGTCGCCTGGGTAACGCTGCGCTAGTTCAAGGAATACCTCGGCTGCTTCCACAACCCACGCAGGGTGGGCTGCGGTGCCTCCATCGGCAATCGTGCGGGCACTATGTCCGACGGCGTCGAGCACCTCCGTCAGCGCGGGCTTGGGTAACGACACCAGGGTTGTAAACAACACCCGCATGTCTCCTGCACCGCCGGCCGCCGGCAGTAGTGCTGCGTAACGGTCCCAGGCTGGGGAGGAAAACGCCTCGAACAACTCGGTCATCTGCTCCACAGGGCGGAACCCCGCCATCGCACGGAACGTAGTCAACGCGACGATAAGTTCCGGCTTCGGGTTCGAGTCCTTGTAGTTGCGCTGCGGGCTGTTGAGGCTGATGCCCTCAGCGTTTTCCCGTTCGAAGCCAGCAACGGCCTGCTCGCGCGACGGGTGCGCTTGGATACTCAGCGGGGAATCCGCCGCGAGCAACTTCACCAAAAACGGCAGTTGCTCGCCGTACTGGGCAATCACGCGGTCGCCCAATGCTGCCTGGGGGTCCTCGGCGATGATCTCGTCGAGGCCACGTCCGTCAATGGTCGCTGGGGCGGCAGGGTGGGCACCAAACCACAGTTCGGCCTCGGGCTTCTCGCTCGGCGAGGGCGTCCCCCTCAGCTGTGCGAGCAGCGTCCGCGACCCCCATGGGTAGGGTCGCAGTACCCCATCCAATCGCTCCATGTGGCCTCCTTTGGTTCTGCGTGAGCGCAAACGTCCAAAATAGCAGTCCCACGCTCCCCGTTCGAGTTACAAGAATTCGGTGCCTAGGAACGAATCAGGCCAAGAATCTCGTTGACCAGCGCGTCGACCTCTTCCTGGGTCGGCGCTTCCGCGTTAAGACGCAGCAGCGGCTCCGTGTTGGATGCACGCACGTTGAACCACGCCTTGGAGTCCTTCAACTGCACAGTCACACCGTCGAGGGTGTCTACCGATTCCGCACGATCCGCGAACGCATCCACCACACGCTTCGTCGCCGCTTCCTGGTCGGCAACTTCCGAGTTGATCTCGCCAGATGCGACGTAGCGCTCGTACTGCGCCATCAGTTCACTCAGCGGCTTGTCCTGCTCTGCCAGCGCCGCCAAAACGTGGAGCGCAGCGACCAAGCCAGAGTCCGCGTTGAAGAACTCAGCAAAGTAGTAGTGGGCGGAGTGCTCACCGCCGAATAGCGCGTTGTGCTCGGCCATCTTGGCCTTAATGTAAGAGTGGCCCACACGGGTGCGTACGGCGGTGCCACCACATTCGTCGATCATCTCCGGCACTGCACGCGAGGTAATCAGGTTGTGGATGATCGTCGCACCGGGGTTCTCCGCAAGGGTGCGCGTGGCAATCAGCGCAGTGATGGCGGAGGGCGAGACGGCCTCGCCCCGCTCGTCGACAACAAAGCAACGATCCGCATCCCCATCAAACGCCAACCCGATGTCCGCACCCTGCTCAACAGTGAACTTCTGCAGGTCAACCAAATTCTTCGGGTCGAGCGGGTTCGCCTCATGGTTCGGGAAAGTTCCGTCTAACTCGAAGTACAGCGGGCGAATATCCATATCCCCCAACGCCGCCGGAACCGTCAGCCCAGCCATGCCGTTTGCGGCATCCACTGCCACGACCAACTTGCGCCGCGTAGGCACCGGCACCAGATCACGCACATACTTCGCGTATGCCTCGAGCGCATTTTGCTTCTCGACGACACCACGTTCCCCCTCAAACTCCGGCACGCCCTCAAGAATCATGCGGCCGATTTCCGACAAACCGGTATCTGTAGACACCGGGGTCGCGCCCGCGCGGCAGAGTTTGATGCCGTTGTACTGAGCCGGATTGTGCGAGGCGGTAAACATCGCACCAGCGCAACGCTGGGAGCCGGCAACGAAGTAGAGCTCGTCAGTCGACGTCAGCCCCAAGTCGGTGACATTAAGCCCCTGGGAGGCAGCTCCCTCGGCGAACGCCGCGGCCAGCGCCGGCGACGACGGACGCATGTCGTGGCCGACAGCGATACGGGTCTCACCCTCCTCGCGCAGAATGTGGGCAAACGCAGCGCCGGCGGTGCGGACAAAGTCCTCGTCGATGTGCTCGCCGACAACGCCTCGAACGTCGTAGGCCTTAATAACGCTGCTCAGAGTCTCACGTGTGTGCTGGATAGCCATGCAGGCCATCTTAGTGCGCCCCGCGACACGACCCCTCCCCGGCTGCTGTGGTTTCGCTATTCCTGCTCAGCCGAAGGATCCGGCACGATGCGCAAATGCGAACGGCGCGCCGCCTTATGCGCAGCAATCTGCTCTTCCACCCGCTTCGTGCGATGCACCGGGTGGTTCGAGGTATCCGGGTCGTTGAAGTCGTGCGAGGCCTCGTACTCGATTGGGTCCTGCGAAGAATCGACCAAACCAGTGGTCAGTCGACCCGCCTCACGCACGGCCTCAGCCAAGGCGGTGATGTCGGAGGCTTCCGGATCGTCATCCTCATCGCCTTCTAACTCGACGTGCTCTACACGGACCATTTCCCAACCAACGGGCGCGGTGATGTGGGCGGAATGGCGCTCACACAAGTCCCACGCATGCGGATCTGCTACCGGGGCGAGCGGACCGATCACTGCCGTCGAGTCCGCGTACGCGTAAATCAGCGTGGCCACAGCGGGCCTGCCGCAACCCGGGCGACAACAACGACGGAAGACATTCACGGCGGACAGTCTAAACCCCTTCTTGAGGTTTTTGTACTGCGGCGCGGCGCGCCCCCTCCACACCTGCCTGTTTCCACCTTAGGATTGCCGTCATGCAAACCCCTTCCAGGCCCGGCGTCGGCCCCTCGCACGTCCGCGCCGCACGCGACCGCCACGGGCGAGGTGCCCGTGGCCCGCTCCTGCCCGTTGGGGTGCCCCGCTATCGCTCGCGCAACGACGCATTCGACGCACTTGTCATGGAAGCCTACGCCCCGCTCCACAACGCGTACTTTGAGCAGCTGGCAAGCGTGGATTTGGCGGTGGACACGATCCCACGCATGCGCCTGCACGCAGATATGACGATCTTGCCGGACGAGATCATCGCCGACGGCCCGGTCCCTCTCGGACGGGTGCTCCAGGCAGGCGTAGATCAGCACGGCAACCCCACCCGTGCGCGCTTTGTCGTGTTTCGCATGCCGATAGAACACCGCGCGGTGACCACCCAGGAGCGTGCAGAGTTGCTCACGTGGGTGCTCACCGCGCTGGTAGCAAACTATTTAAATTTGGATCCACGCACTGTGAATCCCGATTTTCCCTGGTAGATCCACACTGTAGATCTTGGGAGTTGTTAGCCGATCTGCTTCTTCAGACGGCGACGCTCACGATCGGACAGCCCACCCCAAATACCGAAGCGCTCATCGTGCTCGAGTGCGTACTCGAGGCACTCATCGCGCACTGCGCATGCCTTGCAGATTCGTTTGGCCTCACGAGTTGAGCCGCCTTTTTCAGGAAAGAAGGCCTCGGGGTCAGTCTGCGCACACAGCGCCTGGTCCTGCCACTCCTGCTCGACAGCGCCAAACAACTCGTCGAGGGTCATCCCTCCCGCAGCAGCGCCGCGGAGGATGGCGTCCGCTTGATTTTCCACGCCATTACCTTCCCTGTTGCTTAGTTGATCTTTTCGGTGGTCGTTCGAAGAGTGATGCACCCGCTGGTTGCGGATGCGGAAATAACACTTCTGTGATTACACACCGAGGCACTAAATAGTCGCAACCAAAATGTGAGCCGAGCGCGCCTTTTTTAGACATTCCCCACGACAACTTTCACACCAGTCACAACTGTCACAGTATAGCTGCAATGGGGGTGGACTTCGGGGGTACTACATGTAGTGTCGGGACTAAAAAGCGCGACTATTTGGCCGTGTTGGCGTGTCGGTTACGCGTCTGGGGAGAAACGCACTCCCGAATCTGGGATCACAACACCCGGCCACACACGCATGCCACCCTGCAGCTCGCAGCGCGCACCAATCTGGGCGCCTTCACCGATCACACAATCAACCAAGCGCGCATTCGCTCCAATCGTGGCTCCGGCAGCAATGATGGAATTGCGCACCATTGCGCCAGGCTCGATGGTCACGCCATCGAAGATCACAGAGTCGTCGATACGCGAGCCCGCCCCAATCTCACAGCCACGGCCAACCGTTGTGCCGCCCATCAGAATCACGCCGTGCGCAACACCGGCAGACGGATCCACCACAGATTCGCCCGTACGCCCCTTCAACAGTGGCGAGTACGCAATGCCGCGCACCACATCCGAGGAGCCCTGGACGAAATCGTCCGGGCGGCCCATGTCGCGCCAGTACGACGAATCCACATGGCCGACGACCTTCGCACCCTGCTCAAGCAGGCCCGGGAAGGTTTCGCGCTCTACGGAAACCACACGTCCTGCCGGGATCTGCTCGATCACCGAACGCTTAAACACGTAGCAGCCAGCGTTGATCTGGTCGGTCGGCGGATCCTCGGTCTTTTCCAAAAAGGCCAGCACATTGCCGTCCTCATCCGTCGGCACCGAGCCGAACGCGCGCGGATCCGGCACCCGCACCAGGTGCAGTGTGACATCCGCATCCTTATCCACGTGCGTGTGCGCAATCGCCGACAGGTCCGCGCCAGAAAGCACATCACCGTTGAAGACCATCACGTTGTCGTAGCGGAGCTTCTCGTAGACGTTGCGGATGCCACCGCCGGTGCCAAGCGCTTCTTCCTCCACGACGTATTCGATCTCTAGACCGAACTCGGAGCCGTCGCCGAAGTACTCCTCAAACACCTCTGCCTTATAGGACGTCCCCAGCACCACGTGACGCATGCCAGCCTCACGGATGCGGGCAAGCAGATGTGCCAAGAACGGGAAACCTGCCGTCGGCAACATCGGCTTGGGTGTAGAGACAGTCAGCGGACGAAGGCGTGTGCCACGCCCGCCGACGAGAATCACCGCATCCATTTCTGTGATTTCTGCAATTTCAGCAGACTCGGTGATTTCGGTGGAGGCTGTCTGAGCCATTGCTAGATCCTTCATCTTGTTGTCAGTTCACTTCCCCACGGCCGGTGCCAGCCCTGCGTGCCGGTTTCGCCCTACCCAACTGCAGCGCACCCCTCACTCGGAGGCCGAGCCACAACGCCCAGCGGATGGGAGCTTGCCACGCATGCGGATGGCGGTCGCGCTGGAACCGATACGCCGAGGCGTGGTGCGCAGGCACCGTAACTCCCCTGTGTCGGTCCGCAACATGGCCCTGATCGTGCAAGATCACGGAACTCGGGCAGTACAAATTGTCCCAGCCTGCACGGGTAAGACGGTCACCGAAGTCGATGTCTTCCAGGTACATGAAGTAGCGCTCGTCGAACCCGCCGATCTGGTCAAACGCATCCCACCGCACAAGGAGGCACGCGCCGGACAGCCAGCCTGCTGTGCGTTGCACCTCCATATTCGCCCCGGCTTGGTACGCGCGGGAAAACGGGTTGGACGGCCAGTAGTCGTACAGCAGCGCGTGCCCGATCCCCATGGCCAGGCTGGGCACCTCGCGCGCGCTGGGGTATGCGGAGCCGTCGGCCTCTTCAATCCTGGGCCCGGCGGCGCCAGCCTTCGGCGCGTCGTCGGCGCAGTGGATCAACTCGTCGATGCTCCCCGGGGTGAACTCCACGTCGGGGTTCACAATAAGGAAGTAGTCGCCGCGCACCGCACCTGCTTTTCGACGATCCCCCAACTGCCGAGCAGCCGCATTAATCGCGGCTCCATAACCGATGTTTCCACCAGTGGGGAAAAACTCCACGTGCTCGTGCTCGCGTGCGGCCTGCTGCGGCACGCCGTCCTTGGAGCCGTTGTCGGCGCAAAGCAGCACAACGGGGCGCGTCGTCGCCTTCTCCAAGGAGGCGATGAGCTGCGCCAAGTGCTCCCCAGGCGAATACGTCACGGTGATCACCGCGAGTGGCGCCTGATGAGCGTCAGGATGATGCTCTGTGTCTTTCACAATGTTGGACAGCATACCCACCATGACCTCCAATTCCGGCGCACGGCACAGGGCGAGCCGGGGAATGTCGTATAATTCCCGGCGTGACTGAGCCCAGGCGGCAAGCCCGCGATATCAAACCTGCCCCGTCCCGGGTGCGGGATGTTTCGCAATCTGGCCACCCCGCACTGCGAACCACCCTTGCCATCGTCTCCGCCGCCGCGATCGCCCTGTCGGGCGTCGGGTATTTCGCCGTTGGGCGGCTTGGCGGGCAGTTGAGCGCGTCGGACTTAAAGGTGTCGTCGCAAAGCAAAGGCAAAGACGGCAACGCCCTGGACGGCGCAATGGACATCCTGCTGGTGGGCTCCGATTCGCGCACGGACGCGCAGGGCAACCCCTTAAGTGAGCAGGAACTTTCCCGTCTGAACGCCGGTATCGCGGACGGTGAGATCAATACCGACACCATCATGGTTATCCGCATCCCGGAGGACGGCTCACGCGCGACCGCAGTGTCCATCCCACGCGATACCTATGTGCATACGGACGACTACGGCAACCTGAAAATCAATGGCGTCTACGGCGCACACGCTGCCGCAAAACGCGAAGAACTGATCGAATCCGGCATGAGCGAAGGCCCGGCGCTCGAACAGCAGGTTGCTCGCGCAGGACAAGAGGGACTGATCGACGCCGTCGCGGACCTCACCGGTGTCGAAGTCGACCACTTCGCCCAGGTCGGTCTCCTTGGCTTCGTGCTGCTCACCGACGCTGTCGGCGGCGTCAAAGTGTGCCTGAATAATCCCGTGGACGAGCCACTTTCCGGCGCGAAGTTCCCCGCCGGCGAGCAGACCCTCGACGGTGCGCAAGCCCTGTCGTTTGTGCGCCAACGCCACGACCTGCCGCGCGGCGACCTAGACCGCATCGTGCGCCAGCAGGCCTACATGGCTTCGCTCGTACAGTCGATGCTTTCCGCAGGCACCCTGACCAACCCGGCGAAACTGCGCGAACTGTCTAACGCTGCGGAACGCTCCGTGACACTGGATAAGGGTTGGGACATTGTGGGCTTGGCCCAGCAACTTTCCGGCCTGGCTGGTGGCAACGTCACCTTCACCACCATCCCTGTGACCTCCGTCAATGGTGTCGGTGACTATGGCGAGTCCATCGTCACCGTGGATCTACCGCAGGTGCAGAAGTTCATGGCAGATGCGATTAAGCCTGAGGAGGACAACACCGACGGCACTGAGGGTTCTGACAGTTCGGACTCCGCCACCAGCGCCCCACGCGAGGCGTTCAACGGCTACGAAGCAGTCGTGCTCAACGCCGGCAGCGTCCCCGGACAGGCTGGGCGTGTTGCTGAGATACTCAACGGCGACGGCCTGACGGTGACAAGCGTGTCCAACGCCATGGAAGGCCTCTACACAGCCACCCAAGTGCTTGCCGCAGACGAAAACGACCCGGCCGCCCAGGAGCTGGCCCAGCTGCTCGGCGGAGTGCCCGTCGTGGCCAACGCCAGCGTGGAGCCGAACACGGTCATTGCCGTCATCGCGGACGACTACAACGGGCCCGGCGCGATGGATGCTGATGAGGCGGAACAGGTCGCTCCTGTGGGCACGCCAGGTGAGGATTTCGGTGCCAACGAGCCTGCCCCTGAGCTCTCAGCTGGCGAGGACAGCCCGCGCTGCGTGAATTAATATCCCCCAATCGCCTGAAATTCGAATCGGCGACAGGTAAAACCTCTTTGCATGAACATTGCAAAGAATCATTCTGTCCACCACGCCGCCCAGGGCTCCACTTCGGTAGCACCTCAGGAGGCCACATCAGGCACGGTTCCCGACCCGGGACCGGACGATGGGACCGAACGAGATCAGACACCAAGAGGAGCCGTAGACCGGCTCCTCTCTTTTATTGAGCGGGTAGGTAACAAACTTCCGGAGCCGTTCACGCTCTTCCTGTTGCTCTTCCTGGCCACCGCGGTCATTTCCACGGTGATGGCCTGGGCGGGCCTGCAGGTGCAGGTGTCTGGCGACGACGAGGTCCGCCCCATCAAGGGCTTCTTCACCAGCGAAGGCCTTGCCTGGTTCACCGTGAACTTGGGCAAGAACTACGTTGGCTTCCCGCCGTTGGTGTACGTGCTGCCGATCATCTTGGCGGTCGGTATCGCGGAGCGCTCGGGCATGCTGTCGGCGCTGATCCGCCGGCTGTTCTCTTCCGCGAATACCTCGGTGCTGCCGTATGCGGTGGGCCTGATTGGTGTGTCCGGTTCGCTGATCGCCGACCCGGCGTTCATCGTCATCCCGCCACTTGCTGCCATGGTGTTCCAGGCTGCTGGCCGTCACCCGGTGGCGGGTCTGCTCGGTGGCTTCGCGTCCGTGGGCGCGGGGTACGCCACGTCGCTGTTGCCGGGCTCACTCGATGCGCTGTTCGCTGGCATCACGAATTCCGTGATGGAGGCGCTACCAAGCCTCGACGCCCCTGAGGTCACCGTGGTCTCTAACTACTGGTTCAACCTTGTCTCCGCGATCGTGCTGGGACTTCTGGCCGGATTCATCATCGATAAGGTCCTCGAGCCCCGCTTAAACAAGCTCGGTGTACCGAACAAGATGGTTGCTGGCGATGACGGCATGACCCGCGACCGCGACGGCAAGGAAATCTCCGCAGAGCTCACCGACGCCGAATCCCGCGGCCTGCGCACCACTCTGTGGGCCACCCTGCTGCTGACCGTGGTGTGCACGATCGTCGTCCTCATCCCGAACTCGCCGTGGCGCAACGAGGAAGGCAACTTCCTGCCGGACTCGCCCTTGATGCAGTCCACAGTGTTCATCGTGGTGCTCTACTTCGTAGTCATGGGCTTGGTCTTCGGCATGGTTGCGGGCACGATCAAACGCGTACCCGATGTCGCAGACATGATGGCTGGCGCCATGAAGGACATGGTGAACTTCCTCATCCTCGCGTTCATCCTGGGCCAGTTCATCGCCCTGTTTAACTGGTCTGGCATCGGCACCTTCACCGCCGTCAAGGGAGCCAACGCGCTCGAGTCCGCAGGCATCACCGGTTTCGCCGCCATCTTCGCGTTCGTCGTCCTGGCGTCGTGCCTGAACCTGCTGATCATCTCCGGCTCCGCACTATGGACCCTGATGGCGGCCGTGTTCGTGCCCATGTTCGCCCTGATCGGTTTCGATCCGGCCTTCATCCAGGCAGCGTTCCGTGTCGGCGATTCCGCCACCCAGATCATCACCCCGCTGAACCCGTACATCATCGTGATCCTGACGCAGCTGCGCCGCTACGAACCGAAGGCTGGCGTGGGCACGCTCATGTCGCGCCTGATCATGTTCACGGTTCCGTTCTGGATCTTCTGGATGGCCATGCTGTTCATTTGGTACACCTTCGACCTGCCGCTCGGCCCGGGTGCTGCCATCTTCCTGTAGCGCGCCATTCAGGCGTCAGTTACGCGTCATCTAGGCCTCATCTAGCAGCGCCTCCACGGAGATCGCCCCGCCCGCCGCTTCGAACTCCTCGCGAGCGCGCTGCAACAGCACCGGGTCATTGAGTACGTCAGCGATGACTTGGCCGAGCCCCACCGCGGAGTCGATCACACCGTCCATTGCGGCCGGGGTGATCGCCGCATCGGCGAACTTAGTGGTGTGCAGCGCAGTGCCCTCCGGCGCGATCTTGACCAACGGGTGGATGCCGGGCACGAGCTGCGAGACGTTGCCAAAATCTGTCGACGCCGCCTGCGAGTCCGGCAAGATCCCACCCGGCAACACTTCCCTACCCCGCGCCTGCTGGGTCGCACCCCATCGCGCCGCCAAGGTTTCGTTGTTGCGGACAGGAAGCGACATGGGGTGGTTATCCCACTGCACATCCACGCCGGTGCCGGTCATGAGGGCGGCGCCGGTAAGGATGTCGTCGATACGCTTGCTCAAATCCATGAGTGTTTCGGTGTACAGCGAACGCACGTAGAGGCTCAGCGTGGCCGTCTCCGGAATGATCGATGCCCTCGCACCACCGTCCAAGATGATTGCGTGTAGGCGATCCGACGGCGGCATCTGCTGGCGCAACAACCCCATGGCTTGGTACGCAAGCGTCGCAGCATCTAGCGCATTGCGCCCCATGTACGGCTGCATCGACGCGTGCGCGGCAACGCCGGTAAACGTTGCGGTAAGCGAGCGGCGCCCCGTCCACGCGTGCGACACCAGGTCGTAGCAGAACGGGTGGATCATCACCGCACAATCCACGCCGTCGAGCATGCCGCCGCGGATCATGTACTCCTTGCCGGTGTGGCCCTCCTCCGCCGGGGTGCCAAGAAACACGATGCGGCCCGAACCCGAACCGACCGCGCCGAGGAAACCACCCACCCCGGATGCAGCGATCACGTTGTGGCCACACGCATGCCCGATACCCGGCAGCGCGTCGTATTCAGACATCACCGCCACCGTCGGATGTGTGCTCGGGTCAAAATCGTCGCTTTGCCACTCCGCGCGCAGCGCCGTTTCCACACCATGGGCCCCTTGCTTGACGACGAACCCCTGCCCCTCAAGCACCTTCGCAATCACAGCCTGCGCATGGAATTCCTGAAACGCCTCCTCCGGGTTCGCGTGCAGGTCACGCATGATGTGTTCCAGGTCGGCCCGGACGGCTTCGACGTTGCGCTCGACCTTCCCCCACACCGCGTCACGCTCCGGATAGCCCGGCTCAATCGGGAACTGCGGCGACGCAGCGGCGATCTCATCTCGCACCACTGCGTCCATGCGTTGCAGGAAGGCAGGGTTCGGTGGGGTTGGGCTGGTCGGGCGGTTGGGATGCGTTTCGCTCACGGTCCGCTCACTCTCCGTCGATCGGATTACGTTTCTACAAAACCCTAGCGCAGAATTAATGTGACTGGTACAACATATACGCATGAGTACGCGAAAAGCCACAGAGAGCGCCGAGCTCGAGCGCTCCGCCGACAGCAGCCCACCACAGAAGAAAACCGCAATGGATCGCCTCCTCGGCACCATCGAGTCGGTAGGCAACAAACTTCCGGAGCCGTTCACGCTCTTCCTCATCCTGTTCCTCATCACCGCGGTGATCTCCACCGTGATGGCGTACTTCGGGGCCGAAGTCGCAGTGCCCGGCGAGGACGAAAGTGTGAAGATCAAGGGCTTCTTCACCGGTGAAGGCCTGGCCTGGTTCACCACTACCCTCGGCCAGAACTACCTCGGCTTCCCGCCACTGGTCACGGTCCTGCCGATCATGCTCGCCGTGGGCGTTTCCGAGCGCTCCGGCATGCTCTCCGCGCTCATCCGCAAGCTCTTCGGCTCCGCTAACCGCTCGGTTCTGCCGTATGCCGTGGGCATCATTGGCGTGACCGGCTCGATCATGGCGGACGCCGCGTTCGTGGTCATCCCGCCGCTGGCCGCGATGGTGTTCAAGGCCGCTGGCCGCCACCCGGTCGCAGGCCTGCTCGGTGGCTTCGCCGCCGTCGGCGCTGGCTACTCCACCGCACTGGTGCCAACGTCGCTGGACGCCCTGTTCGCCGGCATCACCAACGCCGTGATGGAAACCCTGCCGAGCATGGACGCCACCGAGGTCAACCCGGTGTCCAACTACTACTTCAACATCGCCGCCTCTATCATCCTGGGCCTGGCGTGTGGCTTCATCATCGACAGGATCCTCGAGCCCCGCATGCACAAACTCGACGTCCCCCAGGAGATGGTCGAGGGCGACGACGGCATGAACCGCGACACCGACGGCAACGAGATCTCCGTCGAACTGACCAAGCCGGAACGCCGCGGCCTGATGTGGGCGGGCGTCGCCACGCTTATCGTCACGGCAATCATCCTGTTCGCAGTACTCATCCCGGATTCCCCGTGGCGCAACGAAGAAGGTGGCTTCCTGCCGAAGTCCCCGCTGCTGCAGTCGATCGTGTTCATCGTCTTCACCTACTTCATGGTCCTCGGCATCGTCTACGGCAAGGTCGCCGGCACGGTGAAGAACATCAAGGACATCGTGGACATGATGACCAAGGCGATGGGCGACATGCTCGGCTTCCTGGTTCTCGCGTTCATCCTCGGCCAGTTCATTTCCCTGTTTAGTTGGTCCGGCATCGGCACCTTCTCCGCCGTCAAGGGCGCAGAGATGCTCGAGGCGGCTGGCATCACCGGCTTCGCGGCCATCCTCGCGTTCATCATCCTGGCGTCGTGCCTGAACCTGTTGGTTATTTCCGGCTCCGCGATGTGGACCCTGATGGCAGCCGTGTTCGTCCCAATGTTCGCCCTGATCGGCTTCGAGCCCGCCTTCACGCAGGCCGCGTTCCGTGTCGGCGACTCCGCCACCCAGATCATCACCCCGCTGAACCCGTACATCATCGTGATCCTGACGTTGCTTCGTCGATACGAGCCCAATGCGGGCCTGGGCACGCTGATGTCGCGCCTGATCGTGTTCGTGGTTCCGTTCTGGGTGTCCTGGGCTACCCTGCTGTTCATCTGGTACATCTTCGACCTGCCGCTCGGCCCCGGCGCTGCCATCTTCCTGTAGTGCCTACACTGGGCGAGCATGAGCATGCTTGCCCCACTTCTCGCCGCAGATCCCGCATCCCCGCGCTTCACTATTTACGACGATGCGCGGGGATTACGCATGGATTTCTCCGCCCAAACGCTGGACAACTGGGCCAGCAAAGTAGCCAACATGCTCGACGAGGAATTCGACCTCCCCCTCGACGCGAGCATCGTCATCGACCTGCCCGTCTCCTGGCAGGCTGCGGTGATTGCGGTGGGCACGTTGAACTCGTCGCGCACTCCGCTTATCGACGACCACCCAACCTCCCCGGATATCGTCTTCACCACCCCGGAACGCGCCGAAAACTGGACCGATGCCGCCGAGTGCGTTCTGGTCTCCGACGACCCGTTCGGCCGCGGCGTCGAGGAAGCCGGCGGCACCATTCCGCCCGGCACCGTGGACTTCGGCCCCACCGTGCGCTTCTACGGCGACGACTACTTCGGCAACAGCCCAGACCTGTCCACCTTCGCCCAGCCAGGCGTTAAGGCCGAACGCTACCTCGCCCAAGATTGGCGTGGCACCGATGACTTCACGATGTCGGTGATGGCACCGCTGGCCGCCGGCGGGTCCGTGGTCGTCGTCACGGGTTCGGTATCCGATAAACGGCTCCAGGAGATCTCCGCCGCTGAGAACGTCACGCGCCGTATCCAGTAGTCATGACTGTTACCCCTGCACTCCTGGGCTAAGCTGTGCCGGACACTACCCGCATTGATGAAGGGAATCCGGCATGTCCCGCACGCTGATCCGCCGCGCTGGTGCGCTGGCTCTCGCCCCCGCACTGACCGTCAGCCTCGCCACCGCAACTGTCGCCCCGGCCCAGGCTGAGACCACGGCTCAGACGGAAACCGAGAACACAAACAGCACCCCGAAAGACAAGAAGATGGCCACCGGCCCGGGTAGCTCCGAGTACACCCAGGATGAAGTCGATAACGCAGGGCGCTTCGTCGCGCTGCTGGTCGGTGCGGCTGCGATCATCGCCACCCTCGGCGCAGCAGGCCTGTACTTTGCTGGCCCACACTTCGGCATCAACCTGCCGGGTCTCCCCCGCTAGTCCCGGGCGCCGCCGTGCTGGCCGACGCCGCCCGGCACGTGTTGCATGGCTCAGCGGCCGAAGAGGCGGCGGGCGAGTCGTCGCCAAGCAACGCGCGTGATGGAGTGCGGCACGGCGAACACTTCGCGCGCGTAGTTTTTCTTCCGCGAGGTTTCAGGCGTCGTCGCAGCGACCATGCGCACCGGGATGCCCAGGTGCCACGCCCACACGCGGGTACGGGGGACGTGGAAACCGCTGGTCACTACGGTGAGGTACGACGCGTCGGGGAACAGCGCGCGGGAACGTTCCAGGTTTTCGTTCGTGGACCGCGCATGCGGCTCGAGCACCACCGCCTGAGCAGGCACACCGTGGGCGGTGAGCCAAGCGGCCATGATGTCGGCCTCCCCGTCGCCGGAGACCACGATCGGCGCCGGGGCCGCACGCCACACCTCGAGCGCCTTGTGCAAGCGGTGCTCGAGCATGCGAGAAGGGCGCCCGTCCACAATCCGGGCGCCCAACACAACGATTGGGTTACTCACCCATCAGGCGCTGGCGCAGCGCCTCGTCCTTGCGCTCTACCTCGGCTGCCATACGCGCCTGGTAGTCCACCATCTTGCGCTGCACAGCCGGGTCGGCGGCACCCAGGATGCGGGCGGCGAGCAGGCCGGCGTTCTTTGCACCACCGATGGAGACCGTTGCCACCGGGACACCTCCCGGCATCTGCACGATGGACAGCAGCGAATCCATGCCGTCAAGCGTGTCCAGCGCGCGCGGAATACCGATGACCGGCAGCGGGGTGGCCGCGGCGACCATGCCCGGCAGGTGCGCGGCACCGCCAGCGCAGGCGATGATCACCTGAAGGTCACGGGTATGTGCCTCCTTGGCGTAGGCGAGCATCTTGTCCGGGGTGCGGTGGGCGGAGACCACGCCGACCTCGAACGGGATGCCAAACTCGGCGAGTACCTCGGCGGCCGGGGCGACGGTGTCCCAGTCCGAGTCCGAGCCCATGATGATGCCAACTTGCGGCTGTGCCATCTGCTTAGTCCTTCCAGGTTGCGTGGATGATGTAGTGCGCGGCGTCCTCGGCGATCGCGAGTGCCTCCTCGACGGTGTCGGCGCACACGTTGACGTGGCCCATCTTGCGGCCCGGACGGTGGTCCTTGCCGTAGAGGTGCACCTTGGCCTGCGGGTACTTGCGCATCACCGCGACGACGCGCTCGGCCATCGGGGTATCCGGGTCCTCGTCGCCGCCAAGGGTGTTCACCATGACAGTCGCCGGCGCGAGCGTGTCCACGGCACCGAGCGGCCAGTCCAACACCGCACGGATGTGCTGCTCAAACTGGGAGGTCAGGCAGCCGTCCTGGGTCCAGTGGCCAGTGTTGTGCGGGCGCATGGCCAACTCGTTGACGGCCACCTCCGGGCCGTTCGGACCCTCAAACTCGAACAGTTCCACCGCCAGCACGCCGGTGACACCCAAGCCTTCGGCGACGCGCACGGCGAGGTCCTCGCAGTGCTTAGCCAACTCGTCCGACATGTCCGGCGCGGGCGCGATGGCCACGCGGCAAATACCGTCTGCCTGGCGCGACTCCACCACCGGCCACGCACGCACATCGCCGGAACGGTTGCGCGCCACCATCGCAGACAACTCACGCGTAAACGCGACCTTCTTCTCCGCCATCAGCGGCAGGTCACGGCCGAGCAGATCATCCACGAGTTCCGCGCATTCGCTTCTCGACGACGGGAACCACACCCCATGCCCGTCATACCCACCCCGCGTCGCCTTCAGGCAGACCTGACCATCGTTGTCGTCCCAGAACGCCTCCGCGTCCGCAGCCGACGTGATCGCTGCGAACGGCGGCACCGGCAGGCCCGCCTCCGCGAGGCGGCGGCGCTGCTCGAGTTTGTCCTGGGCGTAGATGAGGGCTTCGGGGCGGGGTTCGACGGCGACGCCGTCGTCGATAAGCAATTGCGCGTACTCGTTCGGCACATGCTCGTGATCAAACGTGACCGCGTCCGCGCCCTCGACGATCGCGCGCAGATCCTCAAGGTTGGTGTAGTCGCCGATGCGGACATCGCCGAAGACTTGCGCCGCCGACTTGTCCTTACTCGACGCGAGCACGCGAGTGTCCACGCCGAGCTCGATAGCTTCTGTTTGCATCATTCGTGCCAATTGGCCGTCGCCCAGCACGGCGACAACAGGCATCCCATACGCGTTACTCACGCCCCACACTGTAGTCGGCCAACCGACTAGCATCGCAGCCATGTCTGAAACCATCGCCCGCCACACCATTTTCCAAAACTCTCTGATGACCGCACTTCTCGACGGCATCTACGACGGCGAGCTCACCATCAGCGACATCCTGAGCAAAGGCAACTTCGGCCTCGGCACCTTCGACGCCCTCGACGGCGAGATGCTCATCCTCGACGGCGTATGCCACCAACTCACCTCCGACGGCAAAGCCCGCGTCGCTGACCTCGACCAACGCACCCCATTTACCGTGGTGACCAACTTCGTACCCCGCCTGCGTTTCGACGCACCCGCCGGCATGGTCCGCGCCGAACTCGCCAAATTTATCGACGACGCCGAACCCAGCCACAACTTCTTCACCGCCGTCAAAATCACCGGCCGATTCAAAGAAGTCCGCGTGCGCACCGTGACCAAACAAGAAAAGCCCTATCCCCCAATGTCCGAGGCGGTCTCCGACGACGCCGAACACATCTTCACCGACGTCGAAGGCGTCATCGGCGGATTCCGCACCCCCATGTACGCCAAAGGCATCGGCGTCCCCGGCTGCCACGTGCACTTCATCGACGACGAGCATTCGCGCGGCGGCCACGTTCTCGACTACACCGTCGACGACGCCGTCATCGAACTGTGCCCCGGCACCGACATGGAACTGCACCTACCCATCACCGCCGAATTCCTCGGCGGGCACCTCTCGCCTGAGGACCTCGACGAGCAGCTCCACACCACGGAAGTCAAGGACTAGCCGCGGGGCTGCGGCGCGGGTGCGCCTAGCCGCGCAGCTGCGACTGCAGCACTTTCTCCACCGCGCGCGTCTTGCCCACCCGATCGAAGCGCACCGGTTGGGCGTATCCATACAGCGCGATCCACAGGCCCCCGCGCTCCCGGCGCACCGAATGGATCTGGCGCAGCGGGATCGAATCCACCGCGCCACGCCGCCCCCGCGCCAGGACGCGCTTGTCGGTGACCACGAAGCGCCTGCGTCGCGACGACACCAACGGCAACACAAACCGCCACAGGGCCAGCATCGCCCAGATCAGCACCACAATGTTGCGCATCCCCGGATCGATGTGCGGGGTCACGTCCATCCAGCCGATCGCCATCCAGGCGATACCCGTGAGCGCCACTAACTCCAGCAACGGGAACGTCAACGAAGAAAGCGGCGCACACACGTCGGCGAGGACCACCTCGTCCTCGCCGACGCGAAACACCGCTTTGTTAGCCATGACCGGCTAGGTTACTGCACGCCTACTGGGTCGGGCGGAGGTGGTGGACATCGCCGACGGAGAACGGGGTGTCGTCGATAAGCACCTCGCCCTCATCATTAATGCCCGTGACCAGGCCGCGCACCGTCTCCTCCCCCTCGCGTAACTCCAAGCGAACCTGCTGGCCGATCGTGGAACAGACCTTGCGGTAATCCTCCAACAACTGCGGGTCGCGCTCCTGCCACTGCTTCAAACGACGGCCCATCGCGGCGAGGATGTCGGCGGCAAACTCGTCGAAATCCACGTCAATGCCCTCCAGGTTCAGGGCGGTGGCGGTCTCCACCGGCAGATCCTCCGGACGCATAGCGACGTTAATGCCGATGCCCACAATCACCCGCGGCATATCCAACGCCGAGAGGATGCCAGCGATCTTCTTGCCGCCAATCTGCACATCGTTCGGCCACTTCAACTGCGCCTGCGGCACCACATCCGTCACCGCCACCCCCGGCGCGATAGACAGCAACCCGAACGGCGGCGGGGTATCGGTCACGTCGATGACCATGCTCATGGCCAACTGCGAGCCCTTCGGAGACACCCAATGGCGGCCCAAGCGGCCCTTGCCAGCGGTTTGCTCGTCTGCGATGAGCACCGTGCCCGGCGCGGAACCGTCCTTGAGCAGGTCCGCGTTCGTCGACCCGGTGGACTCGACCCACCGCACGTCAGTCCAGTATCCGGCCACCTTGTCCTGAATTGCCTGCACGTCCTTGACACTCATGGTCACGAGCGTAGTAGGCGGCGGGGTGTTGGGGTTTCGGTGCCCCTCTCCCCGCAAAGGTCAGTTAGCGCGCTTCGCCGAAGAGGCACCCCATTTCTGAAAATTGGGTAGTAGGAGTCCTGAAAATCAGGTAGTAGCCCTTCTGAAAAACGGGTAGTAGAAGTCCTGAAAATCAGGTAGTAGGAACTATTCGTGCTGTACACTACCCGTATGTCTTATCTTCGGCGCACGCTTGATGACGAGCTTGATCTCCTCATGCCTCACCTGCCCGCAATCGCAATTGACGGACCAAAAGGTGTGGGTAAGACCGACACCGCAAGGCGCCGAGCCAACGCTGCTTGGTATCTCGACGATCCCGATATGAGGAACGTTGCCGAGGCAGATTTCTCGCTCTCCTCCGCACCAGATGAAACTCTTCTACTAGATGAGTGGCAGCATCTTCCCCAGATCTGGGATTCTGTCCGACGCCAAGTAGATCAGGGCGCTGGGCCCGGGCGCTTCCTCCTCACCGGCTCTGCTACTCCAGTCGACCCGAAGGGCTCACACTCTGGGGCCGGACGCATCGTCTCACTGAGAATGCGACCAATGGCAGTGCATGAACGTGGCGTCGCTAACCCCACATGCAGCTTCGCCGGGATCTTGGCCGGAAACACCGATGTAACTGGTTCTTCTGACTGTACGCTCGACGACTACGCACGCCTCATCACCGGAAGCGGATTCCCCGCCATCGCTTCCGCGAATCCGCTCATCCAGGTCACACTGCTGGATTCCTACATTGAGCGAATCATCGATCGTGATATTCCCGATGCAGGATACGAGGTGAGACGGCCGGAATCGCTTCGAAGCTGGTTGCGCGCATACGCTGCTGCAACAGCCACTACCACCGCTTACTCCAGACTGCTTGATGCGACCACCGGCGGTCAGACTGAACAACCAAATCAGAAGACCACACTCGCATATCGTGAGCACCTTGCAAAGATTTGGCTGCTTGATCCAGTTCCTGGTTGGGTTCCAGAAAACAATGAGTTCAAACGCCTGCAGCAAGGCCCAAAGCATCACTTGGCTGACCCTGCACTCGCTGCCAGGCTTCTTGGAATATCCCCATCTGGCCTCTTGAGTAACCGTGCTGCGCACATGTTCGGGCCGCTTTTCGAGTCTCTGTGCGCGCTCACCCTGCGTGTACTGGCCCAAGCAAACAGGGCCAAGGTCTACCACCTCAGGTCCAACGCGGGAGAGCGGGAAGTCGACTTCATCATTGAGGGCGCTGAACGGGAGGTGCTCGGGGTGGAGGTCAAGCTGAAGCCTCATATCGACGACGCCGACGTCCGACACCTCCTATGGTTGCGCGAACGTATTCCAGACCGCGTCACCAACCTCATGGTCCTTACCACGGGGAAACAGGCTTATGTACGACGTGACGGTGTGATCGTTATGCCTCTCGCGCTTCTCGGCAATTAGTGTTCCCCGCTCCCTCACCCCAACCCCGCGCCCCGGCCAGGCCAACCACGCCCCGCCGTAGCGAAACGTCCGGCGACGCGCCGTCGATAGGCAATGTGGCAGGAACAATCTCGGAATCTAGACTGGGGCGTTATGAGTTCATCTAAACCCGACATGACCACGACGGCTGGCCGCATTCAGGATCTGCGCAATCGCCTGGATGAGGCGCAGGCACCGGTCGGTCAGGACGCGATCGATGCTGTCCACGAGGCTGGCGGCACCACTGCTCGTGAGCGCGTGCTTTCGCTTCTCGACGACGGCACGTTCGTGGAGACCGACGCCCTGGCCAAGCACCGCGTCGAGGCATACAAGATGGACAAGTCCAAGCCTTCCACCGACGGTGTGATTACGGGCTACGGGCTGATCGACGGCCGTCGTGTCTGCGTCTTCTCCCAAGACCCGACGATTTTCGACGGCCAGGTCGGTGAGGTGTACTGCGAGAAGATCCTCAAGATCTACGACTTGGCAACCAAGACCGGCGTGCCGCTGATCGGTATTTATGACTCGACTGGCCCGCGTTGGAAGGAAGGCATTGTCACCGCGCATATGCAGGCACAGATCCTGCGTGCGGCAACCCGTGCGTCGGGTTTGATTCCGCAGATCGCGGTCGTGGCCGGGGATGTCGCCTCGCTCGCTGCCACCACGGTCCCGATGGCGGACATCACCGTCATGGCCGAGGGCGCGTCCCTGCACGTGACCACGGCGGACATCGTGAGCAAGGTCTCCGGCGCCGAGACGACTTCCGATGAGCTTGGCGGCACCGCCGTCCACGCCGCGGAGACTGGCCTGGCGCAGCTCGTCGCCGCGACCGATACGGAAGCGGTGGACCTGGCCCGTACCGTGGTCAGCTACCTGCCGCTGAATAACAAGGCCGCTTCCCCGCTGGGTGCCGACAACGCCGAGGCCCCTGCGACGGAGGCCGACCTCGACACATTCATGCCTGACGACGACAACCAGCCCTACGACGTCACCGACATCCTGGCTTCGGTCACCGACGGCGACGTTCTGGAACTCTCCGCTGGCTTCGCAGGTTCCGTGGTCACCGGTTTTGCGCACGTGGGCGGGCGCGCGGTTGGTGTCGTCGCAACGCAGCCGAGTGTTTTGGCTGGCTGCCTGACCCGCGACGCCGCACGCAAGGCCGCACGCTTCATCCGCACCTGCGACGCGTTTAACCTGCCGATCGTGCAGTTCGTGGACTCCCCCGGCTTCCTCCCGTCGGTCGAGGAGGAGCGCTCCGGGTCCGCCGCAGCCGCCGCCGCACTCGCCTACGCGTTTGCAGAGGCCCAGGTGGGCACGATCACCGTGGTCACCCGCAAGGCGTTCGGTCCGTCGTACGCGCTGCTCGGCTCGAAGGGCCTGGGCGCGGACCTGGTGTTCGCTTGGCCGACCGCAAAGATCGCACTGGCAGACGCCACCACCGCCGCCGAGGCGATCGGCACCGACGAGGAGCAGTACGCCGCGGACAACCTCAACCCGTACGTGGCCACTGAGCGCGGAATGGTCGACGCCGTCATCGAACCGTCCACCACCCGCGCCCGCGTCCTCGAGGGTCTGCGCCTGCTTGAGCGCAAGGTGACCTACCCGGCACAGAAGAAGCACGGCAACATCCCGCTGTAAGGAGGCTGACGTGGATATTCAGGTAGTTAAAGGCAACCCCACCGAGGCGGAACTGCAGGCGCTGACCGAGGTGTTGCTGCAGCTCCAGCGCGAACGCAAGCAGTCCGGGGTGCAGCCGGACGCCAACATGTGGGGTGCGTCCCACCCGGCGACTGCGTTTAATCCGCACGCGTTCGATTCGGCGGCGTATTTCTAATGCGGTTGGTGTTGGCGTCGCAGTCGCCGTCGCGACGCATGCTGCTCGAACAAGGCGGCGTCACCCCGGTGCTGCGCCCCGCGCACATCGATGAGGATGCGGTGATCGCTGTACTTGGCGACGTCCCACCCGCCACCACCGTGGCCACCCTCGCCCGCGCAAAAGCCGAGACCGCAATTGCGGAATTCCCCGACGACGTTGTTGTTGGCTGCGACAGCATGCTGCTTCTCGACGACACCTTGCTGGGCAAACCCCACACCGTCGACGAAACTATCCGCCGGTGGAAAGCACAGCGCGGTAAGGAAGCGCACCTGCTCACGGGACACGCGGTGTGGTTCGGCGGCGAATGGGTCGTGGATACCATCACCACCGCAATCCGCTTCGGTGACGTGTCCGATGCCGACATCGAGGCCTACGCCCGCTCCGGTCAGCCACTGGAGTGCGCCGGCGCGTTCACACTCGAGGCGCTCGGCTCCTGGTTTATCGACTCCATCGACGGCGACCCCACCAGCGTCATCGGCCTATCCATGCCGCTGCTTCGCCGCTGCCTGTACCGATTCGGACTGGACGCCTCCGACTTCTGGACCGCGTAGCGCACGTTGTGGGTAGCCTGGCCATCATGGAAATCAACGACATGCTTGCACCGAAGCCCATCGAACTTCCCGCCGATCCGGCCACCGGCAAGGACCTCCTTGCCGACGACACCGCGCTCGCCCACCCCGACTCCCCCGCCGTCTGGGCCACCCGCGCCGAGCGCGAACTCGAATCCGGCGACAAACTCATCGCTTACGCCTACGCCCGCACCGGCTACCACCGCTCCCTGGACCGCCTGCGCGCCAACGGTTGGAAGGGCTGGGGTCCGGTCCCGGCGTCCCACGAGCCGAACCGTGGCGTGCTCAAGGCGATTGCGATGTTGGCGCTGACCTCCAAGGCGATTGGCGACGACGCCGAGTACGACCGCTGCCGCCAAATGCTCTCCGATGCCGACCCGGCTAGCGTAAAGGAGCTGCTGGGGTAGGCGTCAAAAGCAGATCGTCTAGCTGCCTGTGAGGGGGCACTAGACGATCACGAGTCCCCGGATGCATTTCCCCAGGTGATATTGAAAACAGATATCAATAAAATGCGGATCGTCTAGCAGCTCCGAAATGCAACTAGACGATTCGCATTCCCGGTCGGCGAAAACCGGGTCACGACAGACAAGAAGCCCCGGCACGGGATTTTCGGGCCGGGGCGTTGGTGTCGTCGAAAAGCCAGCGCTTACGCGTGCTTCGCCTCCACGCGCTTGATGGCCTCCTCGGCCACCATCTCCTGGATGCCCATGTCGAGCTCCGAGGTGAAGCCGACGCAGGAGCAGTTGATCTCGCCGAGGACGTAGGTGTCCTCCCCGGTCTCGTCGTCATCGGCAAGCATGAAGTCCGCGGTCCAGATCAGCGGAATGTTGTCGCCACCGAGGTTCTCGGCGATGACCGGGCGGGCCTCGGCGAACATGTCGACGAGCTCCTGCCACTCCTCCGGCTTCTGGTAGGTGTACTTCGCGCCGGAGAACAAGGTTGCGGAGAACGCGTCGCCGCCCTCAGCCGGCTTCTTGTGCACAACGAACACCGGGTGCGGGCCGACCAGCAGAATGCGGATCTCACCCTCGACGATGCGCGGCATGAAGCGCATGTCCACGAGCATGCCGTTGTCGCCCTCGATGTACTGGTCACAGAAGTCCATGAACTCGCCGAGCTCGCGCTCCTCAGTGTGGTTGTCCACGGCCTCGGTGCACTTGAGCTTGGTGTCCAGCGGCAGGGCGGTGCCCGGTTCGACGGAGTCGGCCAGGGCTTCGTCGGCAAGGCGCACGCGCCAGATGCCGGAGCCGGTGGAGCCGCGGTTCTGCTTGAGCACGCGCTCGCCGTAGGACAGGGAGGTCGGGAAGGTGTTGTGGAAGTCCTCAACCTCGTAGTACGCGGCGGTATCTTCCGGCACAAGGTCGGTCTTGTTCAGCTTCACCAGGGCATCCTTCGCACCGTAGGAGATCATCTCCTGCGGGGTGGACATGCCGACCAGGCCGGCCTCGGACAGGCGGGTAAGCAGGTCAAAGTAGCCCTTTTCGCCGCCCGGGATGTTGCCCGGGTTCACACGCGAGATGTAGCCGTCGAAGTTCTCGGAGACGTACGTGAACAGGTCGTCGGCCCACTCCGGACGGAAGTAGACAACCTCTGCGTGCCAGCCCTTTTCCTTGATGGCGTTGACAATGGGCATGGTGTCCTTGCGGTGGCCGTCAATGTACTTGTCGGAGCCGCCCTCAACCTCGAAGACAACAATCGCCTTGTGCACGGTGATCCCTTTCATGATGTTGTCCCGCAGCGTGTGAATGCGGTCAGCGCATGCATCGGCGGGGTAGGTAAAAACTCGCGAAACATCTCAGCCGTAGCCGTCGTGTTCCGTCTCTGACTCTATCGGCTTAAAGCGACCCACACAGGGCGGCAGAATTGATAGTGTGCAAGTTCACACCTGTTGTGGCGAGGCGAGGTTTCTCGCCGATTCCGGCCGGGATTTGCTGGTACTACCTGTATCCTTGTCGGTGATTGTTCACTCGCCTATTCCGGCGGGGGCCGCAGAGACGAAAGGCAGCTGACGTGGGTATCGAACTCGACGACAATCCCCAGTTCAAGGACTACGCACATCCTGAGAAGTTTGTCACCGCCGCGTGGCTTTCGGCGCGGCTCGGCGTGGATGGTCTGAAGGTTGTCGAAAGTGATGAGGATGCGTTCCTCTACGACATCGGCCACATTCCGGGCGCGGTGCGCATTGACTGGAAGAGCGATCTTAACGACGAGCTCAACCGCGACTTCATCGACGGCGAAGCCTTTGCCAAACTCATGCGGTCCCGCGGCATCAGCCGCGACGACACGGTGGTGGTCTACGGCGACCACGCCAACTGGTGGGCTGCCTACACCGCCTGGGTGTTCGAGCTGTTCGGCCACCCCGACGTGCGCTTGCTCGATGGCGGACGCGACGCGTGGATGGGTGAGGAGCGCGACACGTCCTTCGTCGTTCCTTCCTACCCCGAGTCTGACTACCCCGTGGTGGAGCGCAAGGACACCGCAGTTCGCACCTTCGCCTCCGAGCTGCTGGATAATCCGCCGGAGCAGCTTATCGACGCCCGCCCAGCCCCCGCTTACCGCGGCGACGGCACCGCCCCTGTGCAACCCCAAGTACCGACGCTGCGCCAGGGCCACATTCCGGGCGCGTTTAGCGTCCCGTGGGGCCGTTCCGTGCACCCGAACGCGCGCTTCCGCCCGTTGGAGGACATCCGCGAGATCTACAAGGATTTCGATCCGAAGAAGCGCACAGTGGTGTACTGCCAGTTGGGCGAAAGCGCGTCGCACACCTGGTACGTCCTGAACAATATTCTCGGTTTCGAGGACGTTGCGCTGTACGACGGTTCCTGGGCCGAGTGGGGCAACATGGTCCGCGTCCCCGTGGCTAAAGGGGATTCCCGTGGTGGGGCTGTAACATAGAACGACATTTGTCCGATTTTCTGACGGTTCGTATTTCCGATTGAAGGACGGGATTGCTTCGTGTCCACCACCGCACCGAATACTGATCTGCCCCGCAGCCTGAGCAAGGTGCTCGTCGCTAATCGCGGCGAGATTGCCGTGCGCGTCATCCGCGCGTGCCAGGACGAAGGTGTTGCGTCGGTCGCGGTGTATGCAGACCCTGATGTCGATGCGCCGTTCGTCGCTCTTGCCGACGAAGCCTTCGCCCTCGGCGGCACCACCGCCGCCGAGTCTTACCTGGACATGGACAAGGTCATCGACGCCGCGCAGAAGTCCGGCGCCGACGCTATCCACCCGGGCTACGGCTTCCTCTCGGAGAACGCCGAGTTCGCGCAGAAGGTCATCGACGCTGGCCTGACCTGGATCGGCCCGTCGCCGGAGGCCATCGCGGCACTCGGTGACAAGGTCACCGCCCGCCACATCGCTGAAGCCGCCGACGCCCCCATGGCGCCCGGCACTAAGGACCCCGTGGCCAACGCTGACGAGGTCGTTGCGTTTGCCGACGAGCACGGCCTGCCCGTTGCCATCAAGGCAGCTTTCGGCGGTGGCGGTCGCGGCATGAAGGTCGCCTACACCCGCGAAGAGATTCCGGAACTGTTTGAGTCCGCCACCCGCGAAGCCACCGCAGCGTTCGGTCGTGGCGAGTGCTTCGTGGAGCGCTACCTGGACAAGGCCCGCCACGTTGAAGCGCAGGTGTTGGCTGATCAGCACGGCAACGTTGTGGTCGTCGGTACGCGTGATTGCTCGCTGCAGCGTCGCTTCCAAAAACTTGTCGAAGAAGCCCCAGCGCCCTTCCTCACCGACGAGCAGCGCGAGCGCATCCATTCCTCTGCCAAGGCCATCTGCCGCGAAGCAGGTTACTACGGCGCCGGCACCGTGGAGTACCTCGTGGGCTCTGACGGGCTGATCTCGTTTTTGGAGGTCAACACCCGCCTGCAGGTCGAACACCCCGTCACCGAGGTCACCGCCGGCATCGACCTCGTGCGTGAGCAGTTCCGTATTGCCCGCGGCGAGGAACTGCAGCTGACCGAAGACCCGGCTCCGCGTGGCCACGCTATTGAGTTCCGCATCAACGGCGAAGACGCCGCCGCAAACTTCATGCCGGCACCGGGCACCGTCGTTGCATACGCTGAGCCCACCGGCCCCGGCGTGCGTGTCGATTCCGGCGTGCGCGCAGGCTCCGTCATCGGCGGCCAGTTCGACTCCATGCTGGCGAAACTGATCGTCTACGGCGCCACCCGCCAAGAGGCCATCCAGCGTGCCCGCCGCGCACTCGGCGAATACGTGGTCACCGGCTTCCCCACCGTCATCCCCTTCCACCAGGCCATCCTGGACAACCCGGCATTCGTCGGCACCGAAGACGGCTTCGACGTGTACACCCGCTGGATCGAGGAAGAGTGGGACGGCGAACTGCCCGCGTCCAGCGCCGATGCATCTGGTGACGACGCCGACACCGACCTGCCGACCCGTCGCACCTTTGCCGTTGAAATTGACGGCCGCCGCGTCGAAGTCGCCCTACCCGAGGAACTCGTCACCGCAGGCCCCGCCAAGCGCAAGCCGAAGAAGCGCCGCGCAGGCAAGGCTGCTGTCTCCGGTGACGCCGTCGCCTCCCCCATGCAGGGTTCCGTGATCAAGGTCAACGTCTCCGAAGGCGACGAGGTTGCTGAAGGCGACGTCCTGCTGGTCCTCGAGGCCATGAAGATGGAGAACCCGGTCAAGGCACACAAGGCCGGCACCGTCACGGGCCTCGCCGCCGAGGCTGGCGGCCAGGTGTCCAAGGGCGCCGTGCTTATGGAGCTGAAGTAGCGGGTTGCTTCGGTGGCGCTTGTCCCACCCATTGCCCTGACAGATTTTGCAGAATCTGTCAGGGCTTTTCTTTGCGACGCTGCGACCAGGCGTTTTATGCACCTTCAAAGGCCGCCTGACACATTCCGCCACAATCCGTCAGCGCAGACCTACGGAAACGGCGAACTGCTCCAGCACAGGTCCGATAAACGGCACGAGGAAGCCCAACACAACGGCGACCGCCACAACAATCGTGGCGATGGCCTCCGGAGAAGCGCTCGAGCCAGAGTGAGCCACATCGGTCGCGGGCGACTCGGGGGTCTCGGCGTCGTGGGTAACGGGCGTACCAATCGGTTTCGTGGCGCTGATCAGCTCGATCTCCTGCGCCTCCGTCACGCCTGGCCCGTTGAGCGGCTTCGAGGCACGGTTCAAAGAGGCCGACTCGCCCTTCCGGTTCGAGACTGTGCTCACGCCTGAGTAGACCGCCACCAGTCCCCTACCGGGCGCCCAGACGGGTGCCCCGGAGTCGCCCTTCACGCCAGCGCCGCCGTCCCAGTAGACGTTGTTGCCCACACGGCCGGTGTACGCACCACACTGCTGCTGTCCCCGGCTGAGCAGGCAGATCTCGTCGCCAGGTTGCAGGCTCTCGAGGTCCACCACGCTGTCGGTGGTAATCGTGTTCGCCCCGAGGTGGACGCCGTCGTCCCAACGGATGATGCCCCAGTCGTTGCCGGTCGCAGACCTACCAAACTCCGTGGAGGGATAGAACGTTCCGTTCGCCTGGCCCACGGCGGCGCGGCTGCCGTGTTCGCCACAGTGTCCGGCGGTGTAGCTAATCCGTTGGTTGGGGTCGTTGAATCCGATGGAGCAAATGCCCTTATCGACGACTACCACGCGGGCGCCCTGCTCCACCACCGGAACCTCGGCGTTGGCGATGGGGGTGAGGGCAAGGGTGGTTGCGGTGGTCGTCGATAGGAATATGCGTCGAAGCATGGGAAAAGATTAACGTGGTGCGCATGGATTACACACCTCAGTTCGAACTACGTGAAGCGACCGAATCTGACCGGACGTACCTGCGCCGGCTGAACTTTCTTACCGACGTGTTCGGTGACGAGCACGGCGAGATCGGCCAAGAGGAAGCTGAAGGGTCTGACGACTACGTCGGAAACTGGGATCCGGAAGCCGAGGGCGGCGTTCTCGCGTTCGATCAGTTCCGCGTGCCGGCGGGCGGTGTGTGGCTGCGCTACTGGTCGACGCCCGAGCAGGGCTGGGCGAACCTGGGCAGCGATATTCCGGAAATCGCGATTGCGGTGGAACGCCGCTACGCAGGGCACAAACTCGCCGTCCGGCTGCTGGCTGCCGCGGTGGAGTTGGCCGCGAAGCAGGGTGCGCCGAAGGTGGCGCTGTGGGTGGACCCGAACAACGAGCGTGCCCGCCACCGCTACGAAACTTTCGGATTTAAAAACGTCGACGGCCACGACAATGTCATGGCCGTCGACGTGAAGGACTTCACCGCCTAAGCGTTAGGCGATAACCACCACGAGGTCGCCGCCTTCCACCTTGGTCGGCTTGGTCAGCGCGATGCGCTCGATCACGCCCGACTTCGGTGCGGAGATCGCGGCCTCCATCTTCATGGCCTCGATGGTTGCGACCGGGTCGCCTTCCTTGACCTCGTCGCCTTCCTTCACCGTGACGGTGACGGCACCAGCGAACGGTGCGGCAACGTGGCCCGGGTTGGACGCGTCGGCCTTCTCCACCTCAGCGACGGTGGACTCGACGTTCTCGTCGCGGACGGCAACCGGGCGGACCTGGCCGTTGACGGTCAGGATGACCTGGCGCATGCCCTTCTCATCCGGCTCGCCGACAGCGTCGAGGCTGACCACCAGCGGCGGACGGTTTTCGTCGATCTCGCCGTAGTAGATCATGGTCTCCACGCCTTCTTCAAGGCCGTAGAAGAAGGTCTTGTCACCCAACTGGTCGGTGATGCCGTAGGTGCGCAGGTGCTCCTGGTACTCGGCGTACTGCTTCGGGAACAGCAGCTGATCCAGCGCCGCACGACGCACACTGTGGTCGTCGGACTGCAGATCCGGCTCGAGCTCCGTCGGCACCTGGACGGTGTGGTCGACCTCGGAGCGATTCTCCAGTGCCTTGTCGCGAAGCAGCGGCCAGCCACCCGGAGGGGTACCCAGCTCGCCCTGCAGGAAGCCGATGACGGATTCCGGAATGTCGTACTTGCGCGGGTTCTCTGCGAACTCCTGCGGGCTGACACCCTGGCCGACGAGCTGCAGGGCCAGGTCGCCAACCACCTTGGAGGACGGGGTGACCTTCGTCGGGCGACCGAGGATCTCGTTCACGCCTGCGTAGTAGTCCTCGATGAGCTCGAAGCGGTCTTCCAGACCAAGGGCCTTCGCCTGGGTGCGCAGGTTGGAGAGCTGACCACCCGGGATTTCGTGCTTGTACACGCGGCCGGTCGGGCCCGGAATGCCGGACTCGAACGGTGCGTACACCTGGCGCACGGCTTCCCAGTACGGTTCCATGTCGAAGACGGCCTGCAGGTCGATGCCGGTGTCGCGCTCGGTGTTCTCAAACGCTGCGACGAGGGCGGACATCGACGGCTGGGAGGTGGTGCCGGCCAGCGGGGCGGATGCGACGTCGACAATGTCGGCACCCGCATTCGCTGCGGCGAGGTAGGTCGCCAGCTGGCCACCCGCAGTGTCGTGGGTGTGGACGTGGATCGGCAGGTCGAAGCGCTCACGCAGCGCGGTGACCAGCTTGGCTGCTGCTGCCGGACGCATCAGGCCAGCCATGTCCTTGATCGCCAGGACGTGGGCGCCTGCCTCGACGATTTCCTCGGCGAGGTTGAGGTAGTAGTCCAGCGTGTACAGGTCCTCGTTCGGGTCCACCAGGTTGCCGGAGTACGCCATGGCCACCTCGGCGACGGTGGTGTTGGTCTCCAGCACGGCGTCGATAGCCGGGCGCATCTGGGACACGTCATTGAGCGCGTCGAAGATACGGAAGATATCGATGCCGGAGGAAGCGGCCTCGCGGACGAACGCCTTGGTCACCTTGTCCGGGTACGGGGTGTAGCCGACGGTGTTGCGGCCACGCAGCAGCATCTGGATGTTTACGTTCGGCATTGCCTCGCGCAGCTCGTCGAGACGCATCCACGGCGACTCGTGGAGGAAGCGCATGCCCACGTCGAAGGTGGCGCCGCCCCATGCCTCAACGGAGGCCAGCTCTGGGGTCAGGTGGCCCACATGCTTCGCGGCCGCAACCAGGGTGTTGGTGCGGATGCGGGTTGCCAGCAGGGACTGGTGGGCATCACGGAACGTGGTCTCGGTGACGCCAAGTGCGGTCTGCTTGCGGATCTTCTCAGCCCACTTTGTCGGGCCGAGCTCAAGCAGGTCGTCGCGGGAACCACGCGGCAGATCGCCGTACTTGGATTCCGGCAGCTTCTTCGACGGCTGAATGTTCGTCGGGCGAGCACCGTTTGGCTGGTTCACCGTAACGGATGCCAGGTAATCGAGGATCTTGCCAGCATCGTCAGCTGCCGCCGGAGCCTCGAGCAGGTGCGGGTGGTCCGCGATGAAGCCGGTGTTGATGCGCTCGTTGCGGAACTCGTCCTCGCTGAGCAGGGCGCGCAGGAAGCCGATGTTCGTGGACAGGCCCGTAATGGAGAACTCGTTCAGGGCGCGCAGGGCACGGTCGACGGCGACCTGGAAGTTGCGGCCACGGCAGGTCATCTTGACCAGCAGGGAGTCGAAGTTCGGGGTGATGGTGGTACCGACGGCCACGGAGCCGTCGAGACGCACACCTGCACCACCCGGGGAGCGGTAGCCGGTGACCACGCCGGAGTCCGGTCGGAAGCCGTTGGCCGGGTCCTCGGTGGTGATGCGGCACTGCAGGGCTGCGCCGTTGACCTCGATGAGGTCCTGGGTGAGGTGGATGTCCTCCAGCTTCGCGCCGGCGGCGATGTACATCTGGTTCTTTACGATGTCGATGCCGGTGACTTCCTCGGTCACCGTGTGCTCGACCTGCACGCGCGGGTTCATCTCGATGAAGACGTGGTTGCCGGACTCGTCGACAAGAAACTCGACCGTACCTGCGCCCTCGTAGTTGATTTCCTTACAGAACGCCACAGCGTCGGCACAGATCTTCTGGCGCTGCTCTTCCGTGATGTGCTGCGCCGGAGCGATCTCAACAACCTTCTGGTGGCGGCGCTGCACGGAGCAGTCACGCTCAAACAGGTGCACCACGTTGCCGTAAGAGTCAGCCATGATCTGCACCTCAATGTGCTGCGGGCGGATCACGGCGCGCTCGATGTAGACGTTCGGGTCACCGAAGGCTGCCTCAGCCTCGCGGGATGCCTCGGCTGCGAGACGCTCAACGTCCTCGATCTTCTCAATGAAACGCATGCCGCGTCCGCCGCCACCGGCGACAGCCTTCACAAACACCGGGAACTCGAAGTCCTTGGCAAACTCTGCCAGCTGCTTCGGGTCGGACGACGGCTCAGAGTCCTTCAGCACCGGCAGGCCGGCACGCTCAGCGGCCTGGACAGCGGCGGACTTGTCGCCCGTCAGGTCCAGCGTCTCCGGGGTCGGGCCGATGAACTTAATGCCGTTGTCGCGGCAGGCACGAGCCAGGTCAGCACGCTCGGAGAGGAAGCCGTAGCCCGGGTAGACGGCATCTGCGCCAGTTTGCTTCGCGGCACGGATGATTTCGTCGATGTTCAGGTACGCCTTGACCGGCTGGCCGGCCTCGCCGATCTGGACTGCCTCGTCCGCGAACGGACGGTGGAACGAGTTACGGTCCTCGCGGGGGTAGACCGCGACGGTCTTCGCGCCAGTTTCAAAGGCTGCACGGAAGGCACGAACGGCGATCTCACCGCGGTTAGCTACCAGGATTTTCTTGAATGCTGGCAGGTCATTAAGCGGGAGGTTATCCGGGTTCATTTGGTTCCTTTCCTCAAGGAAAGATCGAAGTCATACTGCAACGGGTAGTTTAGTACAGGTCACACTTTTCTTGGGTCGTTTTCGCCAACGAATGTGACACGTTTGCACCCTAACGCGGGGGTGCAAAAACGCGGGCGCCGCGTTGCGACGACCCGCGTTTCGGGGGTGATCCGC
This sequence comes from Corynebacterium sp. HMSC055D05, assembly GCF_001810365.1. Classification (NCBI taxonomy): domain Bacteria; kingdom Bacillati; phylum Actinomycetota; class Actinomycetes; order Mycobacteriales; family Corynebacteriaceae; genus Corynebacterium; species Corynebacterium sp. HMSC055D05. The sequence continues at coordinate 49,282 of NZ_KV801078.1, forward strand.
TTACGCCTTGACGTGGCGCTCCTCCGGGCCGTTGTAGGCCGAGAGTGGACGGATCAGGGAGTTGTTCTCAAACTGCTCGATGATGTGAGCGGTCCAGCCGGTAATGCGGGACATCACGAACAGCGGGGTGAAGAACTCGATGTCGAAGCCCAGGATGTAGTAGGCCGGGCCGGACGGGAAGTCCAGGTTCGGACGGATCTTGATCGAGGTGTTGTCGTGCATGGTCTTGGCCATGATGTCGTACATCTCGACCCACTTCTGAGCGTCCTTCTCCGGGTGCTCCGCAGCGAGCTTCTTAAAGGCGGCTTCCATCGTCGGCACGCGCGAGTCGCCCTTCTTGTACACGCGGTGGCCGAAGCCCATGACGAGCTCCTTGTTCTTGAGCTTGTCCAGGCACCACTGCTCTGCCTTGGCCGGGTCGCCGATTTCGGTCATGTGGTGCATGACGAACTCGTTGGCGCCACCGTGCAGCGGGCCCTTCAGGGCACCGATTGCGCCGGTGATTGCGGACCAGCCGTCGGACATCGTCGAGGCAATCGTGCGGGCCGTGAAGGTGGAGGCGTTGAAGGAGTGCTCGGCGTAGAGGATCATCGTCTTCTCAAACGCCTCGATGTCGGACGGGATGTTGGCCGGGGACTTCTCATCGTCACCAAAAACCATCCAGAGGAAGTTTTCGGAGAAGCCCTTCTCCTTGCTCGGGGCGATGTACTCCTTGCCCTGGCGGCGACGGATGTCGGTTGCGACAATCGTCGGCAGCTTGGCCAGCAGCTTGCGGCCGATGCCACGCAGGTGATCGGAATCCGGGGTGAACTTCTCCGGATCCTCTGCACCCAGGTAGGACACTGCGGTACGCAGCACGTCCATCGGGTGGCAGTCCTTCGGCATGAAGTTGATGATCTGGATCAGTTCTTCATCGATGTCGCGGTTTTCCATGCAGCCACCGCGGAACTCTGCAAACTGCTCCTCGGTCGGCAGTTCACCGTTCCACAGCAGGTATGCCACTTCCTCGAAGGTGCAATGCTCTGCCAGTTCCTGGACCGGGTAGCCGCGGTACAGCAGCGAGTTGGTCTCCGGGTTGACCTTGGACACTGCGGTGTAGTCAGCGACAACGCCGTTGAGGCCCTTACGAATTTCCTGCTCAGTCATGATGATTCACTCCTTCTTGGTGGTGGTGTTGGTGGTGGCGGCCTACTGCTCAAAGGTGGAGCTGTAGGTGTCTTTCGAGTAGGTGAAGACGGATTGGTCGAACTGGTTGTATTCGTCGTAGCGCACCAGTTCGTAGAGGCGGGCGCGGTGCTGCATCTTGTCCAGCCACGGCACCTGGGTGCCGGTTTCTGCGATGTCGCGCAGCATTGCTTCGGTCTGGCCCATGGCGATACGGAAGGTGGTCACCGGCCAGATCACGGCGTTGTAGCCGAGGTTTTCCAGCTGCTGGGCGCTGAGCAGGTCGGTCTTGCCAAACTCGGTCATGTTGGCCAGAAGCGGCGTGTCCACGGCGGCGCGGAACTTGGCAAAGTCTTCCTCCGAGTACAGCGCTTCGGTGAAGATGAGGTCCGCACCTGCGTCGGCGTATGCCTTCGCACGCTCGATGGCCTCGTCGATGCCTTCGATGCCGGCGGCGTCGGTGCGGGCACAGATGACAAAGTCGTCGTCCTGGCGCTCGCGCACCGCTGCGGTGATGCGGCGGATCATCAGGTCACGCGGCACAACTTCCTTGCCGTCGAGGTGACCGCAGCGCTTCGGGTTGACCTGGTCTTCCAGGTGGAGGCCAGCCAGGCCTGCCGCTTCAAACTCGGCGACGGTGCGGGCTGCGGACATCGGCTCGCCGAAGCCGGTGTCGGCGTCGATGAGCACCGGCAGGTTGGTGGCGCGGGCGATCTGGCCGCCGCGGTTTGCAACCTCGGAAAGCGTGGTCAGACCGATGTCTGGCAGACCCAGGTCGTTCGCTACCACGGCGCCGGAGACGTATACGCCGGAGAAGGATCCGATGTCCTCGATCAGGCGCGCGGTCAGCGGGTTGAAGGCGCCGGGCAGTGTGGTGATTTTTTCGTCGACAAGCGATGCTCGCAGTGCTTTGCGACGCTCGTTCGGGGTTGTGTCAGGCTTGAACATTAGAAGATGCCTCCCGGGATCTCCTCTGCAGCGGCGCGGGTTGCGTCGTTGACGCGGATGTTAAGTTCGGTCAGGTCAGTGAGGTTTTCCAGATCCTGCACGGCGGCGAGGAAGCGGTCCTGCTCGTCCTTATCGACGATGCCCTCAGCCAAGGTGCGGAACTTCTGGATGTAGTTCTCACGCTCGAACGGACGAGCACCGTACGGGTGGGCGTCGGCGACAGCCATCTCATCCTCGATGACAGTGCCGTCGTTGAAGGTGATGACAGCCTTGGCGCCGAATGCCTTCTCGTCCGGATCCTGCGAGTGGTAGCGACGGGTCCACTCCGGGTCCTCCACCGTGGACACCTTGTGCCACAGCTCGACGGTCTCCGGACGGTTTGCGCGCTCCGGGGTGTAGGAGTCGACGTGGTGCCAGCCGCCGTCCTCAAGGGCGACAGCGAACATGTACATGATCGAGTGGTCCAGGGTCTCGCGGGATGCCTTCGGATCCATCTTCTGCGGGTCGTTCGCGCCGGTGCCGATGACGTAGTGGGTGTGGTGCGAGGTGTGCAGCACGATGGACTCGATCTCGGCGGTGGTCTTGCCTGCGTCTGCGATGGTCTGCTTCATGCGACGAGCCAGGTCGATCGGAGCCTGTGCCTGGTACTCGGCGGAGTGTTCCTTGGTGTAGGTGTCCAGGATCGCGCGCTTCGGCTCGCCGTCTGCCGGCAGCGGGACGGTGTAGGTGCGCTCCGGGGAGTGCAGCATCCATGCGATGAAGCCGTCTTCGCCTTCCCAGATCGGGGCCGGTGCGCCCTCGCCGCGCATGGCGCGGTCCACCGCTTCGATGGCCATCTTGCCGGCGAACGCCGGGGCGGATGCCTTCCAGGAGGAGATCAGGCCCTTGCGGGACTGGCGGGTTGCGGTGGTGGTGTGCAGCGCCTGGCCGATTGCCTGGTAGATGGTGTCCACGTCCAGGTTGAGCATGGTGCCGATGCCAGCTGCGGCCGAGGGGCCAAGGTGTGCAACGTGGTCGATCTTCCACTCGTGCAGGCAGATGCCCTTGACCAGGTTGACCTGGATTTCGTAGCCGGTGGCGATGCCGCGGATCAGCGCCTTACCGTCGAGGCCCTTGTGCTGTGCAACAGCGAGGATCGGCGGGATGTTGTCGCCCGGGTGGGAGTATTCGGCTGCCAGGAAGGTGTCGTGGAAGTCGAGCTCGCGCACGGCGGTGCCGTTTGCGAAAGCGACCCATTCTGCGGAGTAGGTGCCGTCTTCGCCGAAAACGAGTGCGCCCTTGTTGTCTGCCGGGTGTGCCTTGGCCATTGCGCGGGCGACGGCGACCGGGCGGCGGTTATAGGAGGCAACAGCGACAGAAGCGTTGTCGATGATGCGGTTGATGATCATTTCGCGGGTATCTTCCGGCACCTCAACCGGGTCGGCCGCGACCTTGGCAATCTTGTAGGCCAGATGCTCTTCAATCGGGAAGTCTTCTGCGGACTTATGGGTACGTACCTCGTGTTGGATCATTCTTCGGCTCCTTCTGGCGATCGAGATGATGATGAACCTCATATTAGGGGCGAAAGTGTGTTGCGCATCATAGTGGAAGTTGCGTATTCTTGCGTCCTGAAACTGACAGACTTGCAAAGTGTTGCAAATCACCAGGCCAAGCGGCTGAGAAGGAGCAAAATCAACGATGGCAAAACTGTACGCGGGGGGTCAGATCCGCACACTGCGCACCGCTCGCAACCTCACTCAAGCCGATGCGGCGATCCTCGTCGGCATCTCGCCGAGCTATCTCAACCAGTTGGAAAACGATCAGCGCCCACTCACCGCAAGCGTGTTGTTGCAGTTAACGTCCGCCTTCGGGGTGGATGCTTCCTTCTTCTCCGGCGACGCCGAACGCGAAACCGCAGCCGCCCTTTCGGAACTGCTCCCCGGCATCGCGCAGCACGAGCTGGAGGAATTCGCCCGCCACTTCCCTACCCTTGCGGAGCGTGTCCGAACCATCCCCGAGCGCCTCAACGAGCAAGCCCCCAACCCCTACGAGTACGCACGCAGCTTTTTCCAGGAACACAGCAACTACTTCCACTCCCTGGATTCAGCGGCCGAAACGCTTGCGGAGCATCTTGGTGGCCGCCAGTTGCGCCTGACCCGTCTTGCGTCGGTCCTCGACCGCGACTTCGGCTACACCGTGCGCTTCAACCAGCCTGTGGAGTCGGGGCGTTCCGACATCGACACCACCACCCGCGAGATCCGCCTGCGCTCCGGCTTGAGCGAAGCGCAACAGTGCTTCGAGCTGTCCTACCGCTACAGCAATCTCGCCCACGGCGACGTGATGTCAGAGCTCATTGCGCGTATCGACGACACCCCGGCCCGCAACGTCACCACCCACGGCTTAGCCCAGTACTTCGCGGCCGCCGTGACCATGCCCTACTCCGAGATCCTGCAGGCTGCCCACGAGACGCGCTACGACATCGATGTCATCTCGGCCCGCTTCGGCACCGGATTCGAATCCACCTGCCAACGCCTCGGCACACTGCAGCGCCCCGGCGCGCAGGCTGTGCCGTTTGTATTTATGCGCACCGACCGCGCAGGAAATGTGTCCAAGCGCCAGGCCACCACGTCGTTCCGCTTCGCCGTCTCCGGCGATACCTGCCCGCTATGGGTGGTGCACCGTGCGTTTGAAACCCCAAACCGTGTGACCAGGCAGGTCTCCACCACCCCGGACGGGCGCACACAGATGTGGGTTGCGCGCATGGTGCAGGGTCCCGCCGTGGGCTTTGGTCAGCCCCGGCGCGAGCACGCCGTAGCGCTTGGCTGCGACGCCGCATACGCACCCCAACTGGTGTACGCCGACGGCCTTGATCTGGCCCCGGCGTCAGCTACCCCGATTGGTCCGGGGTGCGCGACGTGTCCGCGCACCCGCTGCCCCCAACGTGCGTTTCCGGCTAGTCCAGATCCGACTTTGTAATCAGGCGGCGCGCCGCCTCGGTAATCGAACCTGACAGCGACGGGTACACCGCCATCGAGTTAGCCAGCTGGGTGACGGTGAGGCTGTTGGTTACCGCGATGGTCAGCGACAAGATCAGCTCGGATGCCGTCGGCGCCACGATTACGCCACCGATGACCTGGCCGGAGCCCTTGCGGGCGAAGATCTTCACAAATCCGTACTGCAGGGAACGCATCTTGGCGCGCGGGTTCGTCGACAAGGGCAGCTTGTAGATGTCTGCCTCAACCTTGCCGTCGCGGATCTCCTGCTCCGTGACACCCACGGCAGCGATCTCCGGGCGGGTGAACACGGCGTTGCCAACCGTCTTCAGGCGGATCGGGCTGACACCGTCGCCCATCGCGTGGTCAACGGCAGTGCGGCCCTGCTGCGCCGCGACCGACGCCAGCGGCATGAGGTCCGTGCAGTCGCCCGCAGCGTAAATGCCGGCGATGTTAGTGCGCGAGACGCGGTCCACATGAATGTGGCCGGACGGGGTGGTCTCCACCTTTGCAGCCTCAAGGTTCAGATCCGCCGTATTCGGAACAGAACCGATGGACATCATCACGTGCGAACCCTCAATGGCGCGGCCATCAGTGGTGTGCACGACCACAGCGTCACCTGTGTTTTCCACACGCTCCACACGCGCGTCCTTCTCCAACTGCACGCCGCGATCCGCCAGGACCTTCTCCAAGACATCGGCGGCGTCGGCGTCGTCGTGAGGCAAAATGCGATCGCGGGAAGCAACCATGGTCACCTTCACGCCCAGCTCCGCAAACGCAGAGACAAACTCCGCACCAGTCACGCCAGAACCAACCACAATGAGGTGGGTCGGCAGCTCCTGCAGGTCATACATCTGACGCCAGTTCAGGATGCGCTCGCCGTCCGGCTCCGCCCCCTTGAGCACACGCGGGCTCGCACCCGTGCACACAAGCACCATGTCGCAGCTGACGTGCTCAGTCTCACCAGACTCGGTGACAATCTCAATGTCATGCGTAGTGTGACCGACCTGCTTATCAGAGAAGCGCGCACGCCCCTTGACCAGGCGCACGCCCTTGCGCTCAAGCTGCTCGCGGATGTCACTGGACTGCTCCGCCGCCAACTGCTTCACACGCTCATTCAGCGCCAGCAGCGACAGCTTCGCGTCACCCAACGTGTGGTTGAGCCCCATATCGTCCGCGCGGCGCAAGTCCGTCTTAATGTTCGCGCCCGCAATGAAGCTTTTCGACGGCACAACGTCCTTACGGATCGCCGAGCCGCCAGCCCCAGAATCTTCCACCAACGTGATGTCTGCGCCGCGTTTCGACGCGAGCAGCGCGGCCTCGTATCCGCCGGGGCCTCCACCCATGATGACGATCTTCTTGGACAAAACGGCTCTCCTCAAAGTTTCAGACTTGACGTGACAGGTTAAACAACGTCACAGTCTACCCGGAGCCGGAGAAACCTCACCCACCCGGAAGTACTGCTCCACAATCGCACCGAACAAACGAACCCCAACCCCAATCGCCCGCTCATCAACATTCAGGTTCCCCTGGTGCAGATCCTGTGGCTCACCCTCACCGTTCCACGCACCCAAGCGCATCATCGCGCCGGGTACGTGCTCGAGGTACCACGAAAAGTCCTCCCCACCGCTGGATTGCGGGGCGGAGACAACACTGTGCGGGTCCACGGACCGGGCGGCTTGGACGGCCAGGGCGGTGGCGGCGTCGTCGTTAAGCACCGGCGGCACACCGCGGATGTAATCCAGGTGGTACGTGCAACCGGTCGGCGCAACGACAAGGTCGATCAGGTCCGTAATCAAGTCCTCAATCTCACGCCACGTCGTAATATCCGCCGTGCGCAACGTGCCTTCCAAAACACCCACTTTCGGAATCGCATTCGCCGCATCACCCGCATTGACGTGGCCAAACACCAGCACAGTGCCTGTGCGCGGATCCACCCGGCGCGACAATAACGCCGGCAACTGGGTAATCAGTGCACCGATTGCGTACACCACATCGGCGGTTAACTGCGGGCGCGACGTATGTCCGCCGGGGCCCTGGACCTCGATACGAATCACGTCAGACGCTGAGGTGATCGCACCGGTGCGCACGCCGATCTCCCCAACACGGATATGCGGCTCGGCATGCACCGCATAAATCGCGGAAACATTTTCCAACCCGCCCCACTTGACCACGTCCAGCGCGCCGCCGCCCATAACTTCTTCCGCAGGCTGGAAGATCACGCGAACACCCTGCTCAAGCTCGATCGTGGACAACGCACACGCAAGGCCCAGAGCAACCGTCGTATGCACATCATGGCCACACGAGTGCGACACGCCCGGGTTCACCGACGCGAACGGCAAACCGGTTTGCTCCGGCACACGCAGCGCATCGATGTCTGCGCGAAACGCCAAGCGCTTGCCTTCGGTAGGACCAAGGTCCACATACAACCCGGTGCCCGGGAAGCACACCGGCTTCAGACCATGTTCCTCCAGTACGTTGACCAAAAACTTGGTAGTTTCCACTTCCTCGTTGGATAGCTCTGGGTGTGAGTGAATGTGCCGACGCCACCCCACGACCTTGTCCTGGTTTTGATCAAACCAAGCCGCCACGGCTGTAGCGATTCCGGCGTTACTCACGCGTCCTCCCTTAAGGTCGTCCTGTACAGCGGGTACAAGCAAGTGCATATGTTGCACAGAGTCTACGCCGGGGTCGTCGCCACGCTAGAAGCGCACTGCTTTTTCGGTACTGCGTTTTCAGTGCAGTGCTGAATCTGTTCAGCAACGCTAAACACTGGTGTTCCCCTCGGTGCGCCGGGTTGAAGATAGGCGGTGGAAAACCGGGCAGTGTCGTACGGACTGCGTGGCCACTGGAACATGATCGCCTCCACTTTGGCGTCAGGGCCTTGGAGCACGTAGGCATCGTCGACATCGTCAAGACTGCCCGGCAACAGCATCGCAGGTGGCACGTGCAGCGCACGAGCGATGCGGTAGAGAGTGCTTAAGGTTGGGTCGGCAGCCCGCTCGTTGTAGTCGTTGCGCTCAATGTTGGACACAAGCGAGCGCGACACTCCAGCGAGTTCCGCAAGGCGCGTTTGGCTCAACCCCCGCATGATGCGCAGCGCGCGAATACGTTCCCCCAAGCCCAGCGCGTAGCTGGCCCAGTGCGAGTCCGGTAGCAATTCCCCCATGACAGCTCTCCCCCTGGCTGCGTCGTTTTGTCGTTGTGCTGTTGTGTTGTTGTGCTCACAATGTAGCGCAGCGCAAGTGTGCACGCCACGGTTATTTTCGGTTCCGTGGCGCGTAGACCTTGCGCTGCGCTTGTACTGTGCGCGCGTTATGCGCGTTAGAGGTCGATGTTGCGCGGACCGTAGAGACGATCACCGGCATCGCCCAAGCCAGGCACGATGTAGGCGTCCTCGTTCAGCGACGGATCGATCGTCGCGGTAACCAGGCGGACAGGCCCGCCGTGAGCCTTGAGCGCATCCACGCCCGGCTGTGCACTGACCATGCAGATGCACGTGATGTCGTCCGCACCGCGGCCAACAAGCAGATCGATGGCGTGGATGAGCGAGCCGCCGGTTGCCAGCATCGGGTCCACCAGGAACACAGGCTGTCCAGACAGATCGTCGGGCAGTGCTTCGAGGTACGGCACCGGTTCGTGGGTTTTCTCGTCGCGAGCCAAGCCGATGAAGCCCACCTGGGCGTCCGGGATCATCGACAGTGCTGGGTCGATCATGCCCAGACCGGCTCGGATGATCGGAACGATGATCGGCGGGGTGGCCAGCCGCGTGCCTTGAGCGACCGCAACTGGGGTTTCGGTGTCGAACTGCTCGACTTTCAAATCACGCGCCGCCTCGTAGATCAGCATTGCGCCGAGGTCGGCCAACGCCGCACGAAAAGCTGCGTTGTCGCTGCGCTTGTCGCGCATAATGGTCAGCCGCGAAGCAGCCAGCGGGTGGTTAATAACCGTGATGTCCATGCCGCCCATGCTAATTCACCAAAGTTTTTTCTCCTACGAGGGAACCGGCGTGGGGTTTTCGCCGTCCAATGTGCATGACTGTCTTTCAATTTGATTCCGCATCCGTGTTTTCCATGACCGATTCTCTACGCAACGACGCAGCCTCGCTGCGCGCCCTCAACCATGTGCCAGTGCCCGATGTGTGGCCATTGAGCGAATTCCACAACGCAGTGTCCACCGCTATCGAGCAAGCGAACAGCGACGCCAATTTGCTTCGCGACGAAGCCCGGCGCATCGCCGCAACCATGGACCTCACCGTTGATGCTGCGTGCGCCGTCGATACCGCCACCTGCCACAAGTTTGGAGCGACACTATGAACCCCACCCTTAGCACCATGCTCGACGCGCTTTCCTCGCTAGGCGGGCCGCCGTCAGTGACAAACAACCGCCACCTGAACTTCTCGTTAGATATCGGTACTGCTGCGGCACAGATTTTGTCCATGTCAGACATCATCGATTTTCCGACCCTTCCGGGCTATCGCATGCCGGACTTCAAGGACTTCGGCCCGCTCGCACAGGTTGCTAACGCGAGCGGAGAAACCAGGCTGCAGGCTGCATCCGACCTGGCGGCCTACCGTGCAGATATCAGTGACGCAGTCCTGCGCGGGTCAGTCCGCGCTTCGGCCGCGGTCGCCGAGCTTGTCTCTATTGCAATCGGTCTCATGCGCAACGCCGCGGCAGCGCCCGCGCTTGCGGCGACACCAATCGGCCCAATTGGTGCAGCGGCGTTTGTCGCGGCACAAGTCTGTCAGGCGCTCGATGCTGCGATGGCGGCTTTGCAGAGCTTGGAGAAGGACCTGGGCGCCCTTGCGACGAAACTGGGGGCGTCGACCGCTGCGGCGGCCGCCCGTGTCATGCCGGGTCCGGGCGCGCTCGGTGAGGCAGCGAACGCAGAGTTGCAGCGCCTATCGGCCTCGGTGCCATCATCCCCGCGCCAGCTTGTGGCCGCGGCGCTGCCGACTGCACCGAAACCCGCAGCCACGGTCCCCGCGCCTGCTCCGCCTGAGGTCACGCCAATGTCTGCTCCTCCACCGGAGCCCACGCCAGCACCGGCACAGGGTGGTTCACCAGTCGGCGCAGCCGCAGTGGCCGCAGCGAAAAGCCAACTGGGCACGCCATATGTCTGGGGAGGGTCGAGCCCTGGTGGCTTCGACTGCTCCGGGCTGACATCTTGGGCATACAGCCAGGCGGGGATGGACATCCCGCGCGTCGCCGCCGACCAGACGGTTGGCAGGCAGGTGTCCTACGAGGAACTGCAGCCGGGCGATCTTGTGCTCTGGTCGGGCCACGCCGCAATGTACGCAGGCGACGGCATGATGATTGAGGCCGGCGACCCGGTACAGATGAACCCGGTGCGCACCGAGAACATCGGAATGCCGTTCTACGGGTTCTGGCGGCCAACCGGTTAATCTGCTGGCTGTGAGTTGAGTAGACTCTCACCCCATGAGTACCCGCGCGATCCTTCCCGTGAAACTGTCCCTGACCGAGGGCGATTTTTACACCCTGTGGGCCCCAACCTGGAAAGAGAAGGGCACGCAGTGGCAGGCCTTTCTTGGCGACGACCGATCGGTCCTCGCCTTCAACTCCCCCGAGGAGCTTCTGGCCTACCTCAACACCAACCCGTCGCATGACCTGAGTGATCACCCGAAGTGGGAGGCGTTTAACACTCAGGGCGACGACCGCGTCGTGCCGGGTGACAAGCAGTACTACGACATCATTGGCGCCCCGAACTTCCTAGCGGGTCGTCCGAGCCACGAGAACGTCTCGTCGCTGGCACGCGTCTTCCAGGTGTCGCGTTCGCTGGCCGAGGTGGCCAGCGCTGAGCATGCGCAGATCTTCTTCGCCTCCCACTCCATTTTGGGCAACGTCAACCGTGGCGCGGACCACTACGCGGGCGAGAACGGCATGTCTGAATGGTCGGGTGTGGGCCGCGTTGTGCTGACCAATTGGAAGCAGGTTGTGGAGTCGCTGGATGAGGTGGTGCGTGTCGTCGATACGCAAGATCTCGATGCGAACGAGGTTGCCGCAGCAACCACCGCTATTGCTGAAGCACAGGAAGCACGCGCAGCGGCTGAGGAGCAGCGCCGCGCCGACGAGCAGGCACAGGCCGCCGCGCAGGACCCGTACGATTCCTCCGTCTGGGGCCTTGCTGGCATCGACCCGGTGAAGGTTTCCATCCAGGGCCAGAGCGTGTACACGCTGCGCACGTACCTGAACGGCGCGCCGGTGTTCTTGGGTAAGTACGGCGAGATCATCACCTTCCCGTCCACGAAGCACCTCGGCCGCTGGATTTTGGAAAACGACGACCACGACCTCGCAGGCGTGTCCACTTGGCAGGACATCCTCAACGCGGCAAACGCTGGTGATCTCAAGGTGGAGGTTCACCCGGACAACTCCTACTCGTTTAACGGCATCGCCGCCGACATTGCCAAGGGCACCGACGCGGTAGACACCAAGCAGATGGCCAAGGCCTACGAACTGCTCGCGGACGCCGCCGACTGGGCGAAGGACGATTCGCTGAACTCCCTGCTGCTGGCCAACCCGCGCATGCAGGATTACCTGGCGTACATGCTTGGCTCCACCCGCGCCGCCGGTTACGTTCCGTCCGCACCGTTCACCGATAAGGCAGAAGCGTGGACCGAGATGGAAAACCAGCTGATCAAGCGCTTCTCCAAGTTCTAAGACCTGAGGTTTAGAATGGTCGGCTATGGCAGTGGACCAGGTCGACCCCCTCATCAACGCCATCTATCACTGGATGGACATCTCCGGCGTGCTCCTCATGGGTGTCATTGGCGGCACCCTGGCACGCCAACTCGGCTACGACATCGTGGGGTTTTTCTTCATCGCGATGCTTTCCGCACTCGGCGGAGGCATGTTGCGCGACGTGCTGATCAACGAGGGCACCGTCGCAGCAATGAGCCAGCCTGAGTACCTGATCCTTGCGTTTACCGGCGCGTTGATCGCCAGGTTCACCTACTTCAAGGGCCGCGCATGGGAATTTTTGCAATCGCATGGCGACGCGTTGGTCTCCGCATTGTGGGCGTCCACGGGTGCGTCGAAAGCAATCCAGTACGGGCTTCCGGTTGTGCCCACCATCATGATGGGTGTCTTCACCGCGACCGGCGGCGGCATGATCCGCGACGTGGTCACCGGCCAAGAACCGTCAGTGTTTGGCGGTAACCAACCCACCGTGCTGCCGGCAGTGGCGTGTGCAGTGATCACGCTGATCGGCAACGCCACTGGCTACCTCGCCTGGGGCATGATTCTCGGACCTGTTGCCAGTTTCGCCCTGTTCCTGTTCGGCTACTACGGCAACTGGCGCATTTCCACCGACTCGGAGTTCGCTCCGGTAAATACCACTGTGAACGCGACGGCGACGCAGGTAGCCACGCTTGCGCGCAAGGCTGAGAACAAATCACGCGCGGTGGCCCGCGAGTTGGAGCCAACCCGTGTGCGCTCCTGGCGCCACCGCCAGATGGAGAAGGCGTTGCAGCGTCGCATCGATGCGGAGATCCGCAAGGGCAAGCGCCCGGCGCAGGCGATGAGCGATGCGGATGATTTCCTCACCGAGTTCACCACCCAGTTCCCCGCTATTGATGCGGAGATGCTCGCAGAAGCCACGGGAATTGACACCCCTGTTGAAGACGAGGGGCTCCTCGACGGCATCGGCATGGATCTCTCCGGCGATTCCTACGATGACCAGGTAGAACCAGATCCGGAGGAAACTGAGGCGATGCATGCTGACATGCTCGATATCATTCTTTCCGATGAGAAACTTACCGACGAGCTCATCGACCGCCTCGTCACCCGCTACAAACAGAAGGGGTCCTAAATGATCAAGCGCACGTTGGCAGCAGTTCCGGTGGTGTGTTTGAGCATGGGGCTGTGCTTGACAGCGAACGCGCAAGACGCCGAAACCCCCGCCCCAACCGATGCCATCGAGCCGGCCGCCCCCACCACCGGCTACTACGACGACACCGGCAACTGGGTCCCACCCAAGCGCGACAAAGCACCCGATACCGATAACTGCCCGCAGGCAACCTGGCCGCCGGAGCCTGTCTCCACCTCAGAACGGGCCACAAGCACGCCGGACGCGTTGCCGGTGACCTACGACGGGCCGTGTGGGGTCAGCGTCGCCGACGGTTACGAGGTTCCGCAGGACGTGCTCGCATCCGCGTGGCTGGTGGCTGACCTGGATTCCGGCGACGTGGTGGCGATGAAGGATCCGCACGGACGATACCGTCCGGCATCGATTATCAAGGTGCTGCTGGCATTGGTGGTGATTGACGAGCTGCCGTTGGATCAAAAAGTGCCGGTATCCGCCGAGTCCGCGGGCCAGGAAGGCTCCGCCGCAGGCATCGGCGAGGGCGGCGACTACACCGTCAACGACCTGCTCCACGGTCTGCTGTTGGCCTCTGGCAACGATTGCGCCCACGCGCTCGCCCAGGCGCTCGGCGGCAACGAGATGACGCTTTTGAAGATCAACGAGATGGCCAAAACCCTCGGCATGACCGATACCCGTGCCACCTCTTACTCCGGCCTGGACAGCGCCGGCATGTCCACCTCCGCGTGGGATATGGGCCTGGCGTACAAAGCGGCGTTTGCGAACCCCACGTTCGCGGACATCGTCGCCACCGAGTCCTACACGTTCCCCGGATTCGACGACCTGCCAGCGTTTGAGCTGTGGAATGACAACAAGCTCTACCTCAACGACCCCGACGGCATCGGTGGAAAAACCGGCTACACCGACGACGCCAACCACACCTTCGTCGGTGCGGTCAACCACGATGGCCGCCGCCTCGTCGCCGTCGTCTTAGACACCACTGCCTACGAACACCGCGCCTGGGAGCAGGCGCAGATGCTGCTGCATGCGGCGTATGGGGTGGACGGTGTCGTCGCAAAGCTAGCGCCCCCAGAGACCAACACCCCTGAAACGACACAAGCCGCCCCCTCCCCCACGCCCGAAAAGAACTCCGGTGTGGAAGAGGAGACGGCCTGGAACCGTTGGTGGTCCTACCTTGTCGTCGCGGGCGTTGTGGCCCTTGCGTTGCTTGCCGCTGTGGTTAGTCTCGCGTCAGCACGGAAGCGAGGCCAACGCCGATAGCGCCAAGCGCGGCGCCGACGCCAAGCGCCTTGCCGGTAGACGCCGACTTATCGGTGTTACGCACCGCACCTGCACGGATGTTGATCACGGCCGGCTCCGGAACCTCCGCCGGGGCTGCGTCCAGGGACTCCTGCGTCGTCGCAGTCCATGCTGCAACGTAGAGCACCACGCGCCAGATCAGGTACAGCACGACCATGAGGGTGATGATCGGGCCGAAGATTGCTCCCGCCGGGTTACCGGTAGCGGAAGAGATCACCAGGCCTGCGAGCTGCTGCAGGATGGCAAAGATAACCGCGCCGAGCAGCGCACCCTTCAGACCTGATTTCACCGGCACCTTCGTGCGCGGCATGTACATGTTCACCCACAGCATGACCAAGAAGCTGGCCAGCACACTGACCAGGAATCCAACGACCCACACCACGAGGCGCGCGCCCGGGAAATCACCGATGCCGAGGCGCTCCATTGCGGTGCTGGTCCAGCCGGACACGCCAACCGCGGTCACGCCTGCAGCCACCACGAACAGGACAATGAGCACGATCAGGCCCAGTAGGTCGGCCAACTTCTTCGTCACAAAGTTGCCGCCCTCGTTCGCATCCACCTTCCACATTGCGGACACGCCCACGCGCAGGTTGTTCATCCACCCCAGGCCAGACCACAGAGTGGTTAGCAAACCGATACCGGCAACGGCACCGCGCTGATCAATAGCAGCATTGACCAGTTCATTGAGCATGTCGCCCAGATCGCCGTCCACGGAGGAGGTGATCTGGTTTTCAATCTCCTGGATCAGATCCGGCCGCGCACTCAGGAAGAAACCGAGGCCAGCGAAAAGCAGCATGAGCAGCGGGAACAGCGACAGCACTGAGAAGTACGTAATGCCACCAGCAAGCTGGTTGCCGCCTTCGGTACCGAAGCGCTCGTTCATCCGCAGCACGTGAGCCGCAGCGGGCGCCTTCTCCTCTACTTTCGCCTCTAGGCCTTCTTGCTGTTGCTTCGAGGCGCGCTCGATTCCTTGTTCGTCGGTGTACGCCTTACGCGGCGATGTCGAGGTTGCCATCGACGGACGTCCCTTCTAAACGGATGTGCTTTACCGAACACATCGTAGAGGAGCCTGCGAAACGGCGTAGCGGGGGCGGAGGCAGTAGCAGACTCCTCACGCCTTGCGCCAGTTCAGTAGCCACTGTACAGTTCAGCGCATGCTGACCATTGCTTCACGCCTCGACGTCATGAACCGGCTCGGCCGGGCCATGGCGGATCCGACGCGCTCCAGAATCCTGATGACACTACTCGACGGCCCGAGCTACCCAGCCGTGCTTTCGCGCGACTTAGACCTGACCCGCTCAAACGTCTCGAATCATCTGACCTGCTTGCGTGACTGCGGCATCGTCGTCGCCGAGCCGGAGGGCCGCAAGACCCGCTACGAAATCGCCGATCCGCATCTCGCGGCAGCGCTCAACGCGCTGGTGAACGCGACGCTGGCTGTCGACGAAAACGCCCCATGCATCGACTCTGAGTGCTCGGTGCCCGGCTGCGGCGAGAAGGGAGCGGACGCATGAGTTCAGCGTGTGGATGCGAACACAAACCCGCCGCGGAGATCGAAGAGCTCGATCGGCCATGGTGGAAGGACCCCGAGTTGCTACTGCCGATCTTCTCCGGCATAGCCCTCTTCATAGGCCTGGCACTGGACTGGTCCGACTTGGAGACTCCCGCGACAGTACTGTTCTGGGTCGGCCTGCTGTTGGGCGCTTACACGTTCGCACCTGGAGCGATCCGGAACCTTGTCACGAAGCGCAAGCTCGGCATTGGCTTGCTGATGACGATCAGTGCGGTCGGCGCGGTGATCCTCGGTTACGTCGGAGAGGCCGCGGCGCTAGCGTTCCTGTACTCGATCGCCGAGGCACTGGAAGACAAGGCGATGGACCGGGCCCAGAGCGGACTGCGGGCACTGTTGAAGTTGGTGCCGCAGACCGCGACGGTGCTGCGCGACGGCACGGCGGTCGAGGTCGCAGCGAAGGACCTTGAGGTTGGCGAGCTAATGCTCGTGCGCCCCGGGGAACGAATCGCCACGGACGGCATCATTCGTTCCGGACGATCCAGCCTTGACACCTCAGCGATCACCGGAGAATCCATTCCGGAGGAGGTTGCGCCCGGCGACGAGGTGCCCGCGGGAGCAATTAACTCCGCCGGTGTGCTGGAGGTCGAGGCGACCGCAGCTGGAACGGACAACTCGCTGACCACACTCGTGGACCTGGTCGAGCAGGCGCAGGCGGAAA
Organism: Corynebacterium sp. HMSC055D05; assembly: GCF_001810365.1. Taxonomy (NCBI): domain Bacteria; kingdom Bacillati; phylum Actinomycetota; class Actinomycetes; order Mycobacteriales; family Corynebacteriaceae; genus Corynebacterium; species Corynebacterium sp. HMSC055D05. The sequence goes on from NZ_KV801078.1 coordinate 65,738, forward strand.
AGGGTGACCGCGCCCGGATCGCCGACCGGATTGCCCAACCCCTAGTGCCCGGGGTGATGATCCTGGCGGTGCTGGTCGGCGTGATCGGCTCGCTGCTGGGCGACCCCGAGACGTGGATCACCCGTGCGCTGGTGGTTCTGGTCGCAGCGTCGCCGTGCGCGCTGGCAATCTCCGTGCCGCTGACGGTCGTGGCCGCGATCGGCGCGGCCAGCCAGTTCGGCGTGGTCATCAAATCCGGCGCGGCGTTCGAGCGGCTCGGCGGCATCCGTCACCTGGCGGTGGACAAGACCGGAACTCTTACCCGCAACCAGCCCGAGGTTACCGGCGTGGTCCCGGCGGACGGATTCGATCGGGCTCAAGTGCTTGCTTTCGCGGCGGCAGTTGAACAGCAATCGACGCACCCCCTCGCCGCGGCGATCGCGGCAGCGGGACCCGAAGCGCCCGCCGCCCTGGACATCAGCGAGGAAGCCGGGCATGGCATCGGCGGCACCGTCGAAGGTCGACGGGTGCTGGTGGGCAGCCCCCGGTGGATCGACGCCGGGCCACTGAAGGCAGACGTTGAGCGCATGGAGTCCGAGGGCCAGACCTGCGTCCTGGTTACCGTCGATGACACCCTCGCCGGAGCGATCGGGGTCCGCGACGAGCTGCGGCCCGAGGTTCCCGAAGCCGTGCAGACCCTGCGCGCCAACGACGTGCAAGTGAGCATGCTCACCGGCGACAACACTCGCACCGCTCGGGCGCTTGCTGAAATCGCCGGAATCGACGACGTGCGCGCCGAGCTGCGCCCGGAGGACAAGGCAAACATCGTCGCCGAATTCTCCTCCAAGACATCGACGGCGATGATTGGCGACGGCATCAACGACGCGCCCGCACTGGCGGGCGCGACGGTGGGCATAGCGATGGGAGCGACCGGCTCTGACGCCGCGATCGACTCCGCTGACGTCGCCTTCACCGGCCACGACCTCCGGCTGATCCCGCAGGCGCTGCAACACGCCCGCCGAGGCAGCAGGATCATCAACCAGAACATCGTGCTGTCTCTGGCCATCATCATCGTGTTGCTGCCGCTTGCGATCAGCGGCGTGCTGGGCCTGGCCGCGGTCGTGTTGGTTCACGAGGTCGCTGAAGTCATCGTGATCTTGAACGGCCTGCGGGCCGCACAAGCGAAGCGCTGAGGCTACGCCGGAAGCGGACCCCGGCCCCGCCGCGAGCTCCTAGCGCTTCGGTGCCAGGAACCCAACCTTCTCGTACACGTCCTTCAGCAGCGGCGACGCAACCTCGCGGGCACGCTCGGCACCGCGGGCGAGGATGGCTTCGAGTTCGGCACGGTCCGACATGAGTTCGTCGTAACGCGCGCGCAGCGGCGTGGTGAACGCCTCGAGCGCATCCGCCGTATCCACCTTCAGCGCGCCGTAGCCTTGGCCTTCGTAGCCGGCGACGATGTCGTCGATCGACTTGCCTGTCAGCGCCGACTGAATCACCAGCAAATTGGACACGCCCGGCTTGTTTTCCTTGTCGTAGGCAATCACGCCATCGTTGTCAGTCACGGCGGAGCGGATGCGCTTGGCGGAGGTCTTCGGCTCGTCCAGAAGATTCACAATGCCCTTCGGGTTCGCACCCGACTTGGACATCTTCGACGTCGGATCCTGCAGGTCGTAGATCTTCGCCGCACCCTCCACGATCATGCCCTCCGGCACCGTGAACGTCTTGCCGTAGCGGGAGTTAAACCGCTCCGCCAGCGTACGCGTGAGCTCCAAGTGCTGACGCTGATCCTCACCCACCGGCACCAACTGCGGCGAGTACAGCAAAATATCCGCAGCCATCAGCACTGGGTAGGTAAACAGACCAACCGACGTGCGGTCCTGGCCCTGCTTGGCCGACTTGTCCTTGAACTGCGTCATGCGGCTGGCCTCACCAAAACCAGTCAGGCACTGCAGTACCCAAGTCAGCTCGGCGTGCTCCGGCACGTGGGACTGCACAAACAGGGTGGAACGCTCCGGGTCAATACCCAGCGCAATCAACTGCGCACAGCCAGCAAGCGTGCGGTGGCGCAGCTCTTCCGGGTCCTGGTCCACCGTGATCGCGTGCAGATCGGGGATAAAGTAGAACGCTTCGTAGCCGTCCTGCAGGTCAATCCACTGTTTCAGGGCACCTAAGTAGTTTCCCAGGTGGTAGGAGTCGGCGGTGGGCTGGATTCCGGAAAGCACGCGTTGCATGCACCACATATTAACCCGATGCGCATTCGAGGGAACCGGGGGTTGTTTACTCGCTACGATGAAGCCCACGAAAGGAGCAGCGATGACTGTGAGTAACCGCCCTGAGGCAGTTCAAGATGTCAAAGGAGAACGTCCGCCCCGTGGCCAGATTGCTTTTGCAAAGCTGATCCTCAAGAGAGAGCGCGAGGGCAAAGGCAAGATCCGTGTCACTGATGAAATGCGTCGCGTCGCTTCTTTTGACCTCTGACCATGCGCATCACTGTTCTCCAGCCCGACCCGATCAGCCCGCTCCAGCGCCTCGGTCCATGGCTCGAACGCGCCGGCGCTGAGCTCGATGTCGTCGATCTCAACCAAACGCCACCGCGTATCGACGACACCACCTCCGCCCTCATCCTCCTCGGCGGTCGCACCAACGCCCTGGACACCGAGGCCGCACCTTGGCTACCCGCCGTCCACGATCTCCTTCGCGCAGCTCATTCGTCAGGCATGCCGGTTCTGGGTATCTGCCTTGGCCACCAGATCATCGCCGACTGCTTCGGGGGCGAAGTTTCCGTCGGCTTAGCCAGTCAGGACGAAGAGGGCACCGCACGGGTGTCGCTGACCGAAGCTGGTCTTGCCGATCCTCTTTTCGGCGCCCTCGATCCCGAATTGGTTGTGGTCGAATCCCACCACGATGCAGTGGTGTCGCTCCCGCCCGGCGCGCAACTGCTCGCCTCGAGTGCCCGCTGCCCCATCCAGGCGATGCGTCTCGGTTCCATCGTCTCGGTGCAGTTCCACCCCGAATGCTCCCCCGATGTTGCAGGTCAGTGGGCCGCGCGCAGCGGTTATGACGCTGCCGCCGTCACCCAGGAGCTTTCGCTTCGCGACGACCACCTCACCCACACCGGCCGCACCCTTGCAGCCGGCTTCGTCCGTGCCGCCCAGGCGTGGCGGTAAGCCTTCCGGCCAAGCGCCCCTAGTCCACGATCACAGTGGCAATCGCATAGTCGCCGTCGTGGCTCAGGGAGACGCTTTGGACGTGGGGGCCTAACCGTGCGACCTCACCGTGCAACTGGACCACAGGTCGCCCGAATGCGTCGTTGACTACTTCTATCTCGGCGAAGTTGAGCTCGTCCGGGGTGATAAGCGGGGGCTGGCCGATGATCGTTTGGGACCAGGCTTTGATGTAAGCCTCCTTTACCGCCCAGCGTCCGGCGAGCGATGCAGCACGATTCGGTTTCGTGTTGCACGTGCGTATCTCGCGGTCGGTGAACACAGAACCGAAGGTAGAACCTGGGAATTCCATTTGTTGGGCGAACGAGGAAACGTCCACGAGGTCGATGCCGATATGCATGGTCAAAGCCTAATTTCTTGAATGTCCATCGGGGGTTGGCGTTCGTAACAGAACCTGCTGTGTTGCTGGGAGTTTACCTACCGACTAGTAACTTACGGATTCGTAGGTTTAGAATGCCAGCATGCCAAATACGTTTACAGGTGTACATCAGACTGAAAAGGCAGCGGTTCCGGTACCAAGCCCGGCACCGGCGACCACAGCCCAAAAACACGATGACCTCGTGCAACGACGCACCGAAGCGGCCGAGCCGATGGGATCAAAACCACTGGAGAAGGTCCGCGCAGCAGGCAGACTGACCGCACGTGAGCGCTTGGACTACCTCCTGGACGAGGGCTCGTTTGTGGAGTTCGACCAGCACGCCCGCCACCGCACCCATGACTTCGGGATGCAGGCGAAGCGGCCGGCAACGGATGGCATTGTCACCGGATTCGGCACGATCGACGGACGCGAGGTCTGCATCTTTTCCCAGGACGGCACCGTCTTCGGTGGCGCGTTGGGTGAGGTCTACGGCGAGAAGATGACCAAGATTCAGCGCCTTGCCGTCACCACCGGTCGTCCACTGATCGGCCTCTACGAAGGTGCAGGCGCCCGCATCCAAGACGGTGCGGTATCGCTGGACTGGATCGCGCGGACCTTCCTGCACAACATCGAAGCCTCCGGCGTGGTCCCGCAGATCTCCGTGATCATGGGCGCTTGCGCCGGCGGTAACGCCTACTCCCCCGCACTGACCGACTTTGTGGTCATGGTGGATGAAACCTCGAAGATGTTCGTCACCGGCCCGGACGTGATCAAGACGGTCACGGGTGAGGAGATCTCGCAGGAGGAGCTCGGCGGCGCCTGGATCCACATGCAGCAGGGCGGCAACTGCCACTACGTTGCGGAATCCGACGAGGATGCGCTCGACTGGGTGGCTGACTTGCTCGAGTACTTGCCGTCGAACAACCGCCAGAAGTCGGCGCCGCGCCCGGCAACCCCAACCGATGCAGAGGCAGACGCCACCGATGCTGCCGCGCTGGATTCACTGATCCCAGACTCGCCGAACACCCCTTATGAGGTCCGCGACGTGATTGCGCATATCGCGGACGACGGCGAGTTCCTGGAGGTCATGGAGCAGCGCGCTGAAAACGTCGTCACTGCGTTTGGTCGGATTGAGGACCAGCCGGTGGGCTTCGTCGCTAATCAGCCCATGGTGCTCGCAGGTTGCTTGGACATTGACTCGGCGGAAAAGGCCGCGCGCTTCATCCGCACCTGCGACAGCTTCAACATCCCAATTGTCATGCTGGTGGACGTTCCCGGCTTCTTGCCCGGCGCGAACCAGGAACACAGCGGCATTCTGCGCCGCGGCGCGAAGCTGCTGTACGCCTACGGCGAGGCAACCGTGCCGAAGGTGACCGTGACCATGCGAAAGGCGTACGGCGGCGCGTACTGCGTGATGGGCTCGAAGGGCCTCGGCGCCGATGTGAACTTGGCGTGGCCGACCGCGCAGATCGCGGTGATGGGTGCGTCTGGCGCAGTCGGCTTTATCAACCGCAAAGACATTGCTAACGCCCGCGACTCCGGTGTGAGCGACGAGGAGCTCCGCGAACTGATTGCGAAGTACGAGCGCGACTACGAAGACGAGATGCTCAACCCGTACAAGGCCGCTGAGCGCGGTCTGATCGATTCGGTCATCCTCCCAAGCGAAACCCCTGCGGTTCTCGCAGCGCAACTGCGTTTCTTCCGTGACAAGACCGTGGCGCGTCCGATGCGCAAGCACGGCAATATCCCGCTCTAATCCCGCTCCGATTCAAGGACCACAAAGGACCATAAGGACACTGTTATGAATTCCACCTCTTTTTCTTCCCTGAAGCGTCCCGCAATCCTGTTCCCGGGGCAGGGTTCTTCCTGGCAGCAGGCACTCGCTGATGCTGCTGCGACTCCTGTGGCACGCAGCCGCATGGAGCAATTGCTTAACGACGCCCAGTCTCTCACCGCCGCCGTCGCCCGCCCGTTGGCCTCTGTGGTGCCGGGGGTTGTGCAGCGTATCCGCGAGGCGATGGATGCAGATGCTGCGCACGAGGCAATCGACGCCCTGCCCGCAGTCAGCGCGCCGGCGATTTTGCTATCGCAGATTGTTGCTGCTGAAGACCTCGAGCAGCTCGGCCTGGACACCGCCGACGCACTGTTCGCCGGTCACTCGCAGGGCATCCTGGGCGCTGCCGCACTGGATCGCGCCAACGGCCCGCAGGCTGCGGAGAAGGCGCTTGCGTTCGCGTTCATCATGGGTGCCGCCGCGACCAACGTGTACGGTGCCGCCGACTCGCGCAGCCGGATGCTTTCGGTTCGGGGCTTAACGCCTGAGCAGGTCGGTGAGTTTGTCGTCGATACGCAAGCTGCTCCGATCAGCGTGATCAATGGGCACCGCCACGTGGTGCTGTCCGGCAGCCCGGAGGCGCTCGCGCAGGCACGCAAGGACATCGAAGCGGCTGCGAGCAGATACAACGCCAAGTTGGAAGTGGAGTACGGCGGCTCCGAAATCACGCCGGTGTTCGATTCGCTTGATGTTGCGTACCCCTTCCATGTGGAGACCAACGCCCCTGGTGTGGATCTGGCGCAGCAGTGGGCGGACGCGTGCGGGATCACGTTTGAAACCACCACCCCGCGTGAACTGGCGCAGTCAATTTTGGTGGACCGATTCGACTTCACCGAAGTCGTGCGCGACCTGATTGCCCAGGGTGCGAGCCACATTTTCACGTTTGATTCGGCGACGGAAACCATTGTGACCAACCTGGCCAACGGTTCCGGCGTCGCTGTGCTCGATGCGTCCACTGCCGCGAAACGCGACGACCTCGCACGCCCGGGTGCTGAGCTGCCGCAGGGCGTGGACTATTCGGACTACGCGCCGCGAGTGATTGCGCTGCCGGACGGCAAGACGTACACGCAGACGAAGTTCTCGTCGCTGACTGGCCTGTCCCCAATCATCCTGGGTGGCATGACGCCGACGTCTGCGGACGGCGAGATCGTCGCCGCTGCTGCCAACGCCGGCTACTGGGCAGAACTTGCCGGTGGCGGCATGTACTCCGAGGAGGAGTTTGGCAAGCACACCGCCAACCTCAAGGCGTTTTTGCAGCCCGGTCGCACCGCACAGTTCAACACCATGTTCTTCGACCGCTTCCTGTGGAACCTGCAGTTCGGCCAAACGCGCATGGTGCCAAAGGCCCGCGCGGCCGGCGCCCCGTTTAACGGCGTGTGCATCTCCGCAGGCATCCCGGAAGTGGAAGAAGCCACGGAACTGTTCGCGCAGCTTCACCAGGATGGCTTCCCCTACATTGCGCTCAAGCCTGGTACGACGCAGCAGATCCGCAACGCGCTTGCCATCGCGGCAGCGAACCCGGACGACCAGGTCATCTTGATGGTGGAAGACGGCCACGCTGGCGGCCACCACTCCTGGGTTGACCTGGAGGACATGCTGCTGGAGACCTACCCGGAGATCCGTGCGCACGACAACGCGGTGCTCACCGTCGGCGGTGGCGTGTACTCGCCGGAGCGTGCCGCGGAACTGATCACGGGCCGTTGGTCCGAGAAGTTCGGGCTGTCTGCGATGCCGGTGGATGGTGTGTTCGTCGGCACCGTGGCTATGGCCACGAAGGAGGCGAAGGCCACGGATTCGGTCAAGCAGCTGCTCGTGGATACGCCGGGCCTGCCCCCGGAGAACAACGGCGGTTGGGTCGGCCGCGGTCGCGGCGTGGCCGGTGTGGCGTCGTCGCAATCGCACCTGCTGGCAGACTTGCACGACCTGGACAACTCCTTTGCCAAGGCGGCGCGGTTTATCGCCTCGTTGGATATTGAGGAGTACCCGGCGCACCGCGAAGAGATCATCGAGGCACTGTCGAAGACGGCGAAGCCCTACTTCGGCGACGTGGAGACGATGACGTACGCCGAGTGGGTCGAGCGCTTCGTCGAGCTCGCCGATCCGTTCATCGACCAGACCTGGAACGCGCGCTTTGTCGCGTTGCTGCAGCGCATCGAGGCACGCCTGAACGAAGCCGACCACGGTGAGATCCCGACCCTCTTCCCCGACGATGTCGAGATCTCCCCGCGCGATGGTCTTCAGACCTTGCTGCAGCACTACCCGCAGGCACGCGAGGTTGTGGTTTCCCCGCGCGATGCGGCGTGGTGGATCGGCCTGCACTACGCCTACCCGAAGCCGATGCCGTGGGTGCCGGCACTGAATGCGGATCTGAAGTCCTGGTTTGGCAAGGACACCTTGTGGCAGGCGCAGGATGAGCGCTACACCGCTGACCAGGTGCGCATCATCCCTGGCCCGGTTGCGGTTGCTGGCATTACGCGCAAGAACGAGCCGGTTGCGCAGTTGCTGGCACGCTTCGAGGATGCCGCGACGCAGATGCTTATCGACGACGGCGTCACCGCCGAATCCCGCTTCGCCCGACGCAGCGACGCCGCCGACGAGGCCGCGTACCTGCGCTCCTGCCCAACCTTGGTGTGGCACGGCCACCTGATGGCCAACCCGGCATACGCGCTGGACGAGGACGCCTTCGACGTGGAGGCAACCACCAACGCGGCTGGTGAGTGTGAGTGGACGATCCGGATCCACGCTGATTCCGCATGGGATCACCTGCCGGAAGATAAGCGCCCGTTCTACGTGCGTGAGGTGAACATCCCGGTCGAGATCCCTGCCGGCGCAGGCACGGGTGCCTCCCCGGTTGTGGACGGCGATCGTCTTTCCGACAGCGTCTTCGAGCTGCTGTCTGGCCTGGCGGGTGTCGGTTCGGTCAGCGAGGCCGGCGACACGATCACGGAGATTCCGCAGATCGAGGAACCGACCGAGGACGCACCGTTTGGTGTGGCGCGCTCGTCGTTTACGCTGCCTGCTTCCCTGCTGGCGTCGCACTCCGCAGTTACGGGTGGCGCTGTGGCCGACAACGCTGTGGTTGGTACGCCGGACGTGCTGGTTGGCCCCTGCTGGCCGGCGATCTACGCCGCGCTGGGCTCCGGCAGGCTGGCTGATGGCACGCCGGTCATCGAGGGTCTGCTCAACGCGGTCCACCTGGATCACGTCATTGACCTGCGTGTCCCGCTGTCCGAGCTTGCCGATGGCAGGCGCATCGACGTGACCTCCAAGTGCACTTCTATTGCCGAGTCCACCTCTGGCCGCATTGTCACCGTCGAGTTGGAGCTGCGCTCTGGCGACGAGGTTGTGGCAACCCAGATGCAGCGCTTTGCCATCCGTGGTCGCGCCACCGGCACCGCGACGCCAGTCCCGGCGCCGGCGTACGGCGGCGGCGCGGCAAGCGATCAGGTGGAGCCGACCCCACGTTCGTTCGTGGACCGCACCGTGGTCCGCGCACCGTCGGACATGACCCCGTTCGCGCTGGTCTCCGGCGACTACAACCCGATCCACACCTCCGCCAACGCTGCCGCCCTGGTCAACCTGGATGCACCGCTGGTGCACGGCATGTGGCTGTCTGCCACCGCGCAGCACCTCGCTGCCGGCCACGGCCAGGTCATCGGCTGGACCTACTCCATGTACGGCATGGTGCAGCTTGATGACGAGGTAGAGATCACCGTCGAGCGTGTCGGCCGCGTCGGCATCCAGCAGGCCCTTGAGGTGACCTGCCGCATCGCCGGCGACGTTGTCTCCCGTGGTCAGGCGCTTCTGGCCCAGCCACGCACCGCCTACGTCTACCCCGGCCAGGGCATTCAGACCCAGGGCATGGGCAACGGCGACCGAGCTGCTTCCGCTGCCGCGCGCGACGTGTGGCGCCGCGCAGACCGCCACACGCGCGAGACCCACGGGTTCTCCATCCAGCGCATTGTGGAAGACAACCCGTCGCGGTTGGTGATCCGCGGTGTGGAGTTCAAGCACCCGGACGGTGTGCTCCACCTGACCCAGTTCACCCAGGTGGCCATGGCGGTTGTCGCCTACGCCCAGACCCAGCGCCTGAACGAGGCCAACGCGTTGGCCTCCGGCGCGTACTTTGCGGGCCACTCGCTTGGTGAATACACCGCGCTTGCCGCGCTGGGCAACATCTTTGATCTGGAAGCGGTCATCGACATCGTGTACTCGCGCGGCTCCGCCATGGGCTCCCTGGTGCCGCGCGATGCGGAGGGTAACTCCGACTACGGCATGGGTGCGCTGCGCCCGAACATGATCGGTGTCGGCCCGGAAGAGGTCGAGGCCTACGTCGCTGGTGTTGCGCAGGATTCCGGCGAATTCTTGGAGATTGTCAACTACAACATCAAGGGCCAGCAGTACTCCGTCGCGGGCACGAAGCGCGGCCTTGCTGCTCTGGAGCGCAAGGCCAACTCGGTCACGCCGCGCGCCTACGTCACGGTTCCGGGCGTGGACGTTCCGTTCCACTCGCGCGTGCTGCGCGAGGGTGTGGCGGACTTCGCCGAGAAGCTCGACGAGCACATGCCGGCGATCATCGACGTGGACACGCTGGTGGATCGCTACATCCCGAACCTGGTGGCTAAGCCGTTCGCGCTGACGCAGCAGTTCATCGACGCCGTCACCGACGAGGTCCCCTCCGAGCGCCTCAAGGGCATGACGCCGGAGAACACCGAACGCAACACGCTCGCACGCACGTTGCTTATCGAGTTGCTGGCGTGGCAGTTCGCCTCGCCTGTGCGCTGGATTGAAACGCAGGACTACCTGCTTGGTCGCGTCGACCAGGTCATCGAGGTCGGCCTTGCGTCCTCGCCGACGCTGACCAACCTGGCTAAGCGCGAGATGGATGTCATTGGCATCCACGTGCCGGTCTTCAACGTTGAGGCAAGCCAGGACATTGTCATGCTCAACGACGTGGTGTCCGCGCCGGAGCCTGTGCTTGTCGACGACACCCCGGCCGAAACAGACGCCGAACCGGCCCCAGAATCCGCCCCGCAACCGGCCGCCGAGGCTGCACCCGCGGCCCCCGCCGCACCGGCAGAGCCAGTACCGGCTGCACCGGCTGCACCTGCTGCATCCGGCGCACCCGCGTCCGACCTTCCCTTCACCGCGGCCGATGCGATCACCGTCCTGTTCGCGCTGCAGAACAAGATCCGCCCCGAGCAGATCAACGATTCGGACACTATTGAGGAGCTCACCGGTGGGGTGTCGTCGCGACGCAACCAGCTGCTCATGGACATGTCCGCCGAACTCGGCGTGCCCGCCATCGACGGCGCTGCTGAAGCCGACGTGGCCACGCTAAACACCCGCGTGAACACCGCCGCGCCTGGCTACACCCCGTTCGGCGCTGTCTTGAGCGAGGCCGTGGGCACCCGCCTGCGCCAACTCTTCGGTGGCGCGGGCCTGAAGCCGGCGTTTGTCGGCGAGCACCTCGCAGCCGCGTGGGGCCTGCCAGCAACCTGGACCGCGCACGTCGAAGCCGAGATCCTGCTGGGCAGCCGCACCGAGGAATCGGTGCGCGGCGGCTCGCTGAACAGCCTGCCGTCGGCCACAACCAAGGCGGAGATCACCGCACTGATCGACCAGGCGGTACAAAACGTCGCCGCACGCTACGGCGTTGCAGTCTCCCAGGCCACCAGCGGCGGCGCATCCGGCGGCGGCGTGGTGGATTCGGCTGCGCTCGACGCCTACAAGGACGAAGTCACCGACACCCTGGTGGCTACCGCCCGCACGCTGCTGAACAAGCTCGGCATCGAAAACGAGGTCGCCGAGATCCCCGCACCGGACACCACGATCGTGGAAACGATCGAGGCAGAACTCGGCTCCGGCTGGGTCAAGCAGGTCACCCCGGTCTTCGACGAGCGCAAGGCAGTGCTTTTCGACGACCGCTGGGCCCAAGCCCGCGAAGACCTCGCCCGCGTCGCCCTCGGCGAGCTCGACCTCGCACCACAGCGCTTCGCTGGCACCGGTTCCACCGTGGCCAAGCAGGCCGAGTGGTACGCCAAGCGCGTGGAGGGTGATCGTCGCAACGTACTCGGCGAGATCGCCGCTGCCGCCAACGCCGCAGCGAACGAGCCGTACGCAAACGACGTCGCCCTGGTCACCGGCGCCGCGCCGGGTTCCATCGCCACCGCTGTGGTGGAGGGCCTGCTCGCAGGCGGTGCGACGGTGATCATGACGGCATCCAACGTCAGCCAGGCGCGCAAGGAATTCGCCCGCACGCTTTTCGCCGAGCACGCCTCCGTGGGTGCGCGCCTGTGGCTGGTGCCGACGAACCTGTCGTCCTACCGCGACATCGATGCGCTCATCGAGTGGATCGGCTCGGAGCAGAAGGAAACCGTTGGCAAGGACGTCAAGATCATCAAACCGGCACTCACGCCGACGCTTGCTTTCCCGTTCGCAGCGCCGCCGGTGTCCGGCTCGCTTGCAGAGGTCGGCGGCAACGCCGAAACGCAGGCCCGCCTGCTGCTGTGGTCGGTGGAGCGCACCATCGCTGGTCTGTCCGACCTGGCGCAGCGCGGCGATCACTTCCCTGCCGAGCGCGCACACATCGTCCTGCCGGGCTCGCCGAACCGCGGCACCTTCGGTGGCGACGGCGCCTACGGCGAAGTCAAGGCCGCCTTCGACGCGATCGTAAACAAGTGGTCCGCGGAAACCGGCTGGCCAGAGGGCGTGACTCTGGCGCAGGCCCGCATCGGTTGGGTTGCCGGCACGCACCTGATGGGCGGCAACGACGGGCTCGTTCCGGCAGCACAGGCTGCGGGTATCCACGTGTGGAGCCCGGAGGAGATCTCCACGCAGCTACTTGGCCTGGTCACCGAGGAATCCCGCGAGCAGGCGAAGCAGTCCCCGCTGGATCTCGACCTCACAGGTGGGCTCGAGGACGCAGGCGTGTCCATCGCCGATCTGGCGCGTAATGCACGTGTTGATGTGGCGGGCACGGAGTCGTCGACAAGCAATGGCGCCACGGTGCGCGCACTGCCGAACGTCACCACCCCGCGCCAGCCTGCACCTGCAGCTGTGGGCGATGTGACCTGCGCACTTGATGACATGGTGGTTGTCGTCGGCATCGGCGAGGTATCCAGCTGGGGCTCCGGCCGCACCCGCCGCGAAGCCGAATACGGCATCACGCGCACGGGCGAGGTCGACCTCACCGCAGCCGGTGTCCTCGAACTGGCGTGGATGATGGGCCTGATCACCTGGTCCGAGGATCCGAACCCGGCCTGGTACGACGAAGACGGCGCAGAGGTCGCCGAGGAGGACATCTACGAGCGCTTCCGCGACGATGTCATCGCACGCAGCGGTATCCGCACCCTGACGGACAAGTACTTCCTCACCGACCAAGGCTCCATCGACCTCGAGCAGGTCTACCTCGACCGCGACATCACGTTCACCGTGGCCACGGAAGAGGAAGCTCTCGCATACGTGGAGGCCGACGGTGAGAAGACCACCATCCGCCAGATCGACGGCGAATGGAGCGTGACCCGCCACGCCGGTGCCCTGGCACACGTGCCGAAGAAGGCCACCCTGACGCGCACCGTCGCTGGCCAGATGCCGGACGGCTTCGACCCGACCAAGTGGGGCATCCCCGCACAGATGGCCGACGGCATGGACCGCATGGCCGCCTGGAACCTGGTCACCGCCGTCGACGCGTTCATCAACGCCGGCTTCACCCCGGCGGAGCTCATGCAGAAGGTCCACCCGTCCTTCATCGCCACCACCCAAGGCACCGGTATTGGCGGCATGGAATCGCTGCACAAGGTGTTCGTCTCCCGCTTCATCGGCGAGGAACGCCAGACCGACATCCTGCAGGAAGCACTGCCCAACGTGGTGGCTGCCCACACCATGCAGGCACTTGTCGGCGGCTACGGCTCCATGATCCACCCGGTCGGCGCCTGCGCCACCGCCGCCGTCAGCATCGAAGAAGCGGTGGACAAGATCGCGCTGGGCAAGGCTGACTTCGTAGTCGCCGGCGGTATCGACGACGTCCAGGTCGAATCCCTCCAGGGCTTCGGCGACATGAACGCCACCGCCGAAACCGCCAAGATGACGGCACAAGGGATCGACGGCCGCTTTATCTCGCGCGCCAACGACCGCCGACGCGGTGGCTTCCTCGAAGCCGAAGGCGGCGGCACGGTCCTGCTCGCCCGCGGCACCCTCGCTGCCGAACTCGGCCTGCCGGTGCTGGCAGTGGTCGCGTACGCCTCCAGCTTCGGCGACGGCGCGCACACCTCCATCCCGGCACCAGGCCTCGGCGTGCTGGCTGCGGCCTGCGGCGGAACCGACTCGCGCCTGGCCCGCTCCCTGTCCTCGCTGGGGCTGACCCCTGACGACGTCACCGTCCTGTCCAAGCACGACACCTCCACCAACGCCAACGACCCGAACGAGTCCGAACTGCACTCGGTGCTGTGGCCGGCCGTTGGCCGCGACCCGGACGCGCCGATGTACATCATCTCGCAAAAGACCCTCACCGGCCACTCCAAGGCAGGTGCGGCACTGCTGCAGACCGGCGGACTCCTCGACGTGCTGGCCACCGGCGACCTCCCGCCGAACGCCTCCCTGGACTGCGTCGACCCGCTCATCGAGCCGAAGGCAACCAACCTGGTGTGGCTGCGCTCCCCGCTCGCCCTCGGCGCCGGCAACGTGAAGGCCGCGGCGCTGACCTCGCTCGGTTTCGGCCACGTCGGCGCGCTCGTCGTGCTGGGCCATCCGGGTGTGTTCGAAGCCGCACTGACACGCGACGGCCGCGACGCCGACGCCTGGCGTGAGCGCGCAACCGAACGCCTCGCCCAGGGCGCAAGCCGACTCGAAGCCGGAATGATCGGCCGCGCCGACCTCTTCACCCAGGTGGAGAACCGCCGCTTCGCCGGTATCGACGACCACGCCGACGAGATCGCACTCCTGCTCAACCCTGATGCCCGTCTCAACGCCGACGGCACGTACCCGACCGCGACCCCGACCGTTTAAGGAGAGACACCATGACACCACTGTTTCGTACCGACGACACGTCGCTGTCCCACGACGAACTGGCAGCACTGACCACCGTCCTCGCCGAGGCCCATTCCTGGCAGGCCGTTGCCGGCACACCTGGCGTTGCTGGCGCGGCAGGCGGCACCGGCGCTGCCTACGAAGACAACGTGTTCGGCGATGCGTTCGGCCAGCCGTTCGGCCAGCCGTTCGGCGCCCAGCAAACCATCGGCAACGTCACCTACTTCTAGAAAGGACCGCACACATGCATGACTTTCCGTTCCGCAAGGTCCTCGTCGCCAACCGCGGCGAGATCGCGGTCCGCATCATCCGCGCAGCCCGCGACGCCGGCCTTGCCTCCGTGGCGATCTACGCCGACCCCGACAAAGACGCGCCGTACACCGAAATGGCGGACGAGGCGATTGGGATCGGTGGCGAGACGTCGTCGCAAAGCTATCTGGATATCGACAAAGTGCTCAAGGCCTGCCGCGACAGCGGCGCAGACGCCGTCCACCCCGGCTACGGCTTCTTGGCAGAGAACGCCGAATTTGCCCGGCGCGTCATCGACGAGGGCCTGACCTGGATCGGCCCGCCGCCAAGGGCGATCGACGCGCTTGGCGACAAGGTCACCGCCCGGCGCATCGCTGAGGAGGTCGACGCACCGCTCGTGCCGGGCACGAAAGACCCGGTGGACAGCGCCGACGATGTGGTCGCTTTCGCCGACACCCACGGTCTGCCCGTGGCTATCAAGGCGGCGTACGGCGGTGGCGGCCGTGGCATGAAGGTCGCCCGCACCCGCGGCGAGATCCGCGAACTGTTCGAGTCCGCCACCCGCGAAGCCAAGGCAGCGTTCGGCCGCGGTGAGTGCTTCGTGGAGCGTTACCTCGACCGTGCCCGCCACGTGGAGGCGCAGGTGCTGGCGGATACCCACGGCAACGTCATCGTCGCCGGTACCCGTGACTGCTCCGTGCAGCGCAGGTTCCAAAAGCTCATCGAGGAAGCCCCCGCCCCGTACCTCACCGATGAGCAGCGCGAACGCATCCACTCTTCCGCCAAAGCGATTGCAAAGCGGGCAGGTTACGTCGGTGTTGGCACCGTCGAATACCTCGTCGGCTCCGACGGGCTGATCTCCTTCCTCGAGGTCAACACCCGCCTCCAGGTTGAGCACCCCGTCACCGAAGAAACCACCGGCGTGGACCTCGTCATCGAGCAGTTCCGCATCGCCGCCGGCGAGCCACTGCGTTTCGACGCCGACCTGGAACCCACCGGCCACGCCATCGAATTCCGCATCACCGCAGAAGACGCCGGCACCAACTTCATGCCCATGCCCGGCACCGCCACCACCTACATCGAACCGGCAGGCCCCGGCGTTCGCGTCGACTCCGGCATCCGCGCCGGCTCCACCATCGGCGGCCAGTTCGACTCGATGTTGGCCAAACTCATCGTCCGCGGCGAAACACGCGACCAGGCCATCGCCCGCGCCAAGCGCGCCCTCGCCGAATTCCGGGTCGAAGGCATGCCGACCATCATCCCCTTCCACCAGCGCATGCTTAACGACGACGCCTTCACCGGCGACGCCACCCAATTCGCCGTTTACACCCGCTGGATCGAAGAGGAATGGGACCCGGACGTCGCGCCCTACGAGTCCGACGGCGCTGGCGAAGACGGTGAGCAGGACGAAGCGCGCCGCCGCACCGTCTCCGTCGGGGTCAACGGCCGATCGATCGAGATCACGCTGCCGGAGCCGTTGCTTCTCGGCGCAGTGGCGCAGCGCCGCCGCGACCGCAAGCGCCGCTCCCGTAATGGCGGATCCGGCGGCAAGGGGTCCGGCAAGGGCGCTGCCAGCGCAGACACCCTGACCGCTCCGATGCAGGGCACCGTGGTCAAGTCCGAGGTCGCCGAGGGCGCCCGGGTGGAAGCCGGCGACATCGTGGTCATCCTCGAGGCCATGAAGATGGAAAATCCGGTCAAGGCCCACAAGAGCGGTGTGGTGAAAAACCTCGCCGTGGAGGCCGGCAGCCACGTGGATAAGGGCGCGGCACTGCTCGACATCACCGACGAGTAGCCGCTAGCCTGCGGTTTCCGCGACATACCCGAATCTCACCCGGCGCGTCAAAATTGGGGGTTGACGCGCCGGGCTTTCCGGTTCTATGGTTACCCACATGAGTGGTAAACCCATATACCTACAGATAGCAGATGAGTTACGTGACCTCATCGGGGCAGGCACCCTCGCTCCCGGCGACCGGGTGCCGTCTACCAACGAGCTCTCCGCCTACCACTCTGTCAATCCCACCACCTCCGCCAAAGCACTCACCGAACTGTTCAACGAGGGTCTGCTGGAGAAACGCCGCGGGCTCGGCATGTTCGTCCTGGAGAGTGCACGTGAGCAGGTGCTACGTACTCGTCGCGAAGCATTTGCCCGCGATTTTGTCCAACCGTTTGTCCACGAGGCCAACCAAATCGGCATCACCACCGAGGAGCTGACCGCAATGATCGAAAAGGAGCGTGCTCAATGAACCCCGGCTTCTACGCGCTGGTCGGCCCGAACGCCGCCGGCAAAACCCACTACCTCCACACGCTCATGAGCCCTCACACCGCGTTCGTTCCGGCTGGTGCGGATGCCAAGTTTGCAGGCACGACCGTGGACGATCACTTACGTGCAGTCGCAGCGATCTACCCGCACGTGAGGCTCGACTTTCCCAACGCCCGCATCAAAGATCTCTCCGTTGGGCAGCGCCGCCTACTCACCATTGAGGTGGCCCTAGCCATTGGCAAAGACCTGTTACTTCTCGACGAACCGTTTGATGGCATCGACACCACCACCCGCAAACAGGTCCGCCAGAGACTGATCGACTACATCGCGGAGAACCCGCAGCGCAGCGTGGTGATGGCATCGCATCGCCCCGAGGACTTCGTGGGTCTCGCCACCCATGTCATCCAGGTGTTTGATCGGGTGGTTTCGCGCCCAGTCCCACTCGACGACGCCCGCCTATGCTTTCCAACGGTCACCGGCCCCACCGCCGAGATCAAAGACCTTACCGCCCGCTTCCCCGTCGCTGAGACAGCGAGCCTCGGACCGATGACACGCGCGACGTTCGCCGAACCTATCGGCGTGGCCGATGTCCACTTGCCCATCGAGTACCCGGACGATGCCGAACTCATTGACCTCCTCGCGACGGAAAGGCCCGAACGATGAAACTCTTCCTCAGCCCCTTCAAACCAGCGATGTATTTGGGCATCTTTCTCGTCCTCTGCATTGCCGTACCCTTTGGACGATTGGAGTTTGGCGACGGCGGCCTTTGGACCATGGCGGGCGCTGCCACACTGTGGATACTCTTCGCAATCGGAGGATCGAACTGGCCAGCAATGAACCAGCTAGGCGCGAGCTTCAACCGATGGATGAATTCGGCAACGCTAACGGCTCTCGTGGCAGCGGTCATACTCACGCCACTTACCGCCGCGTCGGCGGTGTACCACCAAGCACATAGCCCGTACTACAAGCGGTACGACCCGTTCATTGTTACGAACGGACAACCGATGCCCTGGATCAACGGCAGCGGCGAACCGTATTTCGTTGAAGGCGCCGCGCAGGACCTGACATCCGTCGTGGCAACTGTGCTACTCCACTTCGTCATCTTCCTCACCATGGCGCTGACCGGTGTAGCAATCGGCCTTGCGCGAGGCACCCGCATGCAGTGGTTCATGCTCAGCAGCATGTTCGTGGGTGGTTTCACCGGGCTCCTAGTGGGGATCTACAAGGCGGATGTGAACCCCTCCGACCCCTACCTCTACGCCATCTTCGTAGCGGCGGCGGGACCAGTAGTTTTGGCAGCCAGCGCAATTGTGTTCGCCAGAACCCGCCGTTTCGTGCGCTAGCGCTCCACCCACTCCGAGCGCAGCAGTCCGTGACGCGAGCAGGCTGCCTTCCACGACATCGGGGTTTTCACCACCATGCGCTGGCCGCACAGCGGACAGATGCGCACGCTGCCCACCGAATAGCCCTTTCCGATCAGCACGTCGACAAGTACGATTTAGGGTATGAAAAACGGTATGAGAATCAGTGTGAGTTTAGGTCGGAACGAGCTCCAAACTCTGGATAACCTCGTTTCCGAGTTGGATTTGCGTTCTCGATCTGAAGGGATGCGCGAAGCGATCCTCGCCCTCCAGCGGGAATCACTCGCTAAAGCGTATGAAGAATGCTTCTCCGACCCGGAATGGAAAAAAGAAGCCGCCCTTTGGGATTCACTCGCTAATGAAGGACTAGACAATGCTTCGCGGTGAAATTCGCCTCGTTGATTTCGAACCGGCGGTCGGACAGGAAGCCAACAAGACACGGCCCGCCGTGATCATCAGCAACGACACCGCGAATCAAGGCGCAGCGATACACGGCGGAATGATTACTGCCGTGCCGCTGACCTCAAATACTTCGAGAGTCTTCCCGTTTCAGACATACGTCGATTCCGAAGAGTCCGGCCTTCGAATTGATTCAAAAACTCAGCCGGAACTCATGCGTTCAGTGTCGGTCATGCGAGTCGGCAAGCGAGTGGGACGGCTTTCTCCCCGCCAAATGATGGAACTCGACGAAGCTATCCGCATCCATCTCGACCTTTAACGCCCCCTACTTCTCCAACCACTCGGAGCGCAGCAGCCCATGGCGGGAGCAGGCAGCCTCCCACGCCATCGGGCTGATTTTTACCACCATGCGCCGCTGGCATAGCGGGCAAATACGCGGCGCGTCGTAGGGCCTGGCCGGGTCGAGCGGCCAGGCGATCTCGCCGGACAGCACTGCGTCGGCGAGTTCCGTTGAATCCGGGATTTTCATCAGGGCCCGGCTAACTACAGCGACTTGATGGTGTCGTACAGAACACCGTGGCCGGAGTTCTGCTTCTGCCCCACCGGGGTGATGTTCAGGCTCAAGCCTGGCTTCGCCCCGCCTTCCATGACCCGGTCGACGGCGTCGCGGTCCTTCTCCATCGGACGGCCGAACGTGGTCAGGTAATTCCCGCCAATAATGGCATTCGCGCCGCCCATGAGGCCGGCTTCGGTGCCGTCGTCGCCAAGCGCGAGCTCCGTGCCACCCGCGAAACGGAGCTGGGTGGACGGCATGGCCAGGCGGAACGCGGCGACGGCACGCAGCGCCTCACCTTGCGGCACCAAGGGGCGGTCGGCGAACGGGGTGCCTGGGCGCGGGTCGAGGAAGTTCATCGGCACTTCATGCGGCTGGATTTCGGCCAGCTGGGTGGCGAACTCGGCGCGCTGCTCGATGGTCTCGCCGAGCCCGATGATGCCGCCGCAGCAGGTTTCCATGCCCTCTGCCAGGACGTTCTCCAGCGTGTCCTTGCGCTCCTGCCAGGTGTGGGTGGTGACCACGTTGGGGAAGAACGACTCGGCGGTTTCGAAGTTGTGGTTGTAGCGCGACACGCCCATCTTGGCCAGTTGGCGAGCCTGGTCGCGGGTGAGGATACCCAGCGATGCGGAGATGGAAATGTCCACCTCTTCCTGGATCGCAGTGACGGCCTCGGCGACCTGGTCCAGCAGCTGCTGGGTCGGGCCCTTGACGGCGGCGACGATGCAGAACTCGGAAGCGCCCATCTTCTCGGACTGCTTGGCAGCCTCGACGAGTTCGGCGATGTCCAAAGTCACGGCGCGCACGGGTGACTCGAACAGGCCGGACTGGGAACAGAAGTGGCAGTCTTCGGGGCAGCCGCCGGTCTTCAGGGAGATGATGCCTTCCAGCGAAACATCGACACCGCAATGTTTGATGCGCACCTGGTGGGCGAGGTCCAGCAGTTCAGGCAGGCGCTCGTCCTCAATGTTGAGGATCTGGACGAGTTCCTCCTTGTTTAGACCTTCGCCGTTTTCCAGGGCTTTTTCGCGGGCGATGTCAAGGATGTCGGTCATCTGCGGGCTCCGTTCGCGTCGTTCACGTGATGGTTGCGCAACAGTTTAGCGCGCAATTGAACGGCGTTCAGGAAAACCCGAATTAGCGATACTCAACCACAAGCGGCGAGTGGTCCGACCAGCGCTCTTCCACCGTCGGCGCCTTCTCCACCCAGGTGCGCTGCGCGCGTTCCAGCATGTTCGCGGTGGCAGCCTGGACGTCGATGCGCCAACCCGCGTCGTTGTTAAACGCCTGGCCGCGGAACGTCCACCAGGTGTACGGCGCGTCCTCCGGGTGCAGCCTGCGCGCAACATCGAACCACTTCGGAGCACCATTTGCTTGACGACGACCCCCCGACCGGTACTCCACCGCCCCAGCCCATTCCACCGCAGCCTTGTCCTCTACATCCTGGGCCTCCGCGTCCGGGAAGCAACCGAACACCGCA
This sequence comes from Corynebacterium sp. HMSC055D05, assembly GCF_001810365.1. Taxonomy (NCBI): domain Bacteria; kingdom Bacillati; phylum Actinomycetota; class Actinomycetes; order Mycobacteriales; family Corynebacteriaceae; genus Corynebacterium; species Corynebacterium sp. HMSC055D05. The sequence continues at coordinate 86,468 of NZ_KV801078.1, forward strand.
TCCATGAACGCGCGCTCGTGCGGCAAGAAACCGGACTTCTTCCTGTTCGTTTTCCAATTCTTCAGGTCCTCGCGGCGGTGGCAGATGTTCCAATCCCCGCCGATGACCATGTCCGGGTACTCGCCCGCCCACTGCTCCAGCAGCGGCTCGAACTGATCCAGGAAACGATACTTCTCGTCCTGCTTGGCCGTCTCGGCTGATCCTGAGGGGAGGTAGAGGGATGCGACACGGGTGTCGTCGTCAAGCGATGCTGCAATAAAGCGACCCGCATCCTCAAACTCAGGAATCCCGACCTCCACATCACGCAGCGGCGTGCGCGACAGGATGCCCACACCCGCACGACCCTTCGCACCAGGTGTTTCGGCCGGTGCCACCTCCAAGTGCCACCCATTTTCCAGCGCCGGGGCAAGCGCAGCACGCGTCTGATCAGCAGTGGCGCGCACCTCCTGCATCAGCACCACATCAGCCGGATTCTCGTTCAACCAGGCCAACATGCCCGGATTGTTCTCGTTGCGGACCTTCGTGGCGGCACGGATGCCGTTGACGTTGACGGATGCAATGGTAAGGCTCATGGGCCAAGACCTTACCTATCCCGAACCTCTCCCGGCCCTATCGCCAGACAGGGCTGCGCTGGGACGGTACTCTGGTGGGTTGAAGTCAGGAACCTTACAACAAAGGAGCATTATGGCGAAGATCATTTGGACTCGTACCGACGAAGCACCGCTGCTTGCGACGTACTCCCTCAAGCCAATCGTGGAGGCATTCGCTTCCCGTGCAGGCATCGAGGTCGACACCGCAGACATCTCGCTGGCAGGCCGCATCCTCGCACAGTTCCCAGATCGCCTCGGCGACAAGAAGGTCGACGACGCACTCGCACAGCTCGGTGAGCTGGCAAAGACCCCGGAAGCCAACATCATCAAGCTTCCGAACATTTCCGCTTCCCTCGTCCAGCTGAAGAAGGCCATCGCCGAACTGCAGGCCGCAGGCTTCGACATCCCGGACTACGAGGACGCGCAGGACAAGTACGACGCAGTCAAGGGCTCCGCTGTGAACCCGGTCCTGCGTGAGGGCAATTCCGACCGCCGCGCTCCGGAGGCCGTGAAGAACTACACCAAGAAGCACCCGCACTCCATGGGCGCTTGGTCGAAGGACTCCAAGACCAACGTTGCCACCATGGGCGCAGGCGATTTCCGCCACAACGAGAAGTCCGTCATCATGCCGGCCGAGGACACCCTGGCCATCAAGCTCGTCACCGCAGACGGCGAGCAGGTGCTCAAGGACGGCCTGAAGGTTGAAAAGGGCGAGGTCATCGACGGCACCTTCATGTCCGCGAAGGCTCTGGATGAGTTCCTGCTCGAGTCCGTGAAGAAGGCCAAGGAAGAGGGCGTGCTCTTCTCCGCGCACCTCAAGGCCACCATGATGAAGGTCTCCGACCCGATCATCTTCGGCCACGTCGTGCGCGCATTCTTCAAGGATGTCTACGACAAGTACGGCGCCGAGCTTCTCGACGCCGGCCTCAACGGCGAAAACGGCCTCGGCGCAATCTACGAGGGCCTTGCTGATCTGCCGAACGGCGAAGAGATCCGCGCAGCCTTCGACCAGGCCCTGCAGGACGGCCCGGCACTGGCACAGGTGAACTCCGCAAAGGGCATCACCAACCTCCACGTCCCGTCCGACGTGATCATCGACGCCTCCATGCCGGCCATGATCCGCACCTCCGGCCACATGTGGAACGCCGACGACCAGGAGCAAGACACCCTGGCCGTCATCCCGGATTCCTCCTACGCCGGCGTGTACCAGACGGTTATCGACGACTGCCGCGAAAACGGCGCATACGACCCGACCACCATGGGCACCGTCCCGAACGTCGGCCTCATGGCAAAGAAGGCTGAGGAGTACGGCTCCCACGACAAGACCTTCAAGATCCCGGCCGACGGCAAGGTCCAGGTAGTCAACGCTGCTGGCGACGTGCTGATCGAGCACGACGTCGAAGCTGGCGACATCTGGCGCGCATGCCAGACCAAGGACGCCCCGATCCAAGACTGGGTCAAGCTGGCCGTCAACCGCGCACGCCTGTCCGGCATGAAGACCATCTTCTGGCTGGACGAGGAGCGCGCACACGACCGCAACCTCATCGAACTGGTGAAGAAGTACCTGAAGGATCACGACACCGAGGGCCTGGACATCTCCATTCAGTCCCCGGTCGAAGCAACCAAGACCTCCGTCGAGCGCATCCGCCGCGGCGAGGACACCATCTCCGTGACCGGCAACGTGCTGCGTGACTACAACACGGACCTGTTCCCGATCCTCGAGCTGGGCACCTCCGCGAAGATGCTCTCCGTCGTCCCGCTGATGGCTGGCGGCGGCCTGTTCGAGACCGGTGCCGGCGGCTCCGCCCCGAAGCACGTCCAGCAGGTTGAGGAAGAAAACCACCTGCGTTGGGACTCCCTCGGTGAGTACCTCGCACTTGCCGAGTCCTTCCGCCACGAGAAGAACACCAACGGCAACGAGAAGGCGGGCGTCCTTGCCGCCGCTCTGGACAAGGCAACCGAGAAGCTGCTGGATGAAGGCAAGTCCCCGTCCCGCAAGGTCAACGAAATCGACGACCGCGGCTCCCACTTCTGGCTCTCCCTGTACTGGGCAGAGGCACTGGCAGCCCAGACCGACGACGCCGAACTGGCTGAGGTCTTCGGCCCGATTGCGAAGGACCTGCGCGACAACGCCGAGACGATTGACTCTGAGCTGCTGAACGCCCAGGGCAACGCTGCCGACCTCGGCGGCTACTACTGGCCGGACGACGCCAAGACCTCCGCGGTCATGCGTCCGTCCGCAACCTTCAACAAGATCATCGACGCACTGGAGAAGTAAGCGCTCGGTTTGATCGGCCCCGGTCACTGTTTCCACACAGTGGCCGGGGCTTTTGCTGTTCGTCGCGTCAGGCCTGCCCTGGGTGCTTTCCTCCTGGTGCTGTCCTCCTAGGTGGTAACCACCAGATGGTAATCAACCGAGTGCCTGGACCGACGGTGCTCGTCCAACTCGGCTCATCACCATCCTCCGGTTACCATCCTCGGCGAAGGACGGGAACAGCGCCGGCCAGGAGCGGCGAAGGGCGGGAACAGCGCCGGCGAAGAGCGGGTGCGACTGCTCACCCCAAGGCTGCTCGACGGCCAGCGATGGTGGCGAGAACCTCTCGGACGAACTTCTCAGGATGCCGGCGTAGGAAATCCGGCGAGTAGCGCAGAAACACATATCCTCGGTTGGCGATCATCTTCTGTCGCTCGAACTCTTCCTGCCGCGCGCGTTCGGCGTTGGGTCCCTGGTATTTCACGTTGCCGTCGATCTCAATGAGTAACCAGCCATCGATGCAAAGGTCGGCGTAGCGTCCAGCCACTTCGTACTGTGTAAACAAGGGGCCGATCCCCGCACGGATCAGCAAGGCGCGCGCGAAAGATTCGTAGGGCGAACCGGAATCCGCGACGCTGTGCCGAATGCACTCCCGGACCACTGCAACACCTTTCAGTCTGCCAAGCTGGGATGCCTCCCGTTCAAGGAGTTCAAGCGTAAACCCACTGCGCCGGAGGTAGTCGGCAGCGACGAGCCCTTCGACGAAGCCGTAGTGGCGGGCGATATCAGCGAACGTTCGAAAACCATTGGTAACCCGGTGGCCGTCGCGCAACGAGATTTCGCTCTTGCGCAGCACCATGCGTCGAAACAGGATCCCTTCCCGGTTTCGTCGAGTAGGGGAGCTCCCCCTGGAAAGCAGACACAGTTCGACGGGCTCTTTTGTCGTACTGATCACCCAAATACCGTGCATGCGCGCGGCCGATCTGCCGACTAGCACTGCTTCCCTGCTCATCAGTGCAGCAGCCTCGACGCGCAGCCATTGACGTTCGTGGAACTTCAGCTCTTTCCAGCTCGTCTCCCGATACACAATACTTGTGTCGAGCACCCGATGCGGCCCTCGGAGTTTGTCGAGTGCTTTGTGGGAGAGCAGCCGTTTGTCCACAATCCCCCGCCGCAGTTCCTCCTTCCGCTCCTCCCATCGTTGCTGTTGTGCCTTGTGTTCTCTGTCAATCCCCATACTTATTCTGACGGCGGAAACTCGGCACCGGTTCCCTTTCGCCGCAGGAAATCTACCCTGCGTTGCGCAGTGCGGTGGCCAGCCCGTTCATGGTGACCTGGATCGTCTTCGGGACGAGGAAGGCCTCGTCGCCGGCGCGGTAACGGCGCAGCAGCTCAAGCTGGACGGCGTTGAGCGGCAACAGGTAGGGGTAGCGACGTTTTAGGGATCGGGCCTGTCGCTGGTTTTCGGCGACCAGGTCCGTATGTCCGGTGATGCGGAAGTAGATCTGCTTGGTGCGCTCGAATTCATCGGCGATAAGGAAGTAGATGCGTTCGGCTACCTCGCGGTCCTCCACTAGGTCGGCATAGAGGCGGGCCAGCGACATCTCTGCTTTAGCCATGACTTGGGCCATGTTGGACATCACGGAGCGGAAGAACGGCCAGTCGCGGTAGAGTTCGCGAAGTTCCTCCCAGCGGTCTTCGTCTTCCCCAGCCCAGCGCTCGACTGCAGTACCGACGCCGAACCAGCCCGGCACATTGGTGCGCGACTGCGCCCAAGACAGCACCCAGGGGATGGCGCGGAGGTCGGAAATCGCGGTGGTCTGTTTGCGTGACGCCGGGCGGGAGCCGAGGTTGAGCTCGCCGATCTCGTGCAGCGGGGTGGACTGGGTGAAGTAGTCGATAAACCCGGGATCACCGATGAGCTCGTTGTACTTTTCGCCGGAGTAGGCGGCAAGCGTGCGCATGATGTCGTAGGCGCGGGTCGGGTCTTCAATAGGTTCGGTATCCAGGAAGGATGCCTCCAGGGTGCCGGCGACGAAGGCTTCGAGGTGGCGGCGGGCGGTCTCTGGCGATCCGTACTTGGCGGAGATGATCTCGCCCTGCTCGGTGATGCGGATGGAGCCGTCGACGGCACCCTTGGGCTGAGCGAGGATCGCGTCGTAGGTGGGCCCGCCACCGCGGCCGACTGCCCCGCCGCGGCCGTGCGCGAGTCGAAGGCGGATGCCGTGCCGGTTGCAGAGGTCGACCAGGGCGAGTTCGGCGTCGTAAAGCGCCCAGTTCGCTTGCAGGTAGCCGCCGTCCTTGTTGGAGTCGGAGTAGCCGAGCATGACCTCCTGGATGTCACCGCGGGCGCGCAGATGTTCGCGGTAGAACGGCAGCGACCAGAGGTCTTCGAGGATGCTGGCGCCGTGTGCGAGGTCCTCGATGGTTTCAAACAGCGGGACGACGTTGACGTCGCTCAGGCCGACCTCTTTGAGCAGGACCATGGGCTCCAAAATGTCGGAGACGGCACCGGTCATGGCGATGATGCACTGCGCGATCGCCCCCTGGCCCAAGTCCCGAACGGCGCGGGCGGCGGCGGTGAGGATGCCCATTTCCTTGCGGGTGTCGTCGCTAAGCAGTGCTTCGGCGCGCAGCAGCGGACGCGGGGTGCGCAGCTCCTCGACGAGTACCTCCACGCGGTCCTCTTCAGCGAGCGCGGCGTAGTTATCGCACACGCCGGCAACCGCAAGCACTTCGGTCACGACTTTTTCAAAGGATTCGGAGTTTTGGCGCAGGTCAAGCGTGTACAGGTGGAAGCCGAAGGTGGTCACGGCGGAGCGCAGGCGGCCCAGCCGGTCATCGGCAATGATGGCGCCGCCGTGGGCACGAAGGGAGGCGTCGGTCACGTCCAAGTCTGCGAGCAGCTCGCCCGGTTCCGCATACGGCGAGCCCGTGGTCACCGAGCCAGCGAGCAACTCGCGCGTAGCGACGACACGGTGGCGGATGCCAAAAATGGCCCGGCGGTAGGGCTCATCGACGCGGGACTCGGCGGTGTTGTTGGCGGCATCCGCAAGCCGGGAAAGCTCCTCCGAGCAGGTGGAATAGCGGTCTGAAAGCGACAGCTCGCGCTCCAACTCACCCAGCTCATCGATGTAGTAGCTGAGCACAGTATCGGCGGCTTGGCGGGTGGCATACGTGAGCGTTTCGGCATTCACGTACGGGTTGCCGTCATGGTCGCCGCCGATCCAGGAACCCGGGCGCATCACGGGGGTGAGGGCGAGGTCGCGGCCAAAGGTGTCGCGAAGTTCGTAGCGGATTGCGCGGTTGATCGCCGGGATCTGCTCAAGCAGGGAGAGCTTGTAATAGCGCAGGCCGACGTCAATCTCGTCCTCAAGACGCGGGCGGGCGATGCGGATCAGCGCGGTCTGCCACATCAGGGTCATGCGCAGCTCCATCTCGCGTTCGATGGCTGCCGGGTCGGCACCAGCGTGGAGTTCACTCAGCAAGCGCTTGATGTGGGTCTGGGTGTCGAAGACGGTGCGGCGACGGGTCTCAGTCGGGTGCGCGGTGAGCACCGGGGAGACCTGCGCCCCGGCGATGAGTTCGGCGACCTTGTCAGCGTCCACGCCGCTGTCTTTCAGGTGCGCGAAGCTGGTGCGCAGTGAGACCGGTGCGGCAGCTTTCTCGTCGTCAAGATCCTCGACCAAGTTGGCCAACAGCGCGAAGTGGCTAAAGGCGCGTGCGACAAGGTTCACTTTGGTGATGTCCATGTCGCGGAAGACTGCGAGCAGGTCTTCCGGGGTGGCGTCCCCGTGGGCGATGTCGAAGGCGGTGCGGCGGGTGGATTCGACCAGGTCGAAGATCTCCTGCCCTTCCTGCTCGGCAAGCACGCGGCCGAGTACCCGGCCTAGGAGTCGGATGTCTTCACGGACGTGATCGGCAGGCTGAGCAGACACGGAGGCTTCCTTCAACTACGGCGCGACTAAGACGTCACGGGCGCGACGTGCTTAGTAAACGTAGCCAAGTTCTACTCCCCTGTCTCGGCATCGGAGGTCGAACGATCGCGAGCTGGGATATTTGCACTATTTTTATTCAGCCCCTCAACTCGCAAAATAGACCGCTTGGTACACAACTACAGACCAAGCGGGCTACATTGCGACGCATGGGAAACTACGACAACTCCAACGCACAAGAATGGTCCTTTGGTACGCGCTCGATCCATGCTGGCCAGCAGGTCGACCAGGATTACGGCGCGCGTAACCAGCCGATTTACATGACCACCAGCTACGTGTTCGACGATGCCCAGCACGCGGCGAACCGCTTTAACCTCTCGGATGCAGGCCCGATTTACACCCGCCTGACCAACCCGACGCAGCAGGCACTAGAGGATCGCCTGGCGTCGCTGGAGGGCGGCGTGGCTGCCACGGCGTTCGCGTCCGGCATGGCTGCGGAGACCGCCGCAATTCTTACCCTGGCACAGGCGGGCGACCACGTTGTTACCTCCCCGCGCCTCTACGGCGGCACCGAGACGCTGTTCCAGCACACGCTGCCAAAGTTGGGCATTGAGTTCACCTTCGTGGAAAACCCGGACGATCCCGCAAGCTGGCAGGCTGCCGTCCAGCCGAACACACGGGCGTTTTATGGCGAGACGTTCGGCAACCCGATCGCGGACGTGCTAGACATCCCGGCCATTGCAGAGGTGGCCCATAACAATCAGGTGCCGTTGATCGTCGATAACACGATGGCGACTGCCGCTCTGGTCAAGCCGCTGGAGTTGGGTGCGGACATCGTGGTCGTGTCCACGACGAAGTTCTATACCGGCAACGGTGCTGCGATTGGCGGCGCGATTATCGACGGCGGCAAGTTCGACTGGACCGTCCAGCGCGACGGCAAGGACGTCTTCCCACTGTTTACCACCCCGGATCCGGCGTACCACGGCCTGAAGTACGCGGACCTGGGCGCCCCGGCGTTCGCGCTGCGTGCCCGCGCCGGTTTGCTGCGCGACACGGGTGCGGCGATCTCGCCGTTCAACGCGTGGGTTGCGCTGCAGGGTATTGATACGTTGGCGCTTCGCGTGGAAAAGCACAATGCGAACGCGCTGAAGGTGGCGGAGTTCCTCGCGGGCCATGACAAGGTGGCCAAGGTCAACTACGCAGGCCTGGACGATTCGCCGTACAAGGCGACGAAGGACAAGTTGGGTCTGAAGTACACCGGTTCGGTGCTCTCCTTCGACATCGCGGGCGATCAGGATGACAAGACGAACGCGTGGAAGTTCATCGACGCGCTGAAGCTGCACTCCAACCTGGCCAACATCGGCGACGTGCGCTCGCTGGTGGTGCACCCGGCGTCGACAACGCACTCCCAGTCGGACGCTGCCGGCCTCGCTCGCGCTGGTATTACGCAGGCCACGGTGCGTTTGTCTGTCGGCATCGAGGATGTCGAGGACATTATCGCGGACCTCGAGCGCGGTTTCGCGGCGGTCTAAATGCTGGCTCCCGAAGGGCAGCTTGCCACGGTCGCCATCGGCGATGTTGTCACTGAAGCCGGCGAGGTGATCGCGGATACGCGCATTGCTTATCGACGATGGGGTGCACTGCAAGGCGACCCCAACGGCGTCAACAACGTGATCCTCGTCGAACACGCATTGACCGGCGACAGTGACGCCGCCGACTGGTGGTCCGAAGCCATCGGCCCCGGCAAAGCGCTAGACACCGACGAGTGGTGCGTGATCTGCACCAACGCACTCGGGTCGTGTTACGGCTCCACCGGCCCCGCGAGCGAGCATCCGGACGGCGGCGTGTGGGGATCGCGCTTCCCCGCCATCACGATCCGCGACATGGTGCACGCCGAGCACGCCTTCCTTGACCGTCTCGGCATTGGGCGCGTCCACGCGGTCATCGGTGGATCCATGGGCGGTGCACGCACTCTGGAGTGGACGCTGCTCTACCCCGAGCAGGCCGATTACGCGCTGGTGCTGGCGGTGTCTGCCCGGGCAAGCGCCTGGCAAATCGGTATCCAAACCGCGCAGATCACCTCGATCACCCAGGACCCAGCCTGGCAGGGTGGCGACTACCACGGCACCGGCCAGTCGCCCGATGCCGGCCTCGCCGCCGCACGCCGCATCGCGCACCTGACCTACCGCGGTGAGATGGAAATCGACGAGCGCTTCGGTACCTCCGCCCAGACCGGCGAAAACCCACTCGGACCGTTCCGCCAAGACGGCCAACGTTTCGCCGTCCAGTCTTATTTGGAACACCAGGGCACAAAGCTCACCGAGCGTTTCGACGCCGCCTGCTACGTCACCCTCACCGAAGCCCTCAACCGCCACGACATCGGCCGGGGCCGCGGCGGGCTGAACAAGGCGTTGGCATCCTCAACCGTGCCGACGATGATCGTCGGCGTCGACACCGACATCTTGTACCCCTACCACCAGCAGGAACACATCTCCCGAAACCTAGGCAACCTGCTGGCTATGTCGAAGTTGTCCTCCCCCGTCGGCCACGACGCCTTCCTCGTGGAGGCACGCCAGATGGACCGGATTCTGCGCAACTTCATCAAACTCACCCACGAAATCCCGCCCGCCCGCGAGATCGCGTCACGCTACGGCGACTACGCGATCTAGGAGTTAAGACCCCAAGGCGTCCACCGACCAGGACAGCCACATCATGGTGGCGCCAAGGGCGGTGGTGAACATGGCGTCGAAACGCTTGGAGCGCACCGCGACCAGACCAATAACCTTGGAGTCGCAGGTCAAGCGCACCAGCGTGAGCCACAGCAGCGCCGCGCCAAGGGTGAACGTGGCGCGACGCCAGTGCTCGGTAGCGGCGAAGATGCCGGAAATGACAAACCCGACAACAAACAGGGCAACCCCGACGCGCTGCGCCCACAATGGCAGGCGTGACGGGGCGTTGCCGCGGTCGTGAGGGTTATCCAGCGTCAACCCCGGTGGCAGCGAAGTCCCAGGGAGCTGGATGCGGGTGCTTCCCACGTTGTTACGCGTCCTGGTTTGCTTGCTGGTTCACGCCTGCTTGGCGCTCGGCGCTTTCCACAATGTTGCGCACCAGGAACGTGCGCGTCATCGGGCCGACACCGCCCGGGTTCGGGGAGACCCAACCGGCCTTCTCCCACACGTCGGGGTGCAGGTCGCCGACGGTTTTGCCGTCGACGCGGGAGACGCCGACGTCGAGAAGCGCCGCGCCTTCCTTGATCATGTCGGCGGTGATCATGTGTGGCTTGCCAGCGGCAGCGATGATCACGTCCGCGCGGCGAGTCTCCGCAGCGAGATCCTTGGTGCCGGTGTGGCACAGCACGGTGGTGGCGTTGACATCGCGAGAGGTCAGCATCAGGGAAATCGGGCGCCCCACGGTCACGCCGCGGCCGATGACGCACACGATCGCGCCGTTGAGGTCCACGCCGAAGCGTTCGAGCAGCTTGATGGAGCCGTTCGGGGTGCACGGCAGCGGGGCCGGCTCGTTGAGGACGAGTTTGCCCAGGTTCACCGGGTGGAGGCCGTCGGCGTCCTTGTCCGGGTCAATCAACTCCAGGATCCGGTTCTCATCCAGGTGCTTCGGCAGCGGCAACTGGACGATGTAGCCGGTGACGGAATCGTCGCGGTTGAGCTCGTCGATAACCGCCTCAAGCTCCTCTTGCGCGGTCTCCGCAGACAGGTGCTTCTGAATGGAGGCAATGCCGAGCTCTTCGCAGTCCTTGTGCTTCATGCGCACGTAGTTCTGGCTAGCGGGATCTTCGCCGACAAGCACCGTCGCCAGACCCGGGGTCACCCCCTGTTCCTTCAGTCGCGCCACGCGCTCGCGCAGGTCCGCGAAAATCTCCTCGCGGTAGAGTTTTCCGTCCAGTTTGATCGCAGTCACGGCCCCAATCCTAGACTCTTGTGCGTGCTCCACATCATCTATGACAATCCGGCCATTGGCGGCAACGCTGGCGCGGCGATCCGCCTTGCGGCAAATACCGGCGCGCAGCTGCATTTCGTCGAGCCGCTCGGCTTCAATTTTGACGACAAACACCTCAAACGCGCAGGCCTGGACTACCACGATCTTGCAGACGTGGTCATCCACCCCAACATCGACGCCTGCTTCGACGCGTTGGAAGGCTCCCGCATTTTCGCGTTCACCGCGCACACCGACCACCACTACCACGAGGTGCAATACCAGGACGGCGACGCGTTGCTGTTCGGCAACGAGGCCAACGGCATCCCGGAGGAGCACCTCGCCCACCCGCGGATTACGCGTCAGGTGCGGATTCCGATGCTGCCGTCGCGACGCAGCATGAACCTGACCAACTCGGCGTCAGTCGCCATCTACGAGGCCTGGCGCCAACTCGGGTTCCCCGGCGCTTTGTGACAACGGCGGTAGCTCGCGAGCGCGCAGCTTATCGACGAGCCCACGCGCCTGGTCCTCCTCCAAATCCCGACACGTCACGCTGAAGGCGCCGGGCACCAGGTCCAGGTCAATGCTGGCCAAGCCGAGTTTTCGCTGCAACGGATCCTGGTTAAAGGTCAGTTCCTGGATGTGTGGGACGTCCACCATCTGGAACCAGCGCCCGATCCGCCCTGCCGTTGTCGTGACCGCGTCGGCGCGGACCTTGACCGTTTGACGTTTCCAGTCGAACGGTGAGATCCACCGGGCGCTGCGCGGGGAGCGGAAATCTACGTTGTCCAGATCGGTCAGTTCAGCGCCGGTTAGCGGACCGACTGCATCGATCACGGCCATCGCCTGTTCCCACGTCCCCACTGGCAGAATCTTCGACGTGCCGGTTTGCTTGTTACGTTCCGAGCCATAACCCGCCGCCACGACAGAGACCGTCCACCATCCGAACGGGCGCCAGAACATTGGCTGGCGCAACTGCACCGCGTGGATACGCGAGCGAGGCATTGCTTGCCGACGACGATTCGCCAACCCATACGTCAAGTGGAACACCTCCCCGTCCTTCGTCGCGTTGAAGCGCCACGACTGGTCGATCGTGCGCCAAATGCGGGGCATAAAACCCACCACAACAGGGATGATCGCCGCGGCGGTCACATCCGTCCACAGTGGAATCGTCGACCACGCCAGTGTGAATACGGTCGACATTTGCAATGTGGTGCCGATCAGCGAGCGGCGAATCGGGATCGGCGGCACCAACATGTTCGGTGCGTATTCGGCCCCGGCAGCGGCGGCGCTCTCAAGCGAACGCTTCACTGGCCCGTCAATTCGGGCCAGGATCTGCGCGCGGACCTCTTCTGCTTCCTCGCGCGGAAGGTATGTGATGTCCAAACCTGAACTGGCACTGCCTGCGGCCTCGATACGCACGGAGGCAAGCCCGAACAGTCGCGGTGCAAAGGATTCGACTACGTCAACAGCCTGCACACGGTCGTAGCGCGCGGTGCGGATTTGGTTGGTAAGCACACCGCGGCGGGTCTCCACTTCTTCGTCGCCTACCTTAAATCCGCTGCGGCGCCACCACACCTGGGACACCGCGAAAATCACCACGAGCGCAGCCACAAGACCTGCGGCTGCCCATGCGATGTCGGTGGGGCCGACGTTTTCGCGCTGCATCCACCGATAAATCGGCATGGTGAAGTTGAACAGGGCGAGTGTCGCTAGGGCCAGCATGAACGTCCACACACGCAACAGTGGCGTGAGCCTATGGACGTGGCGGTAGCCCTCCATGCCGGGAATCGTCGATACGCGTCCGCTTGTCACAGCCCACTCATCCGCTCACGAGCCTTCAGCGCAAGGCGATCCCGCAACGCATCTGCATCCGCCGCAAGCAGTCCCGGCAGATCCGAGTTGGACGAATTCGACGCCGTATGCACCGTCAGCTCCTTCAGCCCCAGGGCACGTGTGATCGGCCCCGACTGCACATCCACGAACTGAATGCGCCCGTACGGAATCACCGTGATCGTGTGGAACATCTTGCCGGTGCTCAGCACCAGTTCGTCCTCGGTCTCCAGCCAACCCATGTTGCGGACCTGGTACGGGATAAGGAAGAAGCGCCAGATGAAGATCACCGTGAAAATCCCCAGCGGGATCAGGAATCCCCAGCCCCACTCGCGGTAGGCCAAATACAGGCCACCGCACACGCCGATGGTCCACAGGGCATTCGACACCAGCATCGGCCACATCAACTTCGGCGACACTTTGTGCATCTCCTCGACCGAGGACGGCAAAGGCTGCACCGGGCTATGCACGCCGGTAGTGGGCTGGCCTGCAGTGTTCGGGCCTGCAGTGTTTGGTCCGGGGTGATGTTCAGGGCTTCCGCTGAGCGCTTCAGACATGGCGATCACGCTACCAGCAGCCCCAGACACGGCCTTGCTCATGACAGGGCTCATCGAAGCATTCATCGGAAGTCCCTCGATCCCCGGGAGAGCAGCTCCCCTACCTCCAACGGTTCGAACCGGTCCGCCACCACGGACACTGCCCCGGAAGCATTTTGCACAATCCCGCGTACGACGAGCGCTTTCGCAGTGCGGGCAAGGACGCGTTGCTTCTTCCACAACCCGACTGAGATAACCACGTTGACCAGCCCGGTTTCATCCTCCATTCCCAAAAATGTCACACCACCTGCAGTGACCGGATGTTGGCGGTGCGTCACCACTCCGGCGATGCGCACGCGAGTGCCGTCCTCCACGCCATGCAGCAGTTGTGCAACCGGAATAACGCCTCGCTTCTCCAGCGATTCGCGCACCATCTCTACTGGCATGAGCTCCGGGGTCACCCCTGTGGCTGCGATGTCAGCCACCATGAGTTCGAACGAGTTCATGCCAGGCAGCGCCGGCGCCGAGATCGCCGATAATCCGGGCAGCATGCCGTGGCGTTCCGTGGCAGCGATACCCGCTTGCCACAATGCTTGTCGACGAGACACCTCAAAGCAGTCCAACGCCCCCGCCCGCGCGAGCGCCTCGACATGGTCGACGCTCAGGTCAGCCCGGCGCGATAGATCCGCAATATCGGTAAACGGTGCCGCTGCTTCGATCCGGTCGGCGGCATCCGCACCTAAGCCACGGACGAGCCCGAGCCCCATCCGGATCGTTGAGGAATCAATGCAGCGCGCCTCGCGCCCCGACGCGTTGACCGACACTGGCAGTACCTCTACCCCGTGCCGGCGTGCGTCCTGTACCAGCGACTGTGGTGAGTAGAATCCCATCGGTTGCGCCCGCAGCAATCCCACGCAGAACTGCGCCGGGTAGTGGCATTTAAACCAGGCGGAGAAGTACACCAAAGAGGCGAACGACTGGGAGTGCGATTCCGGGAACCCGTATGCGGCGAACGCCACGATCTTCTGCCACAGCCGCTCTGCTACCTCTTCACCGATCTGGTTAGTAGTCCAGCAGCCTTCGAAGAACCGTGCGCGCAACGCCGCCATTTTCGCCGGCGAGCGTTTCGATCCCATCGCGCGCCGAAGCGCATCCGCCTCACGTCCGGAAAAACCAGCCGCATCGACGCAGATCTGCATGAGTTGCTCTTGGAACAGCGGGATCCCCAGTGTTTTGCCAAGGGATCGCTCGAGCACCGGATGGTCGTACACGACCGGCTCTAGCCCGTCGCGACGCCGCAGGTACGGATGCACCGAACCACCCTGGATTGGACCAGGGCGGATCAAGGCCACCTGCACGACCAGGTCGAAAAACCTGCGCGGCTTCAACCTAGGCAGCGTGCCCATCTGTGCGCGCGATTCAACCTGGAACACGCCGACGGAATCGGCGCGGCAAAGCATGTCGTACACGGCGTCGTCGTCAAGCGAAAGCTCCCACAAATGCACCTTGCGGCCTGTGGTTTCCTCCACGAGATCCACCATGTGGTGCAGCGCTTCGAGCATGCCGAGCCCCAGCAGGTCGAACTTGACCAGGCCAGCGGAGGCACAGTCATCTTTATCCCATTGCACCACCGAGCGATCTGCCATGCGCGCCCATTCGACGGGGACGACGTCGGCGATGGGACGGTCACAAATCACCATGCCACCAGAATGAATGCCCAGGTGACGCGGCTGCCCCTTGAACTGCGCTGCAAGTTGCTCCACAGCCTCGGGCGGATCTGAAAGCCCCTTCGACCAACTATCCGCAGCGCCCTGTGCGTATCCGAGCGCACGCGCGGCATCACGGACCGCCCCTTTCGTGCGGTACGTAATCACGTTAGCTACCTGCGCCGCATTGTCGCGCCCATATGTGTCGTAGACGTACTGAATGACCTCCTCTCGCCGGCCTGACTCAATGTCTAGGTCAATATCTGGTGGTCCGTCACGGTCGGGAGATAGGAAACGCTCGAACAGGAGGCCTGCCTCGATCGGCTCGACATTCGTGATCCCGAGGGCGAAACACACCGCCGAGTTCGCCGCCGAACCACGTCCTTGGCACAAAATGTTCTGCTTCGCGCAGAAATCCACGAGGTCGTAAATGATCAGGAAGTAGCCGGGAAAGTTCAGCTCCTCAATCACGCTCAGTTCGTAGCGGATCTGCTTCATCGCCTGGTTGCGCACATCCGCACTCCGCGTCGCGTACCGGAATTGCGCGCTCGCCAACGTCAGATCCCGCAGATGATCCATCTCGCCTCGCCCGCTTGGCGTTGGGTAGCGCGGCAGTTCAGGCGCGACAAGATTCAGCGTGAACGCGCACTGCTTTGCCAACTCAACGCTGTAATCCAGCATGTGTTTGCATCCCGGCAGCATGCGTTCGAGCTGCTCGCCAGAGCGCAGCCAGTTCGCCCCCATCGGATGCAAGTCCCCGTATGCTTGTGCAAGTGCTTCTCTGCGAGCCAACGCACGCTTCGCCGCAGCCAACCTCGCCTGCTCACGCGTGGCTGCCGCCGGCATCGCGGTGACGATGGCGGGGAGGTGATCAAAACGATCGAGCATTGCGTGCCGGTCAGCGTCTTCAGGAGTCATCGAAACTTCATATTCTCGCACCACATTGTCCTGGCCAAAGGTTTCGACCAGGTGGTCGATTTCCCCTACCCACTGCCAGCCGGCGAGCACGACGCAGGTGCCGCCCAGCTGGTCGCCGATGAGCTCCAGCGGCGGATAGGCCACCTTGTCCTTTTCCCGGGTGGCCATGTGCGCGTCCGCCATCAGGTGGGAGAGTCGCTTGTACCCCTCCGGCCCGCGGGCGATCACGGGCAGGACGGTGTCACCCAACGTCAGCTCCGCCCCGAAGACGGTGTCCAGCCCGGCCGCGGCGGCCGCCTCCGCGAACTTCACCGCACCGTAGAATCCGTCCCGGTCCAGCAGCCCCACCGCGCTCAGTCCCAGCTCAACGGCCCGGGCCACCAAGTCCTCCGGTTCGCTCGCCCCGCCGAGGAAGCTATACGAGCTGACGGTGTGCAGCTCGGCGAACGGTGTCGTCGATAGGCATTGTTTTTGCGGCGGGGGCGCTGGCTCCGCCTTGCCGTAAGCGGCGCCTGCGGGCGTGCCGGTGTGACCGACCGGCACCGGCTCCGGGCCGGGGCGGCCGGAGAGGATGCGTTCGAGCCGCGACCACGACAGTGGCGCTCCCCCGTTGAACCTCATAGCGGGAACGCTACCACCGTTCGAAACTGTGTGCTAGTTACTCCAAGGGGTGATGTATTCGTTCGGTTCCCACCCCTCGATCGCCGCAAGCAACTCTGCAGCCTGCGCACCGTCAATCTGCTCCCGAATGATGTCCGCATGCCCGGCATGGCGGGCGAACTCCTCCACCGCATGCACATAGATGTAGCGCAACTTAGCTACCTGCGGCTCATCCATGCCGTACCACGGGAACGGCCCCACCGGCAGTTCCGCCTCAAGGTCACCGCCGCGACACATCTCCATATAGTCAGCTCGCACGCTATCGAAGCGTTCCAAGATGCGATCCAGCGTCTCTTCGGCAGTCGGCGTAAAGCTGGCTGCAAAGTCGGCCTGTGAGTGTTCATACCCGGCAACACCGGCACCGGAAAGCGACCTCACCATGACAAACGTGACGTGTTTGAGCAGTCCGCTAATGCTCAGCGCACTGCGGAGTGGAGTGCGCCTCGCAGCATCGTCGTCAAGCCCAAACGCGCTAGCCCGCAGCGCATCTAACTGCACGTCAAGATAGTTACAAAGCGTGTCTAGCTCATTGTCTTTGCGCGGAAAATACATCGATATTCCTTCCTGTTGATCACTTTCCAACCGGAACCCTAAGCCCCGTTGAGGACAGCTTTTGTCCGCAGTATGGAGAAGAATGACTGCATGGCAAATACGACGCAGCGCGTGCTCCAGCTTTTGGGACTATTGCAAGCGCGAACCACGTGGCAAGCAAGCGCCCTCGCCTCTGAGCTCGGCGTCACAGAGCGCACAGTGCGCCGCGATATCGCGCGGTTGCGCGATATGGGCTACCCGGTCAATTCCAGCAGCGGGATCGAGGGAGGCTACCAATTGGGCACTGGTCGCCATTTACCGCCCCTACTCCTCGACGACACCGAGGCCGTCGCGCTCGTCGCGAGTCTGCGCATGATGGCCCTGAACGGCACCGACAACGCTGGAACCGCCGCACTTCGTGCCTTGGCCAAAATTGATCACATCTTGCCGCCCCACCTGCGAGCCCTAGCATCAGCGGTTGATAACGCAACTACGGCGCTCCCCCATGAGCGCCCGACCGTCGAACTACAACTACTCACCCAACTCGCCACTTCACAGCGGGACCACACGCTCGTACGTTTCACCTACAGCAAGCCCAACGGCACATCATCCACGAGGGAAGTTGAACCAGCCCGGCTCATGACCCAAGGCGAGCTCTGGTACCTCCAAGCATTTGACAAAAGCAGAGACGACTGGCGCACTTTTCGCCTCGACCGAATAAGCAACGCACAGACAACATGCTGGGGTTTCACCCCGAAGATTCCACCACCCCCGGACTTCAGCAGCGATATCGCAAAACGCTATCCCTGCGTCATCCGTGTGGAGCTGGAAAGCTCACCCGATCTGGTGGCCGAACGGATCCCCCCTCCCTATCGCACCGACCTAGAGGTAACCAAAAATGGATGTACTTTCGTCACCGGCGCACCAGATTGGGACGATCTTGCATGGCACCTTCTTTGGGTATGCCGCGACCTGGACTGCACGATGAAGTTGGACGCGAACGCAGAGTCAGACCACCTTCGAACGGCGTTGCACAACATCGGACAAGCTGCACTTTTATTGGCCCAGGCATAGAAGCGCAAACTGCTTTGTTCTAAAAAATAGACTAAGCGGTACATAGGGTGCTAGATTCTCACCCGTCAAACTTTCCCAATAAACAAGGAGACATCATGCGTATCAAGCGCACCCTCGCAACCGTTGCTGCTGCAGCGCTCGCCACCACCGGCCTGGTCGCTTGCTCCAACGAGTCCAACGACGCCACCGAGACCACCGCCGCAAACGGCGAGAACGTCACCGTCAAGATCGGTACCACCGAGGCCGACCAGGAGGCCTGGACTGTATTCAAGCAGCTCGCAGCTGACAACGGCATCGAGCTCGACATCGTGCAGTTCTCCGACTACTCCCCGGTCAACGAGGCTCTCGCACAGGGAGAGCTGGACGTGAACAAGTTCCAGCACATTAAGTACCTCGCCGAGTACAACGCTGCTTCCGGCAACGACCTCAAGGTTGTCGGCTCCACCGAGATCGTCCCGCTCGCACTGTTCTGGAAGGACCACGACTCGCTCGACGGCATTGAGGGCCAGTCCGTCGCTATCCCGAACGACCCGTCCAACCAGGGCCGCGCCATCAACGTGCTGGTTCAGGCCGGTCTGCTTACCCTCAACGACAACGTCGCTGACCCGCTGACCCCGACCCCGGCCGAGATCAACAAGGACGAGTCCAAGGTCACCGTCACCCCGGTCGACGCATCCCAGACGCCGAATGCCTACAACGAGGGCAAGCCGGCCATCATCAACAACACCTGGCTGGACCGCGCAGGCATCGAGCCGAGCCTGGCCGTGTTCGAGGACGATCCGGAGTCCAAGGAAGCAGAGCCGTACATCAACGTGTTCGCTGCTCGTTCCGAGGACATTTCCGATGAAACGCTGAACAAGCTGGTCGAGCTGTGGCAGACCCCGGAGGTTGCTGAAGCTACCGCCAAGGACTCCAAGGGCACCTCGGTTCCGGTTTACCGCGACCAGAAGGAGCTCAACGACATCCTTGACCGTCTGCAGAACAAGTAAGCACAAGAAGCAATAAGGAGCGCGTAGATCATGCGTACCAAGCGTTTTCTCGCAGCGGCGGCAGCCTCTGTCATCGCCGCAACCTCTTTGGTGGCGTGCTCGTCGGAAACGGAGTCGTCGACAAGCAGTGCTGATGGCGACGCTGTGACCGTCAAGATCGGCACCACCGACGCCGACCAGAAGGCCTGGAGTGTCTTCGCGGACGAAGCCCAGAAGGCCGGCATCGAGCTCGATATCGTGCGTTTCTCCGAGTATCCGCAGGTCAACCCAGCACAGACCGAGGGTCAGATCGAGATTTCGAAGTTCCAGACCATCAACTACCAGGCCCAGTACAACGCCACCGCTGGCAAGGACCTGCGCATCATCGGTTCTGGCGAGATCAACGTGCTTGGCCTGTACTGGAAGGACCACGACTCGCTCGACGGCATCGAGGGCACCGAGATCGCAGTGCCGAACGACCCGTCCAACCAGGGTCGCGCGATCAACGTGCTGGTTCAGGCTGGCCTGCTGAAGCTGCGTGAAGGCGCGCCGAAGCTCACCCCGACCCCGGCTGACATCGATAAGGATGCCTCCAAGGTCAAGGTTGTCGCTGTGGATGCGTCCCAGACGCCGAACGCCTACAACGAAGGCCGCCCGGCTGTGATCAACAACAACTGGCTGGCACGCGCAGGTATCGACCCGGCTTCCTCGGTCGCGGCCGACGATCCGAACTCCGAGCTTGCGGAGCCGTACATCAACGTATTCACTGTCTCAGGCGATGACCTGGACAACGAGACGTACGCCAAGTTGGTCGACATCTGGCAGTCGCCGGAGGTCACCGCAGCGCTTGACGAGGATTCCAACGGCACCGCCGTGCAGGTCCAGCGCAGCAAGGAGGAACTCAACGAGATCCTCGACCGACTTGTGGAGGAGTACAAGTAAATGACAACAACCGGCACCCGGATTGAGTTCCGGAACGTATCCAAGGTTTTCAAAACCAAAGAGCGCGAGGTCAAGGCCGTCGATGACGTCACCTTGACCGTCGAGCCAGGCGAAATCCTCGGAGTGATCGGCTACTCGGGTGCCGGCAAGTCAACGCTTGTCCGCCTCATCAATGGCCTTGATATGCCAACCTCGGGCGAGTTGCTTCTCGACGACACAAACGTCGTCGGCATGCCCGAACGTAAACTTCGCGAGATCCGCCGCAACGTCGGCATGATCTTCCAGCAGTTCAACCTCTTTTCCTCCCGTACCGCAGCGGGCAACATCGAATACCCGCTGAAACTGGCCGGTGTAGGCAAGGAAGAACGCAAGCGCCGCGTTGCTGAACTGCTCGACTTCGTCGGTCTGTCTGACCGTGGCGAAAACTACCCGGAGCAGCTCTCCGGTGGCCAGAAGCAGCGCGTCGGCATCGCGCGAGCACTTGCGACCAACCCATCGCTGTTGCTTGCCGACGAGGCCACGTCCGCCCTCGACCCCGAAACCACCCACGAGGTGCTCGGAGTGCTGCGTCGCGTCAACGAAGAACTCGGTATCACCATCGTGGTGATCACCCACGAAATGGATGTCATCCGAGCCATCGCCGACAAGGTTGCCGTAATGGAGAACGGCCGTGTTGTGGAGTACGGCGGGGTTTACGACGTCTTCGCCAACCCGCAGACCCCCGTCGCCCAGCGTTTCGCAGCGACGAGCCTGCGCAACACCCCCGATGATGTTGAGCGCGCCGAACTGCTGACCAAACCAGGTCGTCTGTTCACCGTGGATCTTTCCGAGGACTCCGGGTTCTTCGGCGCCGCCGAGACCGCCCGCACGCGCGGTGTTGTCATCGAGCCAGTCCACGCTGGCATCACCACCCTGCAGGAACGTTCCTTTGGCAAGATGACCGTCCGCCTCAACGGCGACGACGCCGCCATCAACGAATTCCTGGCCACACTGCAGCGCAGCACCGAGATTGAGGAGATCACCCGATGACCGAATACCTGCTCGCTGAACCAAACTGGGACAACCTCGGCCCCACCTTCCTCGACGCCATCGGCGACACCCTGTGGATGGTCGCCATCACCATGATTGTTGGTGGCTTCTTCGGCCTGGTGTTGGGCATGCTGCTCTACACCACCCGACCAGGTGGCATCCTGCGCAACAACGTGGTCTACACCCTGATCAACGTTGCGGTGAACTTCTTCAGGCCAATCCCGTTCATCATCATGATCGCGATGCTGTACCCACTGACCCTGGAGGTCGTGGGCACCACCATCGGCCGTGCCGCGGCAACGTTCGTGATGTGTTTCTCCGCCACGTTCACCGTGGCGCGCATTGTGGAGCAAAATCTCGTCGCCATCGACCCCGGTGTTATCGAGGCCGCCCGCTCCATGGGTGCCGGCCCCTGGAAGATCATCACCTCGGTGATCCTGCCGGAGGCACTCGGCCCGTTGATCCTGGGCTACACCTTCATCTTCATCGCAGTCATCGATATGTCTGCGATGGCCGGCTACATCGGTGGTGGCGGTGTGGGTGACTTCGCCATCGTGTACGGCTACCGCGCCTTCGAGCCACAAGTCACCTGGGCTGCAGTCCTGGTCATCGTGGTGATCGTGCAGCTCGCTCAGTTCCTGGGCAACTGGCTGTCCAAGAAGGTCATGCGCCGGTAGATTGAAGTGCCATGAAGGTAGCGGCGTTCGACTTCGATGGCACTCTCCACCACCCTCCCCACGGTTTCGACCAGGAGGATATCGCCGCAATAGATGCCTGGCGCAAAGCCGGGCATCTTGCCATTTCTGCCACCGGACGCTCCCGTACAGCGCTCGCCCACGGCATGGCCGGCAGCACGCTAGCGTTCGACTACCAGGTGCTGTCCAACGGTGCGTCCGCCACCGACGGTGCCAACCGTGACCTGATCTTCAGCCACGAACTCGACGGTGCCGTCCTGCGTGCCGCCGTGGAACAGTTCGGGGAGCGCGAGGGACTGGCTATTTTCGGCACCACCATCGGACGTGTCGACGGCGTGTTTGCCAACAACACCGGCCGTACCCACGACTTCACGGCTCACTTCACGCCGATGAGGATTCGCGACATCCCGGACCACCATTTCGCTGTCATTCCGTTCTGGATTCCTGACAACGACGCGCTGCGCGCCGAAGTCATCGCCTGGGCCACCAAACTCGGCGACGTAGAAGTTGCCCAAAACCAGGACTACATCGATCTCATGGCACCGGGCCGGTCGAAAGGCTCCGGCATCCTCGAGCTGTTCGAGGTACTCGGCATCAACCGCGACGACGTGGAGCTCTACACGTTCGGCGATTCCTGGAACGACCTGACCATGCATACCCTCGCCGATCACTCGCACAGTTTCCACCACTCCCCCGCCGACGTGAAAGCAGCCACCGACCGGGTCATCGGGTCAGTGGCTGAGGTGCTCGACGAGTACATCTAGGGCATGGTTTCGCCCCCGCCCGGCACCACCTAACGTGGCTGCACAGTGAGCGCGACCCAGGCGGAGCCTTCCTTGGGGGCCTTGCCGCAGGAATCGACAATCCCGCTGACCGGACGCTTTTCCAGTTCGACGACGTATTCCCTACCGGCGGTGGTGACGTTGACGGTGGCAGTGGTGTCGTCGATACGCACAGGCTCAACGTCGAACTCCCCGTAACGAGGCTCAGCGACCTCGCTGGCAACAGCAATCTCGGCCACCTGCTCCACCGGACTGAGCGTGCCGCGCCCGCGATTGCCGGGTACGAAGTATTCGCCCCGCTTCGCGGCTGTGAGCATCGCGTCGGTGGCTTCCACGTTCATGCGGCCGAAACTATACGCCCACGGCATGAGCAGCATGGTTGCGGCAAAACGGTGTCCCTTGATGTGGGAGACCTCCCACGCAACGTCGTTGCCCGGGCCGAATGGGTAGCGCTCGTGCAGCGCGTTGACCAGCGGGCGCCCCTTTACGGCGCAGCAGACATCGCGCTTGGCATGGGTGCAGATCAGCAGCAGCGGACGTTCCCGTCGCTTCCCACCGTTTTTGCCAGGCCCTGACAGATCGAGATCCAGGATTGCTTCTGGTCCGTCGACATGGAGGACCTCGGTGATGCCTTCGTCGGCAAAGACGAGGTAGAGGTGGTGGTCCTTAATGTGTCGGCCTTCGCGCGTTGGGTGGCGGATGAGCAGCAAGGACGCGTCGTATTCGTCGAGGTGTTTGGAGATTTTGGGGGTGATTTCTTCGCCAAGTGCGGCGTTGGAAATCACGTCGCGCGGCCACGGGTCGGGCCACTCAAAGATGACGTAGGTAGCGCCGGGCTTGGCGGTGCCGGGCAGCGGTTCAACCTCAACATCTGAGCAGGGCAATTGTCGCATGTCACCACCATAGCCAAGCTTGGCCTAACTTATTAGATGACCCATTTGAACAACATTCACTTCTGTAACAGTTAGATAACCTTTTGGGTATTTCGCTCTGAGGCTTTTGTTCTGATTCCTCCTGCTGGTTACGGTGGCTTAATGCAAAAAAATTCCGGTTCCTTCCGCGCTGCGGTCGTGGGCGCTTGCGTAGCGACGATCGCTGCCTGCACCGCCTGCACCACACCCAGCCTTGGGGCCGGTGAAACGGTGGCCAGCAGCTTGTCCGCCAGCTCTCCCCGTGTGAAACCGTTGGGCAACGCTGACCCGTCTCCGAAGACGCAGCGCCCGTCGGCACCGTCGCAGCTTGTGGTCACCGCGGTCCGTGTTGGCGCACATGAGGGATTCGACCGCGTCGTGGTGGACCTTGAGGGCGACGGGGATCCGGGCTGGTTTGTGGACTACACCTCCACCCCGATGCAGGAGACCACGGGCCAGCCGTTGAAGGTCGCGGGTAACGCGTTTTTGAACATCAACGTCGACGGCACCGTCTACCCGTTTGAGATGGGTAAGGATTCCGATGTTGAGGTGAAGATGGCTGGCGATACTGGCAACGTCATCGACGTGATCAGCGCTGGCACTTATGAGGGTCGTAGCCAGGTCGTGGTGGGTCTGCGCTCTGCTTTGCCGTATTCGGTGCAGGTGTTGGAGGACCCGAAGCGCGTGGTCGTCGACATCGTCCAGAACTAATCGCACCGCTCACCCCACCGTTAGTACACCGCCTCGACACGCCAGCTGCGCCTGCTCCACACAAGGAGCCACCCTGTCACCGCGCCGTCTGGCCCGCCTTCGCGCCCGACCACCTGCATGCGCGCAAGCCGTCCTGTGGCCCCTTCGGTTTGGGCCCACCATCCTTCATCCACGGGCCACGGCCCGGCCCAACCGGTAACCAGAAACCGGCGATCGCCCCAGGCCAGGGCGTACGGCGTGGTTGAGAGCAGTACTTCGGCGGTGACGATGACGGGGGTTGCGGTGTCGTCGATAAGCGCGATGCGCGAGGCGGGGTGCTCGATGCCGCCACCGAGGCGCGCAGGCAGCGGTGCTGGGATTGCTCCGGGCCAGGACAGCTTGTCGACGACCGGCCCCGCCTCCCCGTACGGCACCATCTGCACCCGTTCTGCCACGCCACGGCCGCCGACGAGCCGGGGTTGGAGCACCGCGTCGATGCCGAGTTGGGATTGCACGCGTTCCACGACGCGGCGGGCGGTGTCGGTGGAGGCGCCGTCGGCCCACAGTTCGCCGACGGGTTCTGGGGCGGCGAGTTCGAGCGGTTCCAGGATGAGACTTGTAATTTCACCGGCACCGCCGCCGGTCAGCCAGCCGTCGAGTTGCCAGCGCACCCGGTCGGCGGTCGCGGCCTCGGTGAGTGCTTCGCGGGTGCGCCAGACGCGTTCGACACGGGTGCCGTCGCCAAGTTCGGCCGTCACTTTCAGCCGCAGGCAGTTCCGCCCCGTTTCTTTCAGCCGTTCGTGCAGGCTAGCGGCCAGTGCACGGGCGGCGAACGCGGCAGCATCAACTCGGTCGATCGGGTCCTCCGGAGTGATCGCCACCGCGAGGTCCTCCACGGGAATTTCGGGCGCGACGCGGCGGTCCGGCGTGGCTGCGGCGATCCGGTAGATGAGCATCCCGGACTGGCCGAAGCGCGTGGTGACAGCCGCCGGGGGCAGCGCCGCCAACTGCCCGAGCGTGGAAATCCCCAACTGCCCCAACGCCCGCACCGTGTCCATGTCCGCGCCGAGCGCTTCTTCGGCGACGAGCACACCGAGTGGCTGGTCTGCCAGGAACGTCGCCGATTGCCCCTGCGCCACCACGTCAGATGAGCGCGAGGCGATCACTGCGGTGGCGATCTCGTCGGCGGCACCGGCAAGGGCGTCGATGCCGCGGCGCGAGGCGGCGTCGATAAGCATCTCAAGCGCACGGTCCTCACTGCCGTGGAACTTGCCCGCAGCCTCAAGGTCCGCAACGACAAGGCCTGGGCGCAGCACTTCCACGCTCGCCGCGACGTCGTCGAGCCCCGCTGCAAGTGCTGCGAACATCCGGCCGTCGCGGTCGGTGTTGTCCTCCACCACCGTCAGCTCCGGCGCTGCCGCCTGTGCGTTTCGCACCCGCATCCCACGCCGGATGCCCACTTGGCGGGCTGCCTGCGAGCACGCCTTCACCCTGTGGTGCGCCGCAATCGCAATGGGTTCTGCCAACTCGTCGCCGGACTCCAACTTCGCGGCCTGCACGGGCCAGTCCGGGAACCACAACGCCGCTACTCTCATGTGACCAGCCGCAGCTTTCGTCTATCGACGCCCCGCTCACCACCAGCACCCAACGTCACCCGTGCACTCGCCGGACGGTATCCCTTACCTTCTGCGCGGACATCGAAATCGATCCCGGTAATGCGCCCCGTGCCTCTGCCGATGCCGTGGAATTGCGCGAGCGTGCCCGTCAGTGTGAGCGCCGGCGACGGCACCGCAACGTTGACGCACACAAGCGCCGCTTGCCCTTTCCGGATCCTGGCCAGCAGTGGCCGGGCGCGCACCGGAGACAATTCCAGCGCACTGCGAGTGCGCAGCACCACCAGGTCAAGCCCTTCGGCGAGCACGCCCGCCACCGAGAGGTCGTCGATACCCGGCTCCGGCACCGCGACGACCCGCTCAAGCGCATCTGCACCGATGGCGGCGTACGACAGCTCCGGCCACCCCACCACGCCTGCGCGCCCACCGGCTTCCACCACCTGGCCGAGCAGTTCCACGACAAGCGCAGGAGTGTCACTGACGTGCGTGACCGCTCTTCGCGCCAAGCCACCATTCGGCAACACAGTCGAAAGACCACCGCCGATCGTGAGCCCCTCAGTATCAGCAGCAACCTCCTGAGGGACCTCCCCGCCGAGCGCAGCCATACGCGCACGCAGCTCTGCGATCTGCTCAGCACGCGTCGGCTGAGCAGGCGCTTCGCCCACTTCATGCAGGTGCGCCGCCGCAGATAACGCTCGAATAGGTGTTCCACTCACGCCAGATAGTATGCACCCCGGGGTCGACGCAGGCAACGCCCCTGGTCGAACAGGCTTGCTAAATTATTTTCAACTTCTTTTCGCTGTTCAAGGAATGAAAGTCTTTCACGCGAATCAGCTTTTGTATACGCATTGAACCAGATTGAGTACGCTCAGCAGCATCATTTCCTATCCGAACATTCGCACAGCTGAAGGAGGCAGACTGATGGAGCGGGTTCCAATTCAACCGCAAACGCTCGCATGGGCACGTCAGGTATCTGGTCTCACAGTAAGCGAGCTAGCAAATGCAATCGGAGTGAAGGCAAAGCAGATTGACGCCTTTGAAACCGGCACCGCGAAGCCAACGTTCAAACAACTGGTCAATGTAGCGAAAAAGCTCGACCGCACACCCGCATTTTTCTTCACCGAACCGCCAGCCCAAGCAGATGTCCCCCCTACGGTTGATTTCCGGCAGTCCCCCGAAGCCGATGGGCTCGACGCAGCCACCACTAAAGCGCTGCGAAGGGCGGAACGCTACCGCGAGATCATGCTGGAGTACAGCCAACCTTCTCACGCCGGAATCACATTCCCTACCGCTTTTCACTGGGGCACAGAGCAGCAGGCAGCAGCAGCGATGCGTTCTCTGTTGGAGCTCGAGCCTTCTTTTGTTCCTACCGGACCAACAAAGGACGCTGGCTTCAAAATGTGGCGCGACCTTTTGGAAAACCATGGGATCATGGTGTTCCAAACTTCGGATGTGGAACGTGGAGTCTTCCGCGGCCTCTCTGTCTATCACGACGTGTTGCCGATTGTTCTACTCAACGGAAAAGACAGCTCTGCAGGAAAGACGTTTACCCTTTTCCATGAATTGGGCCACCTCATCAACCGCAGCAGCGGGTTGTGCTTGCTCGAGGAGACCGACACTGAAGAAGCGTTAGTTAACTCTTTCGCTGCACACTTTCTTATGCCAGGGGCAGCAGTTTCGGAGAAACTATCTGGCCTAGATAGCGATGACCTCGTCGGCGTAATTGCCACCCACTTCAAGGTAAGCCGGGTTGCTGCGGCTATTCGGCTCAAAAACCTCGGTGTGGTCAACGAATCGGCCGTGAAACGTGAAATGTCGTTAAGCAATTCCGCATGGAAACAAGAACGCGACCAGATGAAAAAGAAGGAAGCCGGGCCAGCATATTGGCGGATGCGTTACCGGGATCTCGGCGCAACGTACGTGGGCACGGTGGCTCGTGCGTTAGAAGAAGAGAAAATTAGCATTCTCGATGCATCGTATTTCCTCGATTCGCGTGTACCAACCGTCGACAAGCTGATTGATGCCTATCGAAGTGAGGCAGGATGACTTCCTACACCTTCGATGCCAACATCTTGATCAACATGGAGCGTTGGTATCCCCGCGAACATTTCGCGAGTGTTTGGAGCAATGTCGAAGAGTTGATCACAGATGGTCGCGCCTGCATTTGCGGGATGGTCGAAGAAGAGATCAAGCGAGGTACCGACGACCTTCACAAATGGACAAGATCCATTGATGAATTCGTCCATCCACACACGGAGCAGGACTATGAGATAGCAGCCAAAATCTCAACCGCCCACCCAGACTGGGTAGTTGAGAAACAAAACGCCGCTGATCCCTTCGTCATCGCGTATGCAGCAATCGAGGGGTCGATCCTCGTGACTCAGGAAACAAGAAAGGGACCCGGAGTTCAAGGCCGGAATTTGAAGATTCCCAATGTCGCCGACGAGCATGGTGTCACATGCATCAATTTTTTCGGCCTACTCAAGGCTGAGAACTGGAGGTTCTGACATGATCCCGATCAGCGCCAACGAGGTCCGTAGCCGCGTCACTCCGATCCCCACACCCGCCATCGTGCGCGCGCTGGGTTCGCTGGCTGTGGGCGGTTCCGTGGGCGTGATGGTGTCCGAAGCGCCGCTGGGCATCAAGGCGATCACAGCACTGGTCTGCGTCGTTGTTGCTATCGCGGTGACGTGGTTGCACCCCTACCGGAAGCAGATTGTGGCGTTTGCGGAGGAGAAAAATGTCAGCAGGGTGCCGTCGATAAGCATGGTTGTGCCGCTCATGGTGTGGTGGCTGGTACTCATGATGGGCCCGCTGGTGCACTGGTCCGCGGTGGCGGGGCTGCTGGTTGGCATCCTTGCGGCAGTGGCGGCGTGGTTGCTGTACCCGCACGTGGACGGCACGCGGCGCCTCGCGTACGCATAGAACTACTAGAAAGAATCTACTCGAAAGGCTTTCTAGTAGACGAGTTTTCGCAGCTCAACCTAGAAACATTCCCTTTCGAGTAGCTTTCTAGTAGCTTTCGAGCTACCGCAAAGGCCCTTCCAAAAGCCATACCGCCCGAGGGTCCCGCGGACCTTTACCGCGCCATTGAATAAGGCCCTCCTCCCGCAGCGCTTTCAACGCGCGGCGGGCAGGCGGGTTCGAAATCCCCAAGGCATCTGCAACCTCCCCCGTAGACATTGGCCCGCCTTTCGCTTGCATGACTGACAGGGCGCTGCCGGCGTGAGGCGGGAGGGAGTCCGCGGTCTTCGGATCAAGCCGTTGAACCGCCTTCAACGTGAGCAGAACACTTCCGCTCGTCTGCTGGTAAATCGGGTCAGCAAAACCCACTCGCCGCATACCTGCGAACATACGGCGGATACCCTCGCCGAGTTCTTGACCAATCCGAAGCTCTGCCGTCACCCGCGCAATGAGAGGATTGCGCGCAAATCGAGCAATAGATTCTGGTCGTGTGGGGTCCACCAAACCGGGAAAGCGCCCCGGACTCGAAACTTCGAGGCGAGATGGATAGATCTCGAACCGCACATGGTCACCAGCCATGCTGTACGACCGGTGAATGACAGCATTTACTAATCCCTCAAGCCAAACGTCGTTCGGGATGAGATTTTCATCCTCGAACAACCCCGAAGCGCCCAGGCGCCGGACTTGCGGCAGCATCCCCTCAATCGCCCGCTGAGCAGCCCCAATTTGTTGTGGCAACGGCCCCTCAAACCGGTCGTCGGCCAAAAGCTGTTGCTGATGCCCCGCGAGCCGCTCATCCTCACCGAACCGCAGAACACGGACATGCGCATTAGGGAAGAACTCTTGCGGGTCTTTACCGAAGAGCAAGAGTGCTGCTGTTCGGGGCCTACCTTCACGGTCGATGAGATTTCTTGCTTTAAGAGCGTCTTCAGCGGAAGAAGAACCAATAACGTTGGCATATTCACCAACGACCTCCATATCGAGATCACCCATACCGACACGGGGCAGCACCGTCGCGTCGAACTGTTGCTCACCCTTGGTGTAACGCAGTTCGAGAATGCCGTCTGCATTCAGCAACCGAGATTCGTCGCCGACACGCAGGAAGCAGTCCCCCGACCGCAAATAATGCACATGCTCACTCGGGTCTACATGAAACAGGTAAACCTGCGCACCGTCGCCGACATCGAACGGCTCGATTCGAACACGCACGGTTGGATCCGTGTGGTCGAGCGATGTTTGTCTCAGATCATTGCCCTGCTTAGGCGTCGGTGCCCCATCAAACTCCCGGTCAGTAATTCCGACAGCAATAATGCCGCCCTCCGCATTTGCCATGCCGACGATGGTCTTGGCGAGATCCTTCGGCTTGATACGGAAAGACTTTCGCTCGAACCATTGATCTTCCGGCAGACGCAGAAGGAGGCTCGGGTCATCTCGGTAGTTTCTCTCTGGATGCACAGAAGGAATTCTACTCGAAAGGCTTTCTAGTAGACGAGTTTTCGCAGCTCAACCTAGAAACATTCCCTTTCGAGTAGCTTTCTAGTAGCTTTCGAGCTACCGCAAAGGCCCTCGCGCAGGCCCCGCCATTCTCGAAACCCCTGCTGCGAAGTCCGCCGTAGATACGGATAATGGCACGCATGGCTCAAACCTCATCGACATCGCTCAAGCACATGTGGGAAACCCGCCCGCGGCGCATCACGAAAGACCAAGGTGGTCGGGCCGTATTCGGCGGTGTGTGCACCGGTTTCGGTGCCCGCTACGGCTACGACCCGGTGGCGGTGCGTATCGCGTTTGTGCTCACCGGGTTTATTTTCGGCGGTGGCATCTTCGCATACCTGCTGTGCTGGCTGCTCATGCCGCGTCTTGGGGAGAACATGAGCCCGGGCCGGGCGATCTTTACCCGCAAGGATCAGCGCAGCCCCATCGAGCAGAAGGAGTGCCGCACCGGCTGGCTGCTTCTGCTCGGGCTGATCATTTTCATCCCGGCGGCGGCTGACGCAGGCGATAACCGTGTGACCTTTGGCGTGTTCGTCATGTTGCTGTTCATGTGGGTTTTCGCCTACGCCGAAAACCCGACGCCACCCGAGCAATGGCGTGACGACGACCTCGTGTGGCGCGACCAGAAACGCCGCCGCGGGTTCAGACGCTAGCGGTAGCGCTTCGGCACATCCGGCGCGCCGAGCGTGAGCATGAGACGGTTGGCCCAATTGAAGAAGGCCGACGAGTTGATCACGTCGATGATTGCCAGATCATCCAACCCGACCTCGCGCAGCGCCTCGACGTGCTCGGCACCGAAAGCAAACGGGGTGCGGGTCAGCGCAACCGCAGCCTGGCGGATCGCGTCCCATTCGTTAGAGCCAAGGTCCGCCTCCACGCCCTCGTCCAGCAGGCGGTCGATCGCCTCCGCGTCGCCGCCTTCCTCCTTCGAACGTGCCTGGTGCACGGACGCGCAGTACTCGCAGCCGTTCAAACGGGAGGCGACGGTGGCGGCAAGTTCGCGCTCGGCACGGCCCAGGCCACCTTCGGTGTTGTAGAAGATGTCCAGGTCGGTCAGGGTGCGGGCTTTCAGCGCCTGCGGGTCGCGGGCGAGCAGACGGAAGTACTCCATGCCGATGCGCTCCCGCTTGATCAGGGCGTCGCGCTGCTCGTCGGTGAATTCGGACTCTTCAAGTGGCGCCACCCACGGCTTCCACCCCAGGGAGTGGTTGACAAACTTTTCGGGTGCGACGACCTCCGGTTGCAGGGTCGCCGCTGCGGGAGTCCAGCCGGGATCGGCGACGCCGGCGGCGCGCTCAACAGCAGCATCGCCAGCACCCGAACCACCCGAGGCAGCAGTACCGCCAGCCAGCACCTGCACACCGTGCACGACGCGCAGCTGGAACGCCACAAAGGAGATGAGTTGGCCGAGCGAGACGATCGCGTCCTCGGTGTAGCCAGCGGTCTGCAGGTGCCCGATCGCCGCCGGCGAAGCATCCTTCGGATGGAAGGTCAGCAGGTGGGCGAAGTCGAAGGCCGCCGCGAGCTGCCCCTCGCCGAAGGTGACAAAGTCCCCGCCTGCATACGGGCCGGCGGACACACCTGCGCGCACCGCGTCTTCGACCACGGCAACGAGCGCCTCGTCTTCGTCGGCAAGCAAATCTGCGTAGAACTCCGCGGCACGCTGTGCGCCGGAAATGCCGGCGACGAAGGCGGCGACGGCGTAGCGGGTGGACACCGGCAGGGCCTCGATCAGCGCCGGGTTGGCGGGCTCAAACAGGGCTGCGAAGCTGCGCTGGGCGTTTTCTACGGCTTCGGGTCGGCGGCGGCGCAGTTCGGCAAGGTCGGCCGGGGTTTCTGCGAGCAGGTCGATAATGTCGTTAGACAACAAATTCTCCTAACTGTCGGGCACGGAAGACGGTGCCGGGGATGGCGTCGATAAGTTCACGAGTGACATCGTCGTGCGGGTGCGAGAACACTTCGTCGGTGGGGCCATATTCCACTTGTTGGCCGCGGCTGAACACACTCACGGTATCCGAGATCTGGCGCACCACTGCCAGGTCGTGGGAGATGAACACGTAGGTCAGCCCTAATTCGCGCTGGAGGTTTTCCAGCAGTTCCAGGATCTGCGCCTGCACGGTCACATCGAGCGCGGAAACGGCCTCGTCAAGCACCACCAGTTCCGGCTCGACGATGAGCGCGCGTGCGATGGCGACGCGTTGGCGCTGCCCGCCGGACAATTGCGCCGGGGTGCGCGAGGCGAACCGCTCCGGATCAAGCGCCACACGCTCCAGGTATTCGTTGGCGCGCGCAAGGCTTTCGCGTTTCGACGCCCCCGCGAGGTTGCGCAGCGGCTCCGCCACAATCTCGCCGACCCGCATCTTCGGATCCAGCGAGGAAAACGGGTTTTGGTACACCATCTGGATGCGGTTGCGGAACTGCCGCTTCTGCTTCGGGCTCAGCGTGGTCAGCTCCTCACCGTCGAGGGTGATGCTGCCCTCAGCAGGCTGGTTAAACATGGCGATCGTGCGGCCTGTGGTGGTTTTGCCGGAGCCGGACCCGCCTACCAGCGCGTGCGTGGAGCCGCGCGCGACCTCGAAGGAGATATCGGATACGGCGGTGAAATCGCCGTAGCGCACGGCAAGGTTGTTCACGCGCAGGAGGGTGTCGGTGGTGACAGGGGGTCGTCGATACGCATTTGCCACGGACAGCGACGGCACGTTTGCCAGCAGGCGTTTGGAGTAGTCCTGCGTGGGGTTGGTCAGCACCGTGCTCACAGGACCGTGCTCAACGACGCGGCCGCGCTCCATGATCACCACGTCATCGGCGCGATCGCCCGCCACGGCAAGGTCGTGGGTGATGAAAATGACACCCAAGCCCAACTCGGTACGCATCTCATCGAGCAGGTCAAGGATGGTTTTTTGCACGGTCACGTCGAGTGCGGACGTGGGCTCGTCCGCAATGAGCACCTCGGGCTCGAGCGCTACCGCAGCAGCGATGAGCACGCGCTGCTTCATGCCGCCGGACAACTCGTGCGGGTACTGGTTGTAGCGCTTTTCAGGATCATCGATGCCGACGCGCTCAAGCAGGGCGATTGCTTGACGACGACGCGACGCCGCGTCCCCCACCCTATGAATCTCCAACCCATCCTCCACGGATGCGCCGATGGTTTTCAGCGGGTTGAGCGAGTTGTTCGGATCCTGCGGAACCAAACCAATCTTTGCGCCGCGCAGCTGACGCCACTCGGCAGCGCTCAGGCTGGCAAGGTCTTGGCCCTTGAACCGGATGGAACCCGCGCGCACGTTGCCGGTGGGACCCAACAAGTCGAGCGCCGCCATGGCGGAAGTGGTCTTGCCGGAGCCGGACTCGCCGACGATCGCAGTCATCTTGCCGGCATCGACAGCAAACGCGATGTTTTCCACGGTCGGCTCGGCATCGCCGTACGCAACGGTAAGGCCGTCAACTTCAAGCAAAGGGGTACTCACTTCGCATCACCTTCTGTCTGAATGACCTGGGAGATGTGGTTGGTGGACATCACGGTGGCCACAATGGCCAGACCCGGCAGCAGGATCAGCCACCAGGCGGTGGACATGAAGTCGCGGCCTTCCGCGATCAGCAGGCCCCACTCCGGCACTGGTGGCGGTGCGCCGTAGCCCAGGAAGCCAAGGATGGACAACTGCAGGATTGCGGTGCCAAACTGCAGCGCAGCCAGCGCCAACACTGGGGTCAGCGAGTTGGGCAGCACGTGGCGGAACAACACCTGGGTCTGGGTTGCGCCAGAGCCGTAGGCAGCCTCGACGAAGTCTGCACCGGCAATCTGGATCACCTGCGAACGAGCCAGACGAGCGAACGTGGCCACCGATGTCATACCGACAGCAAACGCCGCCTGCAGCGAACCGAAACCGGTGACGATGATGATGGACAGCGACAGCAAAATGCCCGGGATGGCCAGCAGCACGTCCACGAACCGCATAAGCACGGTCTCTACCCAGCCACGCTGCGTACCTGCAACAAGGCCAATCAAGGTGCCCAGGACCAGGCCGACCACCACGGCGATCAGTGCGCCGAGCAGCGACTGGCGTGCGCCGTAAACCACGCGGGAGTACACGTCGCGGCCCACGGCGTCGGTACCGAAGATGTGCTCGCCATTCGGCGCGAGCAGCGCCACATCCACGCCCTTGTATGGGTCGTAGGTGGCAAACACAC
Source organism: Corynebacterium sp. HMSC055D05 (assembly GCF_001810365.1). Lineage (NCBI taxonomy): Bacteria > Bacillati > Actinomycetota > Actinomycetes > Mycobacteriales > Corynebacteriaceae > Corynebacterium > Corynebacterium sp. HMSC055D05. The sequence goes on from NZ_KV801078.1 coordinate 120,711, forward strand.
CCGGCAGCAGCGCCCACAGGGCAGCGATGACCAGGACGATCAGCGACAGGATCGTCGCCGGCGAGCGCCACCGGCGGTTCTTGCGCGACTTCGCCCGCACGCCAGCGCGCGTATTCGCCCGCGCAACAGGATTCGTTGCTGCTTGTGTTGTTTGTGTTGTCATCGGGCGCCCTCCTTCACGGCAGCCTGAGCGGTGCTCTTCTTAGCCTTGTTGCTCTGTGGCCCCGCATCCCGCAGTCGCACATCAAGCACCGGGTAGAGCAAGTCGACGATGAGGTTGATCAGCACGTACGCGGTCGCGGCGATAAGCACCACGCCCAGCAGGACCGGCATGTCGCGGCTGGACACCGCGTTGACGGTCAGGGAGCCCAAGCCTGCGCGGCCGAAGACGGTTTCGGTCACCACTGCTCCGCCGACAAGTTCGCCGAACAGCAGGCCGGCCATGGTGATGGCGGGCAGCAACGAGTTGCGCAGCACGTCGCGCCAGAAGATGCGGGCCTCGCTGGCACCGCGGGCGCGGATGACTTGGACGAATGGTTGGGCGCGGACGTCGTCGATAGACCGGATGAGCACCTGCATCAGTGGCGCCGCCATGGGCACGGCCAGGGTCAGCGACGGCAGGATGAGCCCCTCGAGCGGGGTCGGGTCGACCACGTTGACCCAGCCGAGTTGGAAGGAGAAGAACTGCAGCAGCAGGATCGCAATCCAGAAGCCTGGCAGCGACACCATGAACGACGGCAGCGCGCGGAAGAAATTACGCACCGCACCGCCGCCCGGCAGCGTGGCCACATAGGCGGTCAGCAGCGCGACGATGATGGCAAGGCCGATCGAGGTCGCCGCAAGCGCAAACGTGTGTGGTGCGGCGTCGACGATGAGGTCGAACACCGGCGTGCCCGAGGCAACCGAGAACCCCAGGTTGCCGGTAAACAGCCCGGCAAGGGTGGCCAGGTACTGCTCGACGAGCGGTTTATCCACGCCCATCTGCTCGCGGATCTCCTCGATCTCTGCCTGGGACAGCCCAAGCGCGGGGTCCGCATAGCGCGCGGCCACGCCGTCCGATGGCAGGGCGGAAAGCAGGAAGAACGCAAGCGTGTAGGCAAGCAGCAGCACGAGCAGCGCCTGCCCGATCCGTTTCAGCACAGTGGTACTCATTTAGTTGTCCTCCCCATCACGGTCGAAGTACACCGAGTAGAAACTCGGGCGGGCCACCGATTCGGTAATAAAGCCCTTCACGTGTGGCGCAAGTGCGTACACCTGCGGCTCCTCAAACAACGGCAGCATGTAGGCCTGTTCGGTGAGGTAGTCCTGCACCGCCTTCGACGCGGCCGCACGGCCCGCATCGTCCGGCGTGGAAACCACCTTTTGCAACAACTCCTCGAGCTTGGCATCCACTGGGGTGCCATCTCCTGCGTTGTTCAGCAGCGAGTCGCGGCGGTTCACCGACAAGTGCGACTCAATCACGTCATAATCCGCACGCCCCACCATCGTGTGCATCAACTGCACGCGGTTGATGTCCTTCTGCGCTGCGTTTTGCGTGGCACGATCCCCGGCCACCATGTTCAGCTCAATACCCAGGTCACGCAGGTCCGACTGCACCATCGTGACAATCTCCTTCGAACGCGGCTGCGGCAGCGCGTGGTTGACCGACAGGCTCAACCGCTGCCCGTCCTTGACGCGGATGCCGTCAGAGCCTGGGGCCCAGCCGGCGTCGTCGAGAAGCGCACGCGCACGATCCGGATCAAACGTGTACGCGCCGGGCTGCTCCGCGTAGCCAAGTGCCGTCGAGGTCATCGACGACGTGGCCAGCGGGTAGGAATCCGACAGCAGAATGCGGATGATCTCTTCACGGTTGATGCCGTGGATAATCGCCTGCCGTACGCGGATGTCCTGCAGCAACGGGTGGTTAAACCGCATGGCCAATTGGTTGTTCATGCCGTTGGTGGCAGAGGCAACCACCTGCACGCCCTGGTCTTCCAGGTGGCGCTCCACCGGCGGGGAGATCGTGCGTGCGATATCCGCCTGGCCGGACAGCAGTGCGCCGGAGCGGACGGCTTCTTCGGCGGCGAGGGTGTAGTGGATGCCGTCAATGCGCGCCCGGCCCTGGTGCTCGAGCGACGGTGGCGCCCAGTTGTAATCCTCGCGCGTTTTCAGCACGAGGTCAGTGCCCAGCGTTTCACTATCGACGACAAAGGGGCCCGAACCGATCACATTCGCCGCCCCGCCTGGGCCGAAGTCCTCGTTGCGCAGCTGCAGGGAGGAATCCGCCAGCAGGCCCGCGTTGTACGAGGACGTAGCCTGCGCGAAGCCCGGAGAAGGTGCGGTGAAGTGGAAGCGAACCGTGTCCTCGTCGACGACTTCGCCGTAGTCGTAGTTGGAGATCTGCTCCGAGACGTTGAGCAGGCGATCCTTGTCGCCCTGGCCGTAGAGGTCGAAGTTGTCCACGATGTTCTGCGCGGTCATCGGCGTGCCGTCGGAGTAGGTCACGTCGGTGCGGATATCGAAGGTGAACACGGTGGCGTCCTCGTTGATCTCCGGCAGGTCGGTGGCAATCCACGGCTGGAGTTCGAGCGTTTCAGGGTCTTGGTAGAGCAACCTGTCTGTTAGCTGATTGATCACACCGCCGTTGGGGTAAAACCCGGCAGCCGGCGGGTAGAGGCTGTTAAACCAGTTGGATTCCAGGTAGGTGAGCACATTGTCACCCTCTGCGTGAGATTCAGCGCCACCCCCTGCGGTGCAGCCGCTCAGCAGGGCAACTGCACCTACAAGTACAACTGGGGCCGCGACCGTTTTCTTCGGCACGTTATCGTCCTCTTTTCCCTTGTGGTTTTCGGCACCATACCACTTTTAGACAATTCGGTTCTTTCTTAATAGACTGCGCAGTCTATACACGTTATAAAGATTCATCGAAATCGTGGAGGTACATCGCTGTGGAAGCAGACATCGCCATCGTCGGAGCAGGACCGCGAGGCATCTCCATCACCGAGCGCATCGCAGCCTTCCTCAACGACCGTGGCGCTACACCACTGACGTTGCACATCATCGACGACGCCCAGCTCGGTGCCGGCCGCATCTGGGACACCGAACAAACCCGCACACTGTGCATGAACACCCTGGCTGGCGCGGTAACCCTGTTCACTGAGCCCGGCGCGACCGTCACCGCACCTGTGCTCGAAGGCCCCACCATGTTTGAGTGGATCCAGGCGCTTCGCGGCGAATTCGCGCATCCGCTTATCAGCGACCACCCGCCGGCCGTCCCCAGCACCTTCGACGCTGAAATCCGTGTGACGCGACCTGAATCTAATCCTTCGCGTGCGTTGTATGGCGAGTACTTGCGCTGGGTGTGGCAGGTTGCGCTGGCCGAGCTGCCGGACTCTGTCACCGTGGTTGAGCACCAGTCCCGCGCGATGTCGCTGTACAGCGACGGAGGCCGAGACGCGATCTTGCTTGCGGACGGCACCCTGATCCACGCCGACGCCACCGTGGTTGCCTCCGGCTGGGTGCTGCCCGCCCCGACCCCGGCGCAGCAGGCGTTTGCCAAATCTGGCTTGACCTACATTCCGCCCGGCAACCCGGTTGAGCAGGACGTAGAGCGCATCGGCGAAGGCGAGCGCCTGCTCGTGCGCGGTATGGGCATGGGCTTTTTCGACCTCATGGCGCTGACCACCATCAACCGCGGCGGCCGCTTCTTCGAAGACGACACGGCCCGCTCCGGTTTGCGTTACGACGCCACCGGCGAGGAACCCCACTTCGTTGTCACCTCCGGTCGCGGCTACCCCTACCTGCCTAAGTCCGAGTACAACTCGCTTCCGCCAAAGGCCGATCTGTCGCGTCTGCGCGCCGCCATCGACGCCAACCCCGCCGAACCCGGCACAGGCACTTTGTCGTTCGGCCGCACCCTGTGGCCAGCGCTCGCCCGCGATGCCTTCGCCGAGTACTACCGCACCCTCGCGCGCGTGCGCCCCGAGGCGCTGAAGGTGCCGCTCGAGGAGATCATCACGCGTATCGACGACACCGACCTGGCCGTCCACGCCTCCCCCGAGGACATCCTGCCGGTCGCCCGCGCCCTGACCGAAGCACTCGAGGGCACAAGCACCGAACCGTTCGACATGGCTGCCTGGGTCGACCCGCTCGCCGGCACGGAAGATCTCAGCCTGGACGAACTCCAGCGCGTGGTCACCGACTCCATGGCAGGCGACATCGCCGAGGCCGTCGCCGCCTGGGACTCCCCGATCAAGGCCGGGCTGTGGGCGATTTCAGCCGGCCGCAAACCCAGCGCCATCGCCACCGAAAACGGCAAAGGCACCCCGGAGGTGGCCCGCTCGCAGTACATGGCGTTCGGTCAGATGGTCGGCTCCGGCCCGCCACTGTTCCGCACGCGCGAACTGCTTGCACTTGCCGACGCTGGCCTGGTGACGTTCCTGGGCCCGCAGCCGGTCGTCGATACGCAAGATGGCGCATTCACCGCGACCAGCCACGGGCGCAGCGCCACCGCGACCGCACTCGCCGACGCGTTCCTGCCTGGCCCGGACATCCGCAACACCAAGGACCCGCTGGTGCGCTCGCTTGTCGACGCCAACCGCGTCCGCCCCTTCGCCCAAACCGCCTCACCCGAAACCGACGCGGACACCCGCCGCGCCGTCCACCCCGACGGCACCCTGGATCCCCGCCTGCACATCGTGGGCATCCCCACCGGCAAGCAGTGGGCGGACACGACGATCTCGCCGATGCCGGGCACGAACCCGCTCATGCTGCAAGAAACCGACAAAACTGCGTTGTCGCTGCTCACCCAGGCGCGCGTGCTCTAGGCCTGTTCTAGGCCGACACTAGATTAAGCGAACGTGTTATCGTCTACCTACATTCATTCGTTTTCGAGAATTCAGAAAGAGGTTTTTCCCTGAAGTTTGGAACTAAGCTTGCTACTTCTATCGCTCTAGCTTCTGTGCTCGTACCAATGCCAGTCGCTACGTCCGCAGAGATTTCTCAGAACGAGGTTCAGCAGCCAACTAGCACCGGGGCGGGAAATGATGTCCTTGAGGAAAGGATTGCTAAGGCACAAGAGGAGCGACAAGCGCTTCTCGTAATCAATGACGCTGATGAGCGCGGATATTCCGCTGAAGTAGTAAACGGTAACGTTCGCAAAGAAGCGGACACAGTATTTGTAGAAAGCCCGAAGGGCGAAGAAGAAGCTCTGCCCACTTCAAAGACTCTCACTACTGGAGAGAAAGTAAACATCGAATACTCGGTTGAAGGTGACCAGATCACTGCAAAGTATTCAACGAACGTTGATCCAGAGTTAGTCGATGCCGCCCTCATTCAACCTCGGTCTACTGCTGGGTGTGTGGGGGCCATCCTCGTAGGGATCGGAGGGACTACAGCATCTGCAGTCGGAGTCGCCACTGCGCCGCTCACAGGTCCTATTGGCCCTATGATGGCTGCAGCTACCATGGCAACCGCATCTGGTTCTATCGTAACCGCTGCTGATCAGTGCGGATAAATATAAGTACCACGAACAGTAAGGAACGAAATGAGCCTTGGACGCAGAATGCTGATCATTGCGTTGAGTACGAACATTGCCATGCTTTGTTTAGTGAGTGCTGTTCTCCAGATAGTTCTGCCGAACGATGCACCGCAGTGGCTCATCTTTGGAAATATTGTTGTCTTCGTAGCGTGTGTCTACTACACATACAAAGCAGTGACGGTGTGGCCGGATGAAGAAAAGGCAGCCACAATTAGTTGATTGCCAAATTTCCTGGAGCGCTACCCTAAGTCGCGCGCAACCGCCCACCGGGTCAACTGGTGGCGGTTCGACGTCTGCGTCTTGCGCAAAATGTTGGAGGCGTGCGTCTCCACCGTCTTCACCGAAATGAACAGCCGCTCGGCGATTTCCTTGTAGGTGTAACCACGCGCAAGCAGCCGCAACACCTCAAGTTCACGCCGGGTCAGCGAGTCCACCGCCGGGTCGTCCTCCTCCACAACCGGACCAGAGGCAAACGCGTCGAGCACAAACCCGGCAAGCCGCGGCGAGAAGTATGCGTCTCCGCCGCGCACCCGCTCAATCGCCTCCGCAAGTTCTGTCCCTGCGATGTTCTTGGTCACGTATCCGCGTGCCCCTGCACGGATCAGCGCGATGACATCCTCGGCAGCGTCGGAGACGCTCAGCGCCAAATACGAAGGTCCCGGCGCGCGCTTGAGCACAGCCAACCCGCCGCCGTCGGGCATGTGCACGTCCAGCAACACCACATCCGGGCGCTCCTTTTCGATCCCGCGCACCGCCTCCGCAACCGTGCCTGCCTCCCCGACGACGTCTAGCTGGCCATCGCCTGCGGCAGCCAGTTCGGCCTTCACTCCGGCCCGAAACACCGAGTGATCATCTACGAGAAACACGCGCGTCATAGGTCTAACGCTAGTTCGATCTCGGAGCCATTGCCTATCGACGACACCACGTTAACCTCTCCCCCAACCCGCTCAACCCGTCCCACGATGGAATCGCGCAGCCCGTGCCGGTCCGCCGGCACAGCCTCCGGGTCGAAGCCAGCACCCCGGTCACGCACGAACACCTCGAGCCTTCCCGCGAGATGCTCGGCGTAGACGTCGATCGTGTCTACCCCCGCATGCTTTGCGGCGTTGACCATCGCCTCCCGGGCGGCGAGCACGACCGCTTCGGTGCGCTCGTCGAAAGGAATGTCGTCTCCCACCGTGACCGGTTGAATCACGACCCCGTAGGCGTCCTCCACCTCGCCCGCGGCTTTCTGCAACGCGGCGAAGGTGGTGGTGTGGTTGGACACGGTGTCGTCGAAAAGCCATGCCCGAAGTTCGCGCTCCTGACCACGGGCAAGGCGCACCACCTCGTCCGGATCATCCGCCTGGCGCTGAATCAGCGCCAGGGTCTGCAGCACCGAATCGTGCAGGCGCGAGGCGATCTCCGCGCGCTGATCCGCCACCGCTTTCGCCTCACGCTCCGCGACAAGCGAGTTGGCCAACTTGGCAATCAGCGGCACCACAAGCACCCCGACACCAAGCACCGTCACCAGCACGGAAACAACCACACCGGCGACCCCGGCGCTCTCCCCGAGGAGTGCCACAGCGAGCACCCCGCTCATAATCAACAGCGCGCCTAAGGTCAACGCGGCGATGTTGCCCCACGAATCCGTACCGCGGTCGTACGCCTGCAACGCAATCACCGCACCGACGATGAGCACGCCGATGATGAACACCACCGTGGCCCCCGCGCCGGAGGAAATCTGCAGCGACGTCAACGCACCAGCGAAACCTGCAAGCACCAGGAAGATGTCGAGCGCACTCGGGCGCTGCCGCGGCGCAGCACTTTCAGCAACCGGGGTAAACACCCACAGACCTGCGTACAGCAGCACGCCGAAGCCACCAGCGAAACTCGCCGCAACCAAAAACAGACGCACCCATTTCACGTCCACCCCGAGCAGGTCAGCCGCCCCGGACGCCACGCCAGCAATGACGCGGCGGGAACGATCACGGGTCAGCCGGGGATACAACGCAGACATGTCCCCTATCGTTGCACGGCAACTCCCTCAGGCACATCGGGGTAAACCCTGAGATGAAAAATCAGGGTCGTTCCCGATACCGCGCTTGGCGTTGCCTCGCAACAATAGAAGCCATGGAAACCAACACACTCAAGCGCATGTGGGAGAGCCGCCCGCCCCGCATCCCACAAGACCAGGGCGGCAAGGCCGTCGTCGGCGGTGTCTGCGAAGGCATCGGTGCCCGCTACCAAATCGACCCAACGCTCATCCGCGTCCTGTTCGTCGTATTGTCAATCGCCTTCGGCGGTGGCCTGTTCCTCTACCTGCTCTGCTGGATCAATATGCCCCGCTTCGGGCTGACCCGCACCCCAGCAACTTCGATCGCCACCCCGAAAGAGCAGCTGACCAAGGTAGAGAAGAAAGAGCGCGACACCGGCTGGCTGCTGCTCCTCGGTCTTGTCATCTTCTTCCCGTCCGTTGCTGTTGCCAGCGACCTGCGCGGTGTTTTGGTTACCTTCGCGCTCTTCGCGCTCGGCTGGTACCTTGCCTACCAGCGCCAGCCGGAGGCACCCGAGGGACTCGTGGTGGGCGTGGAGTCGCAGACGAGCAAAGGCCCTGTCGTAGACACCTCCCACCTGACCGTGCCGGAGGGCTACGAACACCCCGGGCAGAAACCACCGGCATGGGACCCACTCGGCGCGGCACCGGGCCTGTGGCACCTGCCGGACCCAGTCGAGCCAGCTCCGGAGCGTGCGCAACCAAAGAAGCGCTACTGGCTGTGGATCCCCGTCACGCTGGTGCTGACAACGGCAACGGTGTTTGCGCTGGGGGTCACCAGCGAAGTACGACTTGGCAATTACAGTCGCTTCGGCAGCGCGTACATCACCGTGTACGACGTCGACGAGCTACCAGACCAAATGGGCACCAGCGGCTTCATCGGCGAGTCCTACATCGACTTCACCGATCTCGAACCGCTGAGTGAGCCGAAAACGGTCAACATTGCGAACAACATCGGCAGCACCGATATCATCCTGCCGGAAAACGTCCCCGTCGACATCAACTGCAACGTGAACATCGGCGAGGCCGCATGCCCCGAAGAACGACAAAACGCGGACACAGACAGCGCACTACTCACGATTAACGTGTCGCAGCGCGTCGGATCCGTGTCCGCGTACTACGCCCGCGAGGACGCGGGCGAAGGAAACTGACTTACTCCCACTCGATGGTGGCCGGCGGCTTGGATGTCACGTCCAGCACCACGCGGTTGACGTCGGCCACCTCGTTGGTGATGCGGGTAGAGATCACCTCAAGCGTCTCGTACGGGATGCGCACCCAGTCCGCGGTCATCGCGTCCTCGGAAGCCACCGGGCGAAGCACGATCGGGTGGCCGTAAGTGCGGCCATCGCCCTGCACACCAACCGAACGCACATCGGCCAACAGCACGACCGGGCACTGCCAGATCTGGTCATCCAGGCCAGCCTTGGTCAGCTCCTCACGAGCAATCGCATCAGCAGCGCGCAGGGTTTCCAGGCGCTCCTCGGTGACCTCACCGATGATGCGGATACCCAGGCCCGGACCCGGGAACGGCTGGCGGTTCACAATCACCTCAGGCAGGCCAAGCTCGCGGCCAACCGCGCGCACCTCGTCCTTAAACAGCAGACGCAGTGGCTCGACGAGTTCGAACTCCACGTCGTCCGGCAGGCCGCCCACGTTGTGGTGGCTCTTGATGTTCGCAGTACCGGTGCCGCCGCCCGACTCCACAACATCCGGGTACAAGGTGCCCTGCACCAGGTAGTCCACCTTGTGATCCGACAGCACATCAGCCACGGCGCGCTCGAAGGAACGGATGAACTCCGCACCGATCGCCTTACGCTTGGCCTCCGGCTCGGTCACGCCGGCAAGCTTGTCCAGGAAGGCCTTGCGCTCATCCACAGTGACCAGCTTCGCGCCGGTCGCGGCGACGAAGTCCTTCTCCACCTGCTCGCGCTCACCCTGACGTAGCAGACCGTGATCCACGAACACACAGGTCAAACGGTCACCGATGGCACGCTGTACAAGCGCTGCCGCCACGGCGGAATCCACGCCACCAGACAGGCCGCAGATGGCGTAGCCGTCGCCGACTTGGTTACGGACATCGTCGATAAGCTGCTGCGCAATATTCGATGCCGTCCAGTTCTGCTCCAGACCAGCAATCTCCGTGAGGAAGCGAGTCAGCACCTCCTGGCCGTGCGGCGAGTGCATCACCTCCGGGTGGTACTGCACACCGGCAAACTTGCGCTCGACGTTCTCAAACGCAGCAACCGGCGCACCCGGGGTCGAGGCAGTGACCTCAAAGCCCTCCGGCGCCTGCGTCACAGAATCGCCGTGGGACATCCACACCGGGTGCTCATCCAGGCCAGCGTGCAGCACGCCACCCTTGACAGCCATCGCCGTGCGGCCGTACTCGCGGGCACCGGTCTCCTCGACCTTGCCACCAAGCGCCTGCGTCATCACCTGGAAGCCATAGCAAATACCAAAGATCGGCAGCCCCAGCTCAAAGATCTCCGGATCGAGCTGCGGGGCACCCTCCGCGTACACCGACGACGGCCCACCGGAGAGCACCAACGCCTGCGGGTTCTTCTCACGAACCTCCGCAGCCGTAATAGTCGACGGCACAACCTCCGAGAACACATGCGCCTCGCGCACACGGCGGGCGATCAACTGCGCGTATTGCGCACCAAAATCAACGACAAGAACAGGGCGTTTCTGAGCGGTAGTCACGGCCCAAATACTAGCTGATGGCATATAAATCCGAATATATTGTCCAGTCTTCGACGTTTCGTCCCAGAATGATCTGCATGACATTGCGTGCCCCCTCCCCGGTTGAACCCAATGCCGACCGCACCGCCGTGTTGTGCATCCTTGGGTCCTGCCTGTTTCTGCAGCTTGGCGCGGCACTTGCCACGCAGCTTTTCCCCCATGCCGGAACCTGGGCGACGAGTTCATTCCGACTACTCATCGCCTCCGTCATCCTGCTTGCAATCTCACGGCCAGCGTTTTGGCGCTGGACCCCCGAACAATGGGGTGCAGCGATCGTGCTCGGAGTGTCGCTAGGCTGCATGAACGGCTTCTACTACGCCGGTATTGCAACTGTGCCACTCGCATCCGCGGTGACCATCCAATTCCTCGGCCCGCTACTGCTCGCCGCAGTGTTGTCCCGTTCGGTACGCGACGGCATCTCCGTCGGGCTTGCGCTTACAGGTATGGCGCTGCTTGGCGTTGATTCGCTCTCCGGTGAGCCGCTCGACCGCCTCGGTGTCTTCTACGTCCTGATCGCAGGCGCTGCCTGGGCGGTGTACATCCTTGCCAACAAGCGCACTGGCCGCCTCATCGCCGGCCAAGGTGGGCTCGCGGTTGCCCTTGCAGTTGGTGGTTTGGTGACGTTGCCCTTCGGTTTCGAAGGTGCACTCGTTATCGTTTCCGATACCAATCTGCTGCTCCTCGCAATTGGTACCGCAATCTTGGCGTCGCTGCTCCCAACATCACTGGAACTGATTGCTATGCGACGACTCCGCCCCCAGGTATTTTCCATCCTCATCTCGTTCGAGCCTGCATTTGCAGCACTCGTCGGATGGCTTGTGCTCAGCCAGGACCCCTCCCCGCTGAAGCTTGCGGCGATTGCCTTGGTTATCGGTGCTTCCGTCAACCAGACACTCGCCGGCAAGCGACTGCGGCGTCAGGTTTAACGGACCGCAGCGCTGAGGCTGTCCAGAGCCTCGCGTACCTTCTCCGTCGAAGGTGCCTGTGCGAGGCGCTCAGCTGAGCGGTGCAGCTGGTTAATCGAGGCATCAGCAGCAGCCATTGCCTTGTTCACCTGCTCCACCAGCGGTGCAACCTCTTCGCCCATGTCGTTGGTGTTCTCGGACCAACGACGAATCATCTCGAGCGGAATCTTGGTCAGCTCCGTGATGGAGTTAACCTTCAGCTCCACGCGGCGACGGAACGACGAGTGCAAGAACACGGCGTCATCCATGTGCTTGACGTCAGCCTCGAGTGCGTCGACGAGAAGCTGCATCGACTCCTGCACGTTAGCCTCCGTGGAGAACTGTGCGGTCTGTGCGGTGTGCAGACGAGCCAGAGCAATAGCCATACGTGCGTTGGACGTCTTGGCGTAGAGCTCCTGAGCGGTCTCCTCGAGGGTCCTCGCGTTCTCGTCGATAATGCCACGCATCGTCGCCCACACCTGCAGCGGTGCGAGCAGCAGCGTACGCGATGCACCCTCGGTGACCACGTTTTCCATCTCGGCCTTCACGTTGTTGGTCACTGCGTTTTCCTCGACCAGCGTCGCACTGGCCTTGCGCAGCTCCTCAGCAGCGTCCTTAATGGCGGTCTGCACCGTCATGAACTCGTCGAGTTCACGGTAGAGCGTCACGGCAGCCTCGTAGATGTCGCCGGAGCCTTCCGGAAGCGTAAAGCCTGCATCCTCACGTGCCTGGACCTCAGCAGGAAGGACTTCGCGCAGGAATGCGTCGTAGTCCGGCAGCAGCTCCGTAACCTTCTCCGCGCCCATCACTGCACGCTCGCGGCGGCCAACACCGTTGGCCTTCGCCTCGTGCTCAACGATGTTTGCTTCTTGGTAAATACCAGCGGCTGCTTCGAAGTTCTCCGTCATCGGACGGGTACGCACCGACAGGTAACCGCCGTTTGGCAGCGGCGTAACAGTGGCAAACACGTCGTACGCGGAGCCGCTCTTCGCCTTATTACGCACATACGCGGCGAAAGGACGGCCATCCTCGATGGTGTCCCACATGAGTTTGAACGCCGCACCAGGCATCTCCTCATGACGGATGAGGTTGTGCGGCTTACCGATCATCTCTTCGGCGGAGTACTGCGCGTACTTGATGAACACATCGTTCACATGCGTCATCACACCTTTGGCGTCAGTCACCGAAAAGAAGATGTCGTTCACATCAACTTCGTGGAATGGGCCCTCAGGGGCGTCGCGAAGAATCGTTACACGGCTAGACATAGGTCGATTTCATCCAGTTCTTAGTTACGGATTGCCAAATCGGCTTTCTGGAAAGCTTTGATCCCAGTATAGCCACATTTCGCCATAATTCTTTTCAGTCCACCAATGAGATTCATCGCACCCCACGGATCGCTCGATGGACCGAAGAGCACAACCTCCAGTGGCGCCGAAGAAGTGAAGTCAGGTTCCTTCCGCACGCTACCTCGCGGAAAACGTGGGTGAGCTGTCTGAGCTTCCCAATACACGCCACCGGCAGCAGCCTCAGTTGCCTTCGTCAATGGGTTGCCAAGCATGACAGCATCTGCACCACAAGCGATGGCTGCAGCAATCTCGCCTGCCCCCCAAATAGTGGTATCCGCAAGAATGTGGACATAACGTCCACCAGTCTCATCGAGGTAATCCCGACGTGCTGCCGCGACATCTGCGATAGCGGTAGCCATCGGGACATTCACCACCGTGTCGGCATCGCCCGAACCGACAATGACACCAGCAACGCCAGCGCGCATCAGGTGGGTCGCGGTCGTGTAGTCATACACACCACCGGCAATGACCGGCACGTCGAGCGAACCGACGAACTCTTTCAAATTCAACGGTTCCCCACCTTTTTGCACGTGCTCTGCAGACACGATCGACCCCTGAATGAAGAGGATTTCTGCACCTGCGGCGATAACTACAGGCGCCAATTCGCGCACGTTCTGCGGGCTCACGCGCACCGCAACAGTCACACCAGAGTCACGCACCTGGGCGATACGTTCCGAAAGCAAGTCGTGATCAAGTTCTGCGGCGTGCAACTCCTGCAAGGTGCGCACGGCACGCTCACCTGCCTCGACAAACTCCTGGTACTTCTCAGCCGTATCGACGTTAAAGGGGTCCTCGCATGAGTCCACCACCTTCTTCACCGCAGCCTCCAGATCAGCGTGTCGGCCCCACAGGCCTTCCGCGTCAATCACACCGAGGCCACCCTGCTTGCCCATCTCGATAACAAACTCAGGGCTTGCCAACGCGTCCGTCGGATGGGACGCAAGCGGGATATCGAACGTGTAGGCATCAATATGCCAGGAGGTGTCCACATCCTGCGAGGAGCGGGTGCGTCGTTTCGGAACGATCGACAAATCACTCAAGCCGTAAGCCTTGCGGGCTTCGCGCCCAATGCCGATTTCCACGTAGTCACGCATGTTGTGCTGGTTCTCCTACTGGCGGTAGTTCGGTGCCTCGACGGTCTGCGTGATGTCGTGCGGGTGGGACTCACGCAGGCCCGCGGTGGTGATCTGGACGAACTGCTTGGTCTGCAGCTCCTCGATAGTGGATGCGCCTGTGTAGCCCATCGCAGCGCGCAGACCGCCAACGATCTGGTGGGTGATGGAATCCAGGTCACCGCGGAACGGCACGCGCCCCTCAATGCCTTCCGGCACGAGCTTGTCCTCGCTTGCCACATCCGCCTGGAAGTAACGGTCCTTGGAGAAGGAACGCTTCTCACCAGTCAGTCCACGGCCCTGCATTGCACCCATGGAGCCCATGCCGCGGTAACGCTTGTACTGCTTGCCGCCGACAACAACAATGTCGCCTGGCGCTTCCGCCGTGCCCGCCAACATGGAGCCGAGCATGACGGTGGATGCGCCGGCAGCCAATGCCTTAGCCACGTCGCCAGAGAACTGCATGCCACCGTCGGCAATGATCGGCACACCTGCAGCCTTCGCCGGCACGGCCGCCTCGAGGATGGAGGTAATCTGCGGTGCACCAACACCTGCAACCACGCGGGTGGTGCAGATAGAGCCCGGACCGATACCGACCTTGATGGCGTCTGCGCCAGCGTCGATCATGGCCTTCGCAGCGCTACGGGTAGCCAAGTTGCCACCGACAACGTCGACGCGGTCGCCGAATTCCTTCTTCACACGAGAGACCATCTCAAGTACACGGTTGTTGTGTGCGTGCGCGGAGTCGACAACGAGCGCGTCTACGCCCGCCTCAACGAGCAGACCAGCGCGCTCAAATGCGTCCTCACCGGTACCGACGCCAGCAGCGACAAGTAGACGGCCGTTCTCATCCTTCGAGGCGTTCGGGTACTGCTCGCTCTTGACAAAGTCCTTCACCGTGATCAGACCGGCAAGCTTGCCTTCGGAGGTCACAATCGGAAGTTTCTCCACCTTGTTGGCGGATAGCAGATCGAGCGCTTCCTTCTTGTCCACACCCTCCTGCGCTACAACCAGCGGCATCGGGGTCATGACCTCTGCAACCTTGCGCTGAGCATCCGGCTCGAAGCGCATGTCGCGGTTGGTGATGATGCCAACAAGACGGTCAGAACCGTCAACTACAGGAAGGCCCGAGATGCGGAAACGGGCGCACAGTGCATCGACGTCGGCGATGGTCATATCGGGGGTGGCGGTAACCGGGTTAGTCACCATGCCGGATTCCGAGCGCTTGACCACATCGACGTGCTCCGCCTGGTCCTGAGCGCTCAAGTTACGGTGCAGCACACCGATACCGCCCTGGCGCGCCATCGCGATCGCCATACGGGATTCGGTCACTGTGTCCATCGCCGCCGAAATAATCGGCATGCCGAGACGGATATTGCGGGTGAACTGGGCTTCGGTGCTCACCTCAGATGGAACAATGTGGGACTCCGCCGGAAGCAGCAGCACGTCATCAAACGTCAGCCCCCTCAGCGCCACCTTGTTCGGATCGTCGCCACCCGTCCATACTCGTGCCTCAGACATCGACATGTTCTCCTCTCCCGCGCGATTGTTTTCAGCAATGATATAACGTCGCGCAAGCTCTGGGGCTATGCGGGGATGACGCCCTGATTGGCCTAGCAAGCGGCCACTTAATAGGCTGGGCACCGTGAATTACGACGACATGATGCCGCTGGACCCGTTCGCGGACGACCCAAACGATCCGGCGTCGTTCATCGAAGACGATGAGATCGTGGAGCCCCTCTCCCCTGAGGAGCGCGTCGCCGTCATCCAGGACCTTGCACACGTACGCGACGCACAACGCATGCTGAAGCCACGCGGAATTTTGGGCATCCATTTCCTGTGCGAGGACTGCGACCAAATGCACTACTACGACTGGGAGATCATGGAACAAAACATGATCGCCACCCTCAACGGGGAACTTCCCCCGGTGCATGAGCCCAGCGCGCAACCGAACGTCACTGCGTACGTTCCGTGGGATTACGCGATGGGCTACCTCGATGGTCTCGAGGCACGCTAGCTAGAAATTTTCCGACGAGCCCGCCCCGCCCGGCACTACCGGCGCGGGCGTTGCTGCGTACCGCGATGCAGAATCGACTGGATTCGACGGGACATTATCGCGGACCGTCGGCCGTGCTGGCGGCTGATCTCCTGGGATCGGAGTTTGCTCGCGCGAATCGGACGGCTCCACCACCGTCGGTCGCGGTTGCTCCTGCGGCTGGCGCGGCGGCAAGCTCCCGTTCGAAGGCGCCACGGCATCCGACCCCGGCGCCGGTGCCCCAGCCGTCGGCTGCGCATTCTCCGGAGCAGGCGCAGGGTTCTGCTCCGGCGCCGGCGCAGGCTGCTGCACGCTCGGCGGAACTTCAACTTCATGGACCTCCACCACAGTCGTGGTTTCAGTAACCGTGCGTGGCGCTGGTTGCACTACGTCTTCACCGTTACGCGCCTCACGCATCTTGATACCTGCCATAAGCCCCCTAGCCTGCTCAAGCAGGCTTCGGGCGGCCTCCATATCCCCGCTTTGGTTCGCTGCCTCCAGCTCGTCGAGCGTGGTTGCCAACTCCACCATCGTGGTTTCGTTCGCGGAGCTCTGCGTGCCATACACCGCAGCGCCAGTGCCGACGATAGCCACAGACGCAGCTGCAGCACCGACCACACCTGCGACCCATGGGTTGGCGGTCCGGCGGCGCGCGCGGGCGTCGTCAAGCGATGCAACCGGCGCAACCGGCGCAACCGGGATCACCGTGGGAGCCGCTGGCATCGGGCGATCGACGTCCTGCTTTAGTCCAAGCAGCGCCGCAGCCAGTGGGTCACTGCCGTCACTGGGGTCTACACCACTCGAAAGCGCATCAAGAAACGCATCGTCGCGAACGCACTCTTCTCCAAAGTCGCCGCCACCAAAATCACGCGTCATGGCCTGAATGGTCTCCTTCCAACTGCTCACGCAACTTGGACAGCGCCCTATGCTGCGCGACACGCACCGCACCTGGAGTACTGCCCACTACCTCTGCCGTTTCTTCCGCCGAGAGGCCCACAAACACTCTCAGAATCACAATGTCGCGAGCCTTATCACTTAATGAATCGAGTAATGCGCGAACTTCGTTACTTCCGTCTGCAACAACGGCTGCATCCTCCGGCGTGAACGCAACAACCTCCTGGTCAGGGACATCTTCAGTAGGCGTTGTCTTGTCACGCACCAGGCTGCGGTGCGCATCGGCGACCTTGTTAAACGCAATGCCGTACACAAACGCCATGAACGGCCGCCCGGTATCCACGTAGCGGTCAATGGACGTCGCTACCGCCAAGCAGATCTCCTGAGCGACGTCCTCCGCAGTCGGCATGCGCCCGCCTCCAATGCGCGCCCTGGCGTAGCGCAGCACCCGTGGATGGACGATGGCAATCACACGCTGGAGAGCACGCGCATCCCCTTCGGCGGCACGTGGAACGAGGGTGACAAGTTCATCTTCCTCGTCACCCGCTGTCGCGCCGGTATTGCCAATCACAAGCAAACACTATAAACACCCATTCCCCCGCCATATGAGTTACCGACGCGTATTCAAGAATTCACCAACCTTTAACTCTTGCCATTTTCCCTACTAATTGCGCTTTTATTCACAAGAACGTCCGAGAAACACCCGTGCCGTAACCGCGCGGCAACCCTTTGTTCACCCACCGCCGGAACACTGCACTGCTGGTTGTGTACATCGCGTTTTCCACGGCAAAGGAGATCTCACACCATGACGTTGCCACAGCAACTCCCCGGCCCCAATGCAGACTTTTGGGATTGGCAGCTTCACGGCGCCTGCCGAGGCGAAGCCTCGGAAATCTTCTACCACCCCGAGGGTGAGCGGGGCCGCGCCCGCACGCAGCGTGAGAATCGAGCGAAGGCTATTTGCTTCAACTGCCCGGTGCTTACCCAGTGCCGCGAGCATGCCCTGCGCGTGGCCGAGCCCTATGGCATCTGGGGCGGCATGAGTGAATCTGAGCGCTCCACTGCCCTGCGCCGCGGCCTTGGCAGCGTGAAGTACGTCGCCGCCGCCAAGTAAGCGCACGACCGAAGAATCACGCCAAAAGAAAAACAGTGCCCTACCGAAGTGGGGCACTGTTTTAGCGTATCGACGACACCCTAGTGGGCGTGTGCGTGACCTTCCTCGCCTTCTTCGGCCGGCTTGGTCACCACGGATACCTCCGTGGTCAGCACCATGCGAGCCACGGATGCGGCGTTGACCACAGCGTTGTGGGTCACCTTCACCGGGTCGATGATGCCCTGGTCGATGAGGTTGCCGTACTCGAGCGTGGCGGCGTTGAAGCCCTCGCCGTTGTTCATCTCGGCAACCTTGGACACGACGACAGCGCCGTCGAGGCCCGCGTTGTCAGCGATCCAGAATGCCGGCTTGGACAGTGCACGTGCCACTGCCAGCACACCGGTCTTCTGCTCGCCTTCGAAGCCTTCAGCAAACTCCTCAAGCTGCTTGGCAATCTGCACCAGTGCGGAGCCGCCGCCGGCGATGATGCCTTCCTCTGCTGCCGCGCGGGCAGCGTTGATGGCGTCCTCGACGCGGAGCTTGCGCTCGTTCTGTTCGGTCTCGGTCGCTGCACCGACGCGCAGCACCGCGACACCACCGGAAAGCTTGGCCAAGCGCTCCTCGGCCTTTTCCTTGTCCCAGGTGGAATCCGTGGTTTCGATCTCGCGGCGGATCTGCTCGCGGCGCTCCTCGACAGCCTCTGCCGTGCCGGCACCGTCGACGATGACCGTGTCGTCCTTCGTCGTGGTTACGCGGCGTGCGGAGCCAAGGTGGTCCAGGGTGGCGTCCTTGAGGTTGATGCCAACCTCTGGGTCGATGACGGTCGCGTCGGTGACAACAGCAAGGTCATCCATGAACGCCTTGCGGCGCTCGCCGAAGTACGGCGACTTCACAGCAACGACCTTGATCACCTTGCGGATCGCGTTGACAACGAGCGCCTGCAGCGCCTCGCCTTCGATGTCCTCGGCCACGACGAACAGCGGCACCGACTCCGATGCAACCTGCTCAAGCAGCGGGAGGAAATCCGGCAGAGAGGAGATCTTGCCGCGTACGAGCAGCACGCGGGCGTCCTCAAGCACGGCCTGGCCGGCATCCGGATCGGTCATGAAGTACGGGGAGAGGAAGCCCTTGTCAAAGGAAATACCCTCAGTCAGATCCACGTAGGAATCGATGGACTGAGACTCCTCGACGGTAAGCACACCGTCCTTGCCCACCTTCTCCATGGCACCTGCGACCATCTCACCAACCTCAGGGTCGCGAGAGGACACGGTGGCCACGTTGGCGATCTCAGCGGACGACTTCACGTCGGTCGCGCGAGCCTTGAGCTCCTCGACGACCTTGTCGGCTGCCGCCTTGATGCCCTTATTCAGCTCGATCGGGTTCGCACCAGCAGCCACGTTGCGCAGCCCTTCGGCGACGAGCGCCTGGGCGAGCAGCGTTGCGGTGGTGGTGCCGTCACCTGCAATGTCGTTGGTCTTGACTGCGACGGACTTCACCAGCTGCGCACCGAGGTTCTCAAACGGATCCTCAAGGTCAATGTCGCGGGCGATGGTCACGCCGTCGTTGGTGACGGTCGGGCCGCCCCAGGACTTTGCAAGCACAACGTTGCGGCCACGGGGACCGAGGGTGACCTTCACCGCGTCGGCGAGCGTGTTCACGCCGCGCTGGATGCCCTCGCGAGCTTCCTGATCAAATGCGATGAGTTTTGCCATAGCGTTTTACTTACTTCTCGACGACGGCCAGCAGGTCACGAGCGGACAGCAGGAGGAACTCCTCGCCGCCGTACTTCAGCTCGGTGCCGCCGTACTTGGAGAAGATAACCGTGTCGCCTTCCTTCACGTCCACGGCGATGCG
Source organism: Corynebacterium sp. HMSC055D05 (assembly GCF_001810365.1). Taxonomy (NCBI): domain Bacteria; kingdom Bacillati; phylum Actinomycetota; class Actinomycetes; order Mycobacteriales; family Corynebacteriaceae; genus Corynebacterium; species Corynebacterium sp. HMSC055D05. The sequence continues at coordinate 140,284 of NZ_KV801078.1, forward strand.
GTTGCCATTGTCGTCGAGACGACCCGGGCCAACAGCGATGACGACGGCTTCCTGCGGCTTTTCCGCCGCGGAATCCGGAATAACCAGGCCGGAGGCGGTGGTGGTTTCAGCCTCAGCGATCTGGACGAGGACCTTGTCCTCCAGCGGCTTGATGTTGACGTTTGCCATGATCAAAAACCTTTCATTGGTGAATGAATCAATAGTTCAGGTCTCACGAGGCGCAGCCGTCGTCGCGGGTGAACAACTGTGCTTCACACAACCTGCCTTAGCACTCTACCTATGAGAGTGCCAGCCAACAACACTGGTGGCGTTTAGCGGTTTTTCACCGCGTTACGCCACAGCTCGAACTCTTCGGGATTGTCGTTGCGGAAGTTTTCCACCGCACGGATCGCGTTGACAACCTCTTCGACCGTGCCTTCGCTGATGCTGCCGCCCCCGCGCGCCGCGAAGATCACCGGCCCGCAGATCGACCGGGTGGGATCCGTAAGAAACTCCGGGGTGTCCGTCTCTGCAGTGTTACGCGCAAGGGACGCAACAGGGTTCGGCTCCGCTCCGACAATTCCAGCGTCAACCCGGTAAATCGCGTGGAACCGGTTGCCGTCGCGGTCAAACGCCACGTCCACAACTCCATCGGTTCCGCCACCGAGCATCTCGCGCGCAGAGTCCTCATCGAACACGATGCGACGGTACGTCAGATCTGGGTTGACGAGCAGCCCGAAGCGTTCGCGTTCGGCCTGCTCTTGGCTAAATTGCTCGGTGGTCACGGAGGATTTCCTTTCACGGGATACAGTTCAGGTGCTCAATGTAGCCCCTCCCTGGTGACCTCGCTCGGCGAGCGATTACACGAGCGGAACCTCTACCTCGAGCGACGTGTCCGTGCCTACACCCAAATCAGACGGCGTGGCCCCTTCGTGGATGAGCTGACCCGCAAGCGCTGCGATCATCACACCGTTGTCGGTGCAGAGTTTGAACCGTGGCACACGCAGTTCGATGCCGCGGTCGTCGCAACGCTGCTGCGCGAGTTCACGAAGACGACTGTTGGCCGCCACACCCCCGCCGAGCAGCAGGGTGTTCGCGCCGGTGTCCTCGCAGGCCATGATCGCCTTGGCGGTAAGCACGTCGCAGACTGCCTCCTGGAAGGACGCGCACACGTCCTCCAGCGAGATCACGCGGCCCTCACGCTCGGCGGCCTCAACGTGGCGCGCGACCGCGGTCTTCAGCCCAGAGAACGAGAAGTTGTAACGGTGTTCGCCGCGCAGATCCTCCGCACGCGACAGCGCCCGCGGAAAACGCACCGCATTCGGATCCCCCTGCGCAGCTAACTTGTCGACGACCGGACCACCCGGATAGCCCAACCCCAGAAGCCGGGCCACCTTGTCGTAGGCCTCACCAGCAGCGTCGTCGAGTGTGGTGCCGAGTTCCTTCATCGGCTTGCCTACCGCGTCGACTTCAAGCAGCTGCGTGTGCCCACCGGAGACCAGCAGTGCAATCGAGTGCGGCAGACTCTCCCCCTCGAGGTTGGCTACGGCAACGTGACCGCCAAGGTGGTTCACGCCGTAAAAGGGCACACCCCAGGCGGCAGCGTATGCCTTCGCGGCGGAAGCGCCAACCAGCAGTGCGCCTGCAAGACCGGGCCCGATCGTGGCTGCTACGGCATCTGGCTTGTCAATACCAGCGTCCGCCAGCGCCTTTTCCATCACCTGCGGCATCGCCTCAAGGTGTGCACGGGAGGCGATCTCCGGCACCACACCACCAAAGCGAGCGTGCTGTTCCATAGAGGACGCGACGACGTCGGCGAGGATTTCCATCGTGCCGTCGTCGTGAAGGTTGATGATGCCTACGCCAGTCTCGTCGCAGGAGGACTCGATACCGAGGACGATCATTGCTTACACCCTTTCGCTCTTGCGCGGGCGCGTCATGGTGTACGCGTCCATGCCGGAGGCCTGATAGTAGTTCTTCCGCACGCCGGCGGTGAAAAACTCGAAACGTTTATACAGCGCGATCGCGGGCTCGTTATCCACCCGCACCTCAAGATAGACCGGACCATCCATGAGATCGGCGGTGTGCATCATCTGGTCCATTAACGCCCGGCCCAGGCCGCGGCCCTGCTGTTCGGGGTCCACCCCGATGGTGTGGATCTCAAACTCCGGGTCATCGCGCGGGCCCAACATGGCAAGCCCCGCGTAACCAAGCATCTGCCCTGCCTCAAACGCGCCGAGGTAAAACGTGTGGGGCGCAGCAATCTCTGAACGAAACGCCGCCTCCGACCACGGGTTATCCCCGGCGAACAGGACAGCCTCTATCGCTGCCGCCGCGGCCGCGTCGCCGACTGTCAGTTCACGGAACTCAATCATGACGCAATCACGGCAGCGCGGGCGACTTCGGAGCTTGCTTCGGTGGCACCGCATCCGGCCGGCGCAAATACAGCGGGACGAGAGGCTCCGGGGTGGCGCTCAGATCCGCCACGGCAACCAACCCAGCCGGGGTCGGCGCATGGTACGCAATAGTGCCTGCTACGACCGTGACCTGCTCTGCAAGGTTGTCGGGCACGCTCAGCACGTCCACCTGCTCCACTGGCAGATCCGCCGGCTTACATACCTCGGGGCCTGCAACACGGGCACCGTCGTTGTACCGGGCCCAGTACACCTCGCGGCGGCGGGCGTCGGTCACCACAAGCACATCGCCTTGGCGGTCTACCGCTACCGCATCGTGGGTGCATACCCCATGCACTGGAATGCCAAGCGCCTGGCCAAGCGCAGAGGCGGTGGCCATCCCGACACGCAAACCGGTAAACGGGCCCGGCCCGCAACCGACAACGATGGCGTCGAGGTCAGCGAAGGTGAGCGAGGCTTCGTCGAGAAGCACCTGCACTGTCGGCACAAGCTGTTCGTTGTGCGCACGCGTAGCAACGGTTGCCTCAGCAAGCGTTTTCGCCGCCTCGGTATCCACGACACCTGCGACCAAATCCGTAGTCGCCGTGTCGAGGGCGAGTACCAGCATTACTGGCCCATCCCCAGAGCCCACTGGCCCTTCGTGTTGTAGAACGGCATTGCGGTGTTCAGCGGGAAAGTCTCCGACTGCGGAACAGTGCAGATGTCGACCTTCTTCAACTCAACCGGGTCGATCAGGGCAGTCTCACCCTCCGCTGGGATCAGCAGCACGTAACCCATCTCGCCGTTGAGGTCCACATCCTCATCCGTCAGCGCGAAGGCTTCCTTCTTCGCCTTCACCAGCTCCTCCGGCTCGCCTGGGCACAGCGTGGTGTACCCCATGTACTCGTTTGCGTCGTACACCCTGGACGGGTCAACGAGCTGCGCGGCAACCATGTCGCCGCCCGGACGAGTCTGCGCCAGCGCACGCGTCAGCGAGTTCGTCGGCTTCACCTCATCCACAGCGTTCGAGCCACGGGACTGCGGAATGAAGATGATCCCGATCAGGATCACCAACCACAGCACCGCCGCGAGAATGATCCAACCACGGGCTTTGCTACTCGTTTTCAGCATGGGTGTAAGCCTACATCCCCTCCACGACACGCCAGGAAACTATCCTGCCCTCAGTCTCCGCGAGAGTCTCCCGATCCAACTGCACCAAGATGTGGCGCGCCCCCAACTGCTCCATCAAACCGCCGCCCCATTCTGCGACCACCACGGCATCTTCCAACTCGGTATCCAGGTCGAGCGCATCGAGCTCACCCAGCGGATCGTCGCCGAGACGGTAGGCATCCACATGCACCAACGCGGGCCCGCCCACAGTGGAAGCGTGCTGGCGCGCGATGACAAACGTCGGGCTGGTCACGCGTCCCTTCACCTGCATGCCACGCGCAATACCTTGTGTGAACGTGGTCTTGCCGGCGCCGAGCGGGCCATCCAGGATCACTAGATCCCCCGCCTCAAGTGCTGCGCCGAGCTCCTCACCAAGCTGTTGCGTATCGACGACCCCCTCACACACCCGCTTTCCTTCACACGCAAACGTGTCCTTCACTTACTCCTCCCCTACATAGGTGCGAAGCGTTCGGCCCTCCGGCGCGCACACAACCTCATAGTTGATCGTGCCGGCGGCCTTAGCCAAATCCGTCGCGCTGCGACCACCCGCACCGAAGATGATTGCCTCGTCGCCTGCCTGGACGTTGTCCTCGTTTGCGCCGAGCCACACCACAATCTGGTCCATGCTCACACGCCCAACCTGGGTGTAGGTCTGGCCATTGATGGCGATCTCCAACGCACCCTGCCAGCTACGGTGCACGCCGTCTGCATAACCGGCCGGAATCACTGCGGTGTAGCCGTCCTCGGGTGCTTCCCAGGTGCGTGCGTAACTGGTTACTTCGCCCTGCTTCATCGGCTTAACCGCGATGACCTGTCCCACCCACGTCATCGCCGGTTTCAGGTCGTGGTCAAGCCCCGCCACTGGTTCGAGCCCGTACAGGCTCACGCCCGGGCGCACCATGTCAAAATGCAAATCCTTGCGCGTCCAAGTCGCTGGCGAGTTCGCCATGTGGTTTCGCTCCACACGCAATCCGGCCGCACGCGCCGCCTCGATCGCCTTGCGGAAGTTCTCCGCCTGGAAATCCGTGTAGGGGTCGACCGGGTTGTCGGCGCACGCCAGGTGCGTCATCAAACCAGCAACCTCAATCTTGCCGGCCTGCTCCGCCTCAAACGCCATCTTGAACGCCGCTTCCCACTCCGGTTCGTCGATACCGGAGCGGTGCATGCCCGTATCCACCATGAGGTAGACGGTGCGGTGCGTGGGTTCGTCGATAAGCAACTGCAAATGGGCAACACTCGGCGCGCCAAGATCGATGCCCTCCGGCAACTCCTCGTGGATACTCCACAACCAGGCGAGCACAGGCTTCTGCGTGACCTCACGGACACGACGAGCCTCAGCCAACGTGGCCACGCCGAACGCATCTGCGCCATTGCGATCCATCACCGGAACACACTTTTCGACGCCATGGTTATAGGCGTCCGCCTTCACCACACACATGAGTTTCGCCTCGCCTGCCTGCTCTTTCAGACGGCGAGTGTTGTGCGCAATCGCACCTAAATCAATCGTTGTACGGAGCGGAAACATACGCCCCATTGTGCACCACCTACAGCAGGTGCACGACACCCAGCACAGTCAGCATTACTGCCACAGCCCACGTCGCGGCTGCCGTCACCTGCTGCGGGTGGCTGCGCGCCCACGCAAACCCCCTGCCTGCGAGACTTTCAGGACGAGCGCGCACCAACCCGACCAGCAGCGCACACAGCGTTGGCAGCGACAACGCCACCGAGGCATACAGCGGAATCGCCGCGTAACGCACCTGCGCGTCAATACCCGAGGCGGACAGCAACGCAAGCCCGCCGAAAAACGGTCCCGAGGTTGCGGACTGCACCACTCCCAAGACAAAACCCGTCAGCACCGTCAGCGGACCGGGTGTGTGCAGGTGCTGCATGATCTTCTGCGTCAGCGCCTGGTTGTCACCGCCACGCATGGCAAGCACCGCCGTCAGCAGTCCCGTTGCGATCAGCAGCACACCGAAGACAGGGCCGTTGACAAAACGTTCAACGGCGGAGCCCAACCCGTCGAAAATGACAAGCATCAGCAGCGCAAGCCCCGCCACCCCCAGCCAGTCACCGGCAATCAGCAACGATGTCGTCTTGGCGTAGCGGCCGTTTCCCCGCGGCACCGCAATACCTACTGCAACGATGACCCCGATGAGCAGAAGGTTCACCGAATCGACGAATGCGAGCTGTAACGCGCCGAGCATCCTGCCTCCTGAGTAACCCCGCCTGCAACGATGGACTCACCCTAGTCCAGACAAGGATGCAGTAGGATCGTCGGCGTGTCTGCGAAGCTAAAGAAACTCTCTGACCTGTCCAAGCGTGGCCCCCACCGCGTCCTTGAAGGCGACTTGGGCTACACGGGCCTACCCGGCAAGGTGTACACCCCTGCCGAGGGCAAGAACCTGCCCGCTGTCGCGTTCGGCCACGACTGGACGAAAGACGTCGACGACTACCACGGCACACTGCGCCACCTGGCCAGCTGGGGCATCGCAGTCGCAGCACCCAACACTGAAACCGGGTTTAGGCCAGATCACCGTGGCTTTGCTGCAGACCTGGAGACGAGCCTGCAGATCCTCGCCGGCGTGCGACTCGGCAACGGCAACATCTCTGTCTCCCCAGGCAAACTCGGCATCGTCGGCCACGGCATGGGTGGTGGCGCCGCAGTGCTTGCAGCGGTAGACAACCCGAAGGTGAAGGCTGTGGCGACGGTGTACCCGGCAAACGTCGCACCGTCCGCGGTGGAAGCAGCCCGTGCACTTTTCGCCCCCGGCATGGTCATCGGCCCCGGTGAGGACGGCGATTCCTTGTTCGACCCGGGCAACCCCGCAAAGCTTGCCTACAACTGGGCGGGCGATGTGGTCTACCGCGCACCGAAGAAGGGCGATCAGCAGTCCTTCTCCGAAGACGGCATGATCAAGCGCATCCTCGGCCTGGGTAAGTCCGACCGCGCACTGCAAGAAACCGTGCGCGGCTTGCTCGTGGGCTACTTGCTGCACGTGCTAAACGACGAGAAGGCCTACGCCGGCTACGCGGAAGCCGACGCCGAAGGCTCTGGCGTGGTCTCCCTTTCTGGCGAGAAGCTCGCCAAGGCCGCGGGGCTGGCCCGCGACAACGCCGGTTTCTCCCTGTTCTAGGGCGGCGCGCTTCCGCGAGGTTCTCACCCGCGGGTTAGGCCTCTTCGCCCACGCCAGGCTGCTCCGGCGGAGTCCCCCGGGCCTGGCTTTGCAGCACCGCATGCACCTGCGCCCTTCTTGCGCGACGCGCCGCAGACACACGCGAGCGTTCCAAGGTGTAATCCCCACGCGGCGCGACCGGCTTCGGCCGTTCCATCGTCTCGCGCGCTCTGGCGTAGTGCTTCGCAGTTTGTTCCATCTTGTTCTGGTGCTCGCGCATCATGGCCTCAAAATCAGCCATGCGTTTTTGCGTCCTACGTTGGAACTGGAGCACAAACAACTCGTAATCCATTGGTTACCACTCCCCCGTTTTCTTCATTGCCCACGGATCCTGCCCGCCCTGAGCGCCTGATTGTGCCCCGTCTGCGCCACCTACGGAAGCAGCCGTTGTATCGACGTGCTGTGCCTTCTTCGGCGGTGGTGGCGGCTCTTGCACCTGCGACAGTTCTGGCGGTGGGGCGATAACCCCATCCTTAGTCGGTGTCGGTGCAGGTGCAGGCGGTGGCGGTGGCGTTGGCGCCGGTGCTGGAGCAGGTTTCGGTGCTGGTTTCGCCGGCGGTTCAGGCTCCGGCTTCGGTGCTTCCTCCGGCGGGCATTCCACCTCTCCTTGTGCGAGGTCGAGCTCAACGCCCAGCTTCAGCCCCACATCGACCGAGATATTCACGCCGGCGGCCACAGTGCCGACCGAGGAGCTTGCAACCGTGTCGCATGGTTTCTCCACCGCAGGCTCTGGCTGGGTTTGCGCCGCCTCACCAGTGCACTCGGCAATGCTGTCGAGGCACTCCCGGATCACCCCATTTCGGTCCGTGGTCGTTGCCGTTGCACACCGCAGCGCTTCGATGATCACCTCTACGGCGATCTCCACAATCTGAGTGATCCCGCAACGCTGCGCGATTTCGAACACACGGCGCGCAGGTTCCAAGATCGCACGAATCGCCATATCAGCTGAGCGCACGATCGCTTCTATCGCCGAAGAGCACTCTCCAATACGCTGGCCTACCTGCTTGACGTGTTCAAAGTGGTCGGTCTCGCGGGCTTCATTTCGGCACTCCCGATCCCGGATGCCCACCTCTTCAAACCATCCGCTGTTATCTGCCGTGCACGTGCGCGCTGGCGTATCCGGACGCTCACAACTCAACGCCAATTGCAAGCCGATCTGTGCGAACACCGAAAGGTCGAGCCCGTTGATACAGGAGGACTCGGACATCAACTCACCGGCAAGGCCTCGCACGGCATTGCGCTGGTGTTCTGGCACCTCAGGTGCAACCTCGACCGCTTCGACGAGGGTGCGGACATCATCTTGCACTGTCGGCATCATGGCTGCTCCACCCCCTCAAGTACCTCGGCTGCGAGTGCATCGGCGGCCACGATGTCGTCGGTAAGCGCGAGCACCTGCTCCCAGTTCTCGCTACGGACCTCTAAAAACCGCTTCGACGTACTGTGAAGCGCCTCAAGTGCCTCAGCAACACGCCGGCCTTGCTCCGCGAAGCCATCGCCGAAAGCAGACGGGTCCACCGTGATGCGCCTCGTGTCGAGGTCGTGCGCCGCAGCACGGTACGCGTTAATCGCGGCACCGTACTGCGTTCGAACATTGTCAACGTCAACGTCGACAGCACTGACATGTCGTGTCATTTCCCACCCCTGAAAAGATTCCAGTCCAACTATTTCTACTTAGTTAGACTCCCCCAACGCCCCGGCGGTTCCCTGCCGGGGCAAAAAACTTCTTACTCAGAAGTTACACGGCTGCGACGACCGCCGCGAGCTGTCCGGCAACCTTTCGTGCCTGTTCTTCCTCAGCTGCTTCCACCATCACGCGGAACAGCTCCTCGGTACCCGACGGACGCAGCAAGACACGACCGGTATCGCCCAGCTCCGCTTCAGCTTCGCGGATCGCGGCGGTAACGGATTCGTCGTCAAGAATGCGCGACTTGTCTGAGACCGGAACGTTGATCAGCGTCTGCGGCAGCACGGTCATCACACTCGCCAACTCAGCGAGCGACTTCCCGGTTTCAGCCATGCGTGCCATGAGCATCAGACCGGACAGCACGCCATCGCCGGTGGTCGCATGCTCCGGAACCACAATGTGGCCGGACTGCTCGCCACCCAAGGAGAAGTCGCCACGGTTGAGCTCTTCGAGGACATAACGGTCGCCCACTTTGGTCTCCCGCATCTCGATGCCCTCGCGCTTCATTGCCTGCTTCAGCCCCAGGTTGCTCATCACCGTGGCCACCAGCGTGTTGGAGCGCAGCGAGTTGTTGTCGCGCATCGCGGTTGCCAGTACAGCCATGATCTGGTCGCCGTCGACAACATTGCCCTCGGCGTCCACAGCCAAGCAACGATCCGCGTCACCATCGTGCGCCAAACCAAGGTCCGCGCCGTGCTCAACCACTGCGCGCTGAATCTGCTCCATGTGCGTGGAGCCTGCGCCGTCGTTGATGTTGTAGGCGTCGGGCTTGTTAAAGATCGCGGTCACGTCAGCTCCCGCTGCCGCATACGCCTTCGGGGCTACCTCGAACGCTGCACCGTTCGCGCAGTCCACCACAACCTTGATACCTGACAGGTCGGTGCTTACCGCATCAGCCAGATGCGCCAGGTAGCGGCTCTGCGCATCTGGGGCCTCCTCGATCACACGGCCGATGCTGGTGCCGGTCGGACCGGTTTCCTCCAGCTCGTCCATGGCGCGCTCAATCTCGTCTTCAATATCGTCGGGCAGCTTGTGACCACCAGCGGAGAAGAACTTGATGCCGTTATCCGGCATCGGGTTGTGGGAGGCGGAAATCATTACACCGATGTCGGCTCCGTAGTCGTCCGTAAGAAACGCCAAGCCAGGCGTCGGAATCACACCGACACGCAGCACGTCCACGCCCTTCGACGCCATGCCGGCTGCCATCGCTGCCGCCAGCATCTCACCGGAGACGCGCGGGTCGCGCCCAATGAGCGCTACTGGGCGACGCTTCCCGGAGCGACGGTCCTTCGTCAGCACCGTTGCCGCAGCTGCGCCGAGCTTCAACGCCAACGGCGCTGTCAACGCCTCGTTGGCCAAGCCGCGAACACCATCAGTTCCAAACAATCGAGTCATGCCCACAATTATGCATGCTTGCTGCAATTGCTTATCGACGAACCCTCGCAACCGGTCCGCTCACCAACAATGACAGAAGAAACGGCAAACGCCGCCACCCGAAACCGGGCGACGGCGTGTGGAGTAAGCCAGCGATTAACGCTTGGAGTACTGCGGTGCGCGACGGGCCTTGTGCAGACCAGCCTTCTTGCGCTCCACGGCACGAGCGTCACGGGTGAGCAGGCCGGCCTTCTTCAGGGTCGGGCGCTCAGCCGGGTTGTAGATGTTCAGTGCGCGGGCAATAGCCAGACGCAGAGCACCGGACTGGCCGGTCGGGCCACCACCGGAGATGTTGGCCTTGATGTCGAACTGGCCCTCGCGCTCGAGCAGCGTCAGCGGGGTCAGGATGTCCTGCTGGTGCAGCTTGTTCGGGAAGTACTCCTCGAACTCACGGCCGTTGACCGTGATCTTGCCTTCGCCCTCGACGACGGTCACGCGAGCGATTGCGCGCTTACGACGACCAACAGTCTGGATCGGGCCCTCGTGCAGCGGTGCGACCTCAACGGTCTCCTCAGCAGCGTCAGCCTCCGGCGCAATTGCGTCACCGATGGTGTAGTTGAACTCCTCGGTTGCTGCGGTTGCGGCATCGATGTCGGTGTCGGCAGCGAGGTTGTCGTAGTTGTTCGGCTCGGTCATTACTGTGCCACCTGCTTAAACTCGTAGGTTTCCGGCTTCTGAGCAGCGTACGGGTGCTCGGAGCCGACGAAGACGTGCAGCTTCTTGATGGACTGGCGGGAGAGCTTGTTGTGCGGCATCATGCCCTTCACAGCTTCCTCGATCACGCGGTCCGGACGCTCGTCCAGTGCGCGGCCCAGGGTCATGGACTTCAGACCACCCGGGTAGCCGGAGTGGCGGTAACGCATCTCGCGATCGCGCTTGTTGGAGGAGATGTGGATCTTGTCGGCGTTGATCACGATGACGTGATCGCCGGTGTCAACGTTCGGTGCGAACTGCGGCTTGTGCTTACCGCGCAGCAGGTCTGCTGCGGTGGAAGCAAGCTTGCCCAGCACCACGTCGGTTGCGTCGATGACGTACCAGTTACGGGTCACGTCACCGCTCTTCGGGTGGTAAGTAGACATGCATGACTCCTTAAAGTCTGTCTAGATTGCTGCCGGCCATACTTCGCATGTTCCTCGACGGTTCCGGCGGCCGGTGGAGACCCGAAACGCGCGTCAGGCGGGACACACAGGGGTTAAACACTACGGCAATCTGGCCGCAAAACAAAAACGCCGCCGCAGGTGTTCCCCATAGTCACCTGCGGCGGCGTTTCCCCCGAGTCCCCCTTTTTTCTTTTGTGGATGCGCCGGGGACGGGTCTGCCGCGCCCTATCCCCCGATGGTCGGCGTTGTCGCCCCGACGCAAGTCTGTTGGTTAGCCCCAGCTGTTCGCTGCAGCGTTGTTGACGGCCAACATGGTGGAGTTGCCATCCTCAACGGTCTGCGCGATCTGGGTGAGGATCTGGTTGAGGTCCTCTGCTGCCTGGTCCCACTTGGCTTGGTGTGCCTGGTAGGCGGTGGCGGCGGTACCTTCCCAGGTCTGGACCATGGGCTGGAGCATCTGCTTCAGTTCGGCCAGGTCGCCGTTGATGCGGGATGCGGATGCGCGCATATCTTCGGATGCGCCGGCGATCTGAGTGAAGTCGTATTTGATCTGCATGGTGGTTCCCCCTTGTGGTTAGAGTGCGAGTCCGCCAGCGAGCTGACGGAGGCTGTCGGTGTTGGTTGCGTCGGTGGACTCGTAGTGCTTCGCGTTGTCGCGAATGTTCGCGGAGATCGCGGTCAGTGCCTCCGACAAACGCTTTTGAGCGTCGTCGTAGCGCATCATCAGGTCGTCGAAACTGCGCTGCGCGTTGCCCACCCAGTAGTTGCGAGTGGATTCGACTACCTGTTGGATGCGGTCGATTTCGCGGTTGACGTTTGCGTTGGTGTCGTCGGTACGGTCTGCGGCGGCGCGCATGACCTCCGCTTCAGTGGCGAACAGCTCCATGGTTTCCCCCTTGTGTGTTTAGGTTGGATGAACGGTGTGTGTTTGCCGTTCATATATCTGACTGACATTTGGTGCTTTCGGTTCCATCGAATTCAAAAGTTTTTCATGTCCGCATGTCAGCCCCCTTAAATTCAGCGGTTTCCATGGCCATTCGACACGTTGCGCGTTGCACTGTGGTGGGTTCATGGCGCGTGTGACAGCCCACGAAAAGCTGGGTGGTGCCGTGCGGCCAGGTCTTCCAGAGCGCCTGCGATCCATCCGCGGCGCGCTCCAGGTAGGTCACCGAGGTGCCGTCCGTGTCCACAAGTTCTGTTTGCGGGTCCGCCTCAACATCGGCGAGGAGTTGCTCGGCCATAGTCTTGGCCGGTAGTTGGTACAGCCTCTCAACGGCGATGTGGAGGCGGAAGTTCGGATCATCGCCGGTTGCGCGCCATGTGCCATCGTCGGCCTCAAGAGCGAACCCGGCAGGCAGTTCCACTTGAAGGCCGTCTTGTTCAAGCAGGACGGTCTGCGGTGCTTCTTCGCGTATCGACGACTCCACCGCCACAGACGGCGTTGCCCCCGCCGCAGCTTCAGTAGCCGTCGGTGTCGCAATTGAACTGTCCGTGTTCGCTGCACTGCTGGCGCTGCCGGCACTGCCAACGCTGCCTTTCCAGACAACGTTGAAGATGACCACCGCACACACGACTGCGACCACCACGACGACTGCGGCGATGATCCAGACGCCGATGTTTGACGAGCGGTTGTCCGCAATCGCCGCGAACGTGTCTGTCGGCGGGTCCCGTGGCGGATCCCACGGCGCAGGTGGCGCGGAGGGTGCGTTGAGCGAACGTGGCACGTCTGCCGGATCGGGACCAAGGAGTTCGGTGGTTAAGTCAATGTCGTAGTCCGCCAGGGCGTACTCGAGCTCGCGCAGGCGCGTGTCGTCTGCGGTGATGTGCACGTGTGCCCCGTCTGGGTTCGGCCCCAGCACAGTGCGGATCGTGTTCGCGATTTCACGGCTGCTTGGCGCGTCGAAGCGGTGGACGTCGGCCGCACCGGTGAACACGGTCGACGCATCGGTCGCGGTAATGCGCAGGTCTGTCATTTAGTCCCCCATATTCAGCATCGGCAGTTGGATCATGCCCTTCGGCTCGCCCTGTACGAGCGTTGCGCGCCCTGGTGGCTGCGGTGCCGGTCGGACGCCGAAGAGTGCGCCTTCGTCCTTGGTGCCGTCCATAATCAGCACGTCTGGGTGAAGGTCTTTCACAGCGGAGAGGAACGGGCCAAACATGGCACGCCCAACACCGCCGAACTTGCGTGCCACCACGATGTGCAAGCCGATGTCACGCGCGTGGGGCAACAAGTCGATGATTGGGCGCAGTGGTTCGTCGCCGACCAGGTCGAGATCGTCGATAAGCAAGTAGAGCTCTGGGCCTGCCCACCAGGACCTGTCTGCCAGTTGGGCGGGCGTGACGTCGCTGCCCGGCAGTCGCGAGGTCAGCGTGGTGGCCAGCGAGCGCACCGCATCGGTGAGCGCACTCGAGGAAGCTGCGTACGCCGCGACCATGTCGCTGTCCGCATGAGCCAGGTGTGCCCGGCGCGGGTCGCAGATCACCATGCGGGCTTGTTCGCGTGGCATCGCTGAAATAGCCGCAATCGTGCTGGCGATGAAGGCGGATTTGCCCGCGCCGCCTGCACCGATGGCCAGGATGTGGCCGGTGGAGTACAGCGGTGCAAGGTCCGCTCCGCCAATGCCGAGTGGGATGCGGGTGCCGTCGATAAGCGGTTGCGCGTCGACTCTTGCTGGCAGCACGCGCAGGCGTGGCACCGGCGTCTGGATCGCCGCCTGGGCTGCGATGTGTGCGATGTCTTCGGCGCTGGTCAGCGCGACATGCATGACTTTGCCGTCCGGGGTGAGCGCACGTCCCGGCACGGCGGCGAGGCGTTCTTGGGCCTTGCGGTCGATCAGCGAATCCATCGGCTCGGTCAGGCGCATCTCGATGCGGGTGCCGATGAGGTCGCGCACATTCGCGCGCACCGCGTTCCACCGCTGTGTGGTAATCAGCAGGTGCACGCGTGCCGCAGGGCCTTCGGAGGCGATTCGCGCCAAAGGATCACGCAGGTCTTCGAGTTTGGAATCGTTGGCCAGCAACGCATGCCAACCATCGACAACGAGCAGTGTCGCGCGCGAGGCAGGCGCATCCAGGAGTCCGGTGACCTCGTCGATAACACGACGCGTGCGTTCTTCATCCTTCACGTTCGCCACACCCGCCACGTGAGGCAGGGATTCGATGTCGCTGTAGTCGCCGCCGCCAGCGTTGATGATGTAAATCGCCACCTCATCGGTTGTGCGACACAGCGCTTGCTTGGCGACGATCGACCGCACCGCCATCGACTTCCCCGTCTGCGGCGCACCAGCAATGGCGGCATGCCCACCGGCACGGGAAAAGTCCACGGCGAAGGGGACTTGGAGTTGGCGATAGGGCTCGTCGACGAGGGCGATGGTGTCGTCGACAAGCGAAGAAAGCGCGAGAGTATCCGGCAACGGTGGCAGCCAGACCTGGTGGGCGCGCATGCTCCGGGTGGCGGCGACGTCGCGGGCTTTCTCCACAACGGCGTCGAACAGGGTTGTCGAATAGTCGGTATCGGTCACGGTTTGCGGAGCGATTTCTATCTCATCGCCGGTAAACACCCGCACTGTCGGGGTGTCGTCGGAGTGCGACAGCACCTGGCGGGTCAGCGGGCCGGAGACGTAAGAACCCCTAAAGCGAGTGAGTTCCATACCTGACTTGAGGTAACCCGAGCCCGGCTCACTGGGCAGTTCATAGGCATCCGGCACGCCGAGGACTTGGCGCGACTCCCCTGCGGAAAACGTCTTCAACCCGATGCGATACGACAAGTGGGAATCGAGCCCGCGCAGCTTTCCTTCCTCGAGCCGCTGCGAGGCGAGCAACAAGTGCACACCAAGTGAGCGGCCCAGGCGGCCCACCGCGACGAAAAGGTCCGCGAAGTGCGGGTGTTGCGAGAGCAATTCTGAAAACTCATCGACGATGATCACCAGCGACGGCAGTGTGTGCCCGGCGCGGGTGTAGTCGGTGATGTTGGCAAAGTTGCCTGCGGCACGCAGCAGTTCCTGGCGGCGGTTCAACTCGCCGGAGATGGCATCAAACATGCGCTCGACCAGCACGGCCTCGTCTTCAAGGTTGGTGATCACCGCACTGGTGTGGGGCAGGTCCTCGCAGCCGAGGAAGGTTGCGCCGCCCTTGAAGTCCACAAGCACCAAGTTGAGCTCGTCCGGCGAGTGCGTTGCGGCAAGCGCAACAACGATTTCCTTAAGCAGTTCGGACTTACCACTACCGGTAGCTCCGATGCAGAGCCCGTGTGGGCCCATGCCACCGAGCGCTGATTCTTTGAAGTCCAGGTACACCGGCTGCCCATCGGGGGTCGCGCCGATGGGCACGACAAGCTTGTTGCGCATCCCCGGCCACATTGTGGTGGCATCGAGTGCATCCAGGTCCGTAATCCCCAGCATGGCAAGCAGATCGCCCGTGTCTTCACTCGCACCTTCTGGGCGTCGGTAGAACCCGAGGTGGCGAGCGATGAACTCGGCCTGCGCGTCAGTGAACGAGTCCGGAAGGCCGAGTTGCTCCATGCCCTGTTCGGTGACCGCAGCGAGCGTATCGGTGCACACGAGGTGGAAGGCATCCGGGTCCACAAAGTAGTGCTCGTCCGGGTGGACGACAATCACACAGTCGGCGTCGGGGGCGTGGAGGTGCTCCACGGTGGCGTCGATAAGCACCACGCGAAAACGTGCATGTTCCGCGCGAGCGTGCGGCAGCCACTTCGCCCACGCGAATGGCGCGTCGATGCTGATCAACTCGGGCCCATGAAAAAACGCGAGTTGGCACACGATGGAACGCGCCACCTCATGCGCACCGGGACCAGCCAGGGTGACCGCGGGAAATGCATCGAGCTGCACAACAATCGGCATGCCAGGCACGGTGCTTACAGCAGCGACAGTGCGACGAAGACTCACCGCGCACACCGGGTCAAGGTCCTCTGGGCTTCCCGGATCCTCTACATCGACAGGCGTGCACAGCGCACCG
The DNA here is from genome assembly GCF_001810365.1 of Corynebacterium sp. HMSC055D05. Classification (NCBI taxonomy): domain Bacteria; kingdom Bacillati; phylum Actinomycetota; class Actinomycetes; order Mycobacteriales; family Corynebacteriaceae; genus Corynebacterium; species Corynebacterium sp. HMSC055D05. The sequence continues at coordinate 156,191 of NZ_KV801078.1, forward strand.
CTGCCAGTCCCCAACCGGACGGTCAACGCCAGCGGTGACGCCGCAGTGCGCTCCCAAACCCGCTCCACCGGTGTCGCAGCAACAAGATCTGCCGGAGCCGGGTGCAACCCTGTCGCGTGCGCGCGCTGTTGCGCTGCGTTCGCGCGCGCCTTCCGGGTCAACGCATCCAGGTGGCGCAGGTACACCCGGCGCGTTTCGTTGATATCTCCCTGCCGATCTTGCGGATTGATCATGCCCAACAGTCCGAAAAGCATCATCAGCGGGAAGATCAACATCATTGGGCTCACAGTGCGTCCAGATGTCATCATCAGCGCCATCACCGCACCAACGGCAACCACCATCACAATTGGCAGCAAGATTTTGATCACCGGCTGCGTCTGCGGCTTTTGCGCTGTTGGGACTGGCTCTGCACGCAGTTGTCCTGTTGGCAGTGCCGGCACGTCAGGTGTGCCCGCAGTTGGTGCGAGCACAGCATCGTGGTCTAACCCGAGCATTCGTGGATCCCCCCTTTTCACCCCATGTGGCCACAGTTCCCCCGAACTGTGTTGGGCATAGTGTTGAGCGCAGTGTAGACCATTTGCCCGCCAAAGGGGTACGAAAAGCTGGACTGCAGCGTAACGGTGCGCCATACTGGCCCAAGTTGCGTGGCAAATGGGGGCCACGCGTTGAGACTTCCGGGGGAAGAGTTTTGGTTGCTACTTCGGCGCACCACATTGTGCGCGTAACCGTACGTGTTTCTGTTGCGGCGTTTCACCGCGATATCGATGTCACACTGCCGACATCCTCAACGTTTGCAGAGGTGCTGCCCGAATTGGCGCGTCTTGTGGAACTGCCGCAGATCCACCGCCCGTGGGAAATCTCCACAGCAGGCGGGCGCCCACTCGATATGCATACGCCGTTGTACGCGCTCAAGCTTCACGACGGCGCCGTGATCGCCCTGCGCCCCAAAGAACCCATCGCACCTCCCGTGGTACGCGACGCCGCCGACGCCCTCGCGCACGCAGGCCGCAATGCCCGCAGCGTGCACGGCCTCGACACCGCCGCAACCCTCGTAGGGTTAGCGTGCATTGCGTTGCTGCTCAGCATGTTTGCCCCATCTCCCGCGACCTTCGCCGTCACCGGGTTATGCGCGCTCACCCTCGCTGCTGTTGCGAAATCGCCCGCCGTGTTTGCTGCAGCGCCGTTGTGCCTCGGCTGGGCCGCCGCCACATGGGTCATCGGTGGCACAGAACCGAACCTACACAGCACAGACGTTGCTCTTGGCGCCCTCGCAGGCGTCGTCACAGCCTTCATCACCGTCGGCATTGGAGTGGCTCTGCGCCTTGCGGGCCCTGCATTGGTGGCGTTTGCTGTCACGGTTGGGGTGCTCAGCGGCATTGGCACGTTAGGCACCTGGCTGCCCGCCGCAAACTCGCCTGCTGCGTTATCCGTCCTCACCGGCCTGTTTACGGTTGCCGCCACACCCGGCATCGCCACCCGTGCTGCAGGCCTTGCCGTGGCGCACGTGCCCACCGCCGGCGAAGAATTCGATCGCGCCGACGAATACCAACCAGACGTCGACGCACGCAGCCGAGTCGCCACCACCATCGCCAGCGCAGTCACCGCCGGAATTGCCACAGTGAGCATCCCTGCGCTCCTCCAGATCGGCAGCAGCGGCGGTGCATGGAACTTCGTGTTCTGCACCTGCATCGCCGGCGCACTCGTCGTCTACGCATCGCGCCACCACTGGGCTGCAACCCGCATTGCGCTGATGGCGATAGCACTCGCGGCAGTCATTGCTTCCGCCATCAGCATCGTGCGTATCGACGACCCGCATCCCGCCCTCATCACCATCGCCGCCCTCACCGCACTGGCAGCTACAACCACCGTGCTGTGGGCCCGGCGCGTACCCGACCTAGAACCGACAACCGTTGTCTGGTTCGAACGTGCCGAAATCGCCGCCCTCATCGCCGTCATCCCACTCGCGGTACACCTCACCGGGGTCTTCGACCTGATTCGAGGGCTGTAACAATGCGCACACGTTCCCTGCCCGCTTCCGCACTGTTGCCACTGATGCTCGCCATGCCTGTACTTTGCGCACCTGCAGCACTCGCGCCGGGCTCGCTTACCTACGCCTCCGCCCAAGACATCGCCTGCGCCGTGCCTTCGGCAGCACAACCACCAGGTGAGACACCTGCGGAGCTCCACGAGCTCCGTCGCTTCGCCACCGGAGCCGGCGTGCGCGTCGCCGTCATCGACACTGGCGTCGCTCCACACTCGGAACTTAATCACCTGCGCCCCGGAGCCGACTTTGTCGGCGACAACGCGCTTGCGGACTGCGACAGCCACGGCACCGTCGTCGCCGGCGTCATCGCTGGGCGCACGCTCGGCATCGCACCAGATGCGGAGATCCTGGCGGTGCGTCAAACGTCAGCCCATTACCGCGGTGGCCGCGGCCAATCTGTCGCGGGGGACCTTGAGACGCTCGCTTCTGCAATCAACAACGCGCTCGACGAAGGTGCGCGCGTGCTCAACGTCTCTGTCGTGTCCTGTGTGGACCCGGGGCTTGCCTCACGCATTGATCTCAATGGACTGCGCGGCGCGTTGCACCGTGCCGAGGCCGACGGCGCAGTCGTCGTCGCCGCATCCGGCAACACCAGCGCCGATTGTGAACCAGGCTTTAGCGTGATCCCAGCTCTGTTTCCCACGGTGCTTGCTGTGGGGGCTCGCGAGGACACCCACACGCTCGCGTCATACTCCTTGCCAGCGGAAATCTCCGCAGCCGGTCTTGTCCCACACGCGCTCGCATCCAGCGGCAACGGCTGGGCCGACGGCACGCTCACCCGCGACGGGTCACGCCCCTACGTTGGAACCAGCTTCGCCGCACCGGTAGTCAGTGGTGCGGCCGCGTTACTCATGCAGCGCTACCCCGGCATCACGCCGGACCACGTGCGCACGCTCATCACCGCCGCAGCACAACACGGCGGCGGCGCAATCACCCCGCACAACGTGATCAGCCAACTCACGCCGGACGACATCGCGCCCCGAGACACCGTCACCGTGGCCCCAACAGAGCGCACCGCCTCCTTAGCCGTGAAACGGTTCAGCAGTGTCGGCCTCGGCGCAGTTGTGTTCGCTCTGCTGGGTGTCCTTGTACTGTGTGCTGTTAGTACGTGGCGGTCAAAGCCGCAGCCCGGGTCAGCTCCTCACCCTCCGGCAAGAGGCTGACAATCTCCCAAGGCACGCGCTCGACATGCACCGCACCCACCGTGGCAAGTGTTTCCGCATCGGGTGCACGGTGGCGCAACCCGTTGCTCGCCACGACGTGGAAGCCATGTCCGGAATCCACACCGATCGAGCCATCCGCAAGCCCCACAAAGTGTGTCGCCACCGACGTCCCAGACAACGCAATCGCCGAAGTATCACCGGATCGCACTGCGCCGTACCGTGCTGTACCGGCGTGTTCTGCACCAGCGTGTTCTGTACCGGACTGCACCGCGCCACCACGGTCCTGGTCCACGCATACCGTCTGCTGCACCGGGTCAACCCACTGCGGGCGACGCTCTGGAATCGTCAGCCCTAAGTCCCCGTCCTGATACGTGGCTAACTGTTCGCGGCCGATGCTGCGTTGCTTCGCGCCAGCATCCAACAGCACTGCCTGCTGCACCTCACTGAGCGGCTCGATTCTCCCTTTGAACAGCGCCCACGCACCGCTCTCAGCGACCAATACTTCTGGCAGCCGGTCGGGCGCAGGTACTGATACCGGTGGCAATTCCTTCAGCGCCGTCATCACCTGCAACGGTGGCTCCCACATCGGAGTGGTGTGCCCGACCCCCAACGCACGGCGCACGATACGCCCCTGCGGGGACGCCGCATCAGGCAGCAACTGTCTGCCCTCACCAGTCACCAACCATTGGCGGGTGCCGTCGGTGGCCAGCACGGTATCGTCGCCAAGCAAAGGCTCCGGACGCTGCCCCGCAACCACCGTCACACGGCCCGGCACCGCACACACCGACCATGCAGCATCAACCGCACCCTCCGGCGCAAACATCGCCGGCGCAGCCACAATGCCCACCGGAACGCCACGTGGCATCGCCGCCAAATGCTCATCACCCACCCGCGACGGATCAGCCGCCGCACCAGCAATCAAGCGTGCAGAAGAAAGATTGGTCACCGGATGAACAGTGTCATCAACACGCACATACAGCGTGCCGTCCGACGCCCGCAGAATCGGGGCATCCCCCGGATCTGCATTCGGACGCATCCACGCAAACAACCCCATCACCCCGGCGATCATCACCACCGCAGCAACACCAAACACCGTGGCGCGATGGCGCGCCGACAACGGGTCATGAATCATCCGGATATCCCCGAACAACAACCCATGCTCCATACGACGGCGCATGAACTGGTGGCCCGAAACCTGGGCACGTGTAGTAGGCAAAAGTTTCGCCATAATTCCCCCTCCCCCGAGTAAGTACTCAACAGGCTACAGCCTTAGCACCCCGCGCGCATCTACCAGGCGGCTACACCGGCATCTTCAAGCTCGTAAAGCTCATCCGAGCCGTGGTCCTGTCCGTCTTTGCGCATCGCCCGCAACTGGGCGGTGGAGAACTCGCTGTTGACCGCAAACACCGACGTCGTGCCCTTGCGATACACCGGCGTCACCCCGTTTGACGCCCAGAACGATCGCAGCATCGGATACTGCGGTTTCTGGTCCGCCCAAAACGACCCCGGGCTGAGCACAAAGAACCGTACGTTCAAGTCCTTCAGCGCCTGCTCCACCACTTCGCCGTTGTCTTCTCCGATGAAGTCCGCGTGCTGGAAAATTGTGTCGTGCGCTGAGCCAATCCCGCCGGTCGGCCATAGGTAATGGCGGGAAACCGACGGCAACCCGTTGTAGGCATACATCCACGAATATCCATCCGCAGGATCACCCATGATCGTGCCTTCCCACGCTGCGTCCTGGGTCGCCAACCAGTCAAACACCTGGAGGTCATCCGCGCTTACCATCCGTCCGCTTTGGCGCGGGGTAGCAAACGCGTCCTGTGCACCAGCCTCAGTGTGGTTGCGTACCTGTGGCACCGCCGCAGACCCGGCGATCACCGCCACCGCGATCGACGCCAGCACCGTGGCTCGCTGCCCCGTACCGGTTCGTGCTGCGAGTGGAGCGAAGGTGACAAGGCGGATAATCACAGCAATGCCGATGGCGGCCGCTGCCCACACGCACATCACCACCGGCATGATCAGCCGGTGCCCCGTGCTGTAGTGCAGGTTGCCCACCATGGCCAGTACATCGCCCCACGCGTTATCGAATGGTGTGAGCGCATTTGCGGTCACCGCAAGCGAAACCACATACAACAGCACAGGCCACACCTGGCCACGCCACAGCACCAACGCCAGCGCGCCTGCACCGGCGAGCCACAGCATCACCGTCGGGTCGAAGTCCGGGAAAAACTGAGAGACGTGCCGGGTGTCCATCCGAAACGCACTCCCCCACGCGCCGCCGCGGCCTAGTTTCTCCTGCGGCGCCCACGAGGCAACCTCACTCGCCTGGTCCGACCCCGCCAGCACTTGGGGCAAAAACACGAGCGTTGCCGCGGCTGCCGGGAGTGCCATCCACACCGTATCGCTGCGACGCGAGCGCACCGGGCGAACCAGCAGCGACGTCGCCCACGCAAAGATGACGCCGAGTACCACCACCGTCACCGCAGCCGGGTGTGTGCACAACACGCCAAGGAACCCGATCGCAGCAGGCAGCGCACCCGCATGCCGTGCCGGAACTTCAAGGAACTGCCAAACCACGATGCCGGTCAGGGTCATCGCAAACAGGTACGGCCACATCCCCACGTAGTCGGGCACCCACAGCAGCTGCGGGGCCGCGTACGCCATGATCGCGGCAAACGCGGCGGCAATCTGCGCGGTGAGCCCAGTCGAGCGCATAAACGCGAACACCAGACTCACCATGGTCAGCGGCAGTGCCACCGCTGGCAGCACCGTCGACGCGATGTTGACCGCCCGAATCGGCTCAAGTCCAGCAGCCTCCGCAAAGAGAGCAACACCCGCGTGGAATCCCGACGGGTAGAACAGCCGCGCGTGCGTTTCGAAGTTCTGCAGCTCGCCCATGCGTGTCGACGACGCCACGCCCGTCTCCATCACAAACCGCACCGCATTCGCATGCCACTGCGAATCCCACCCCTGGACGATATTGTCCGCACCGTTGGGCATCTGAGCCAACCACGACAGCCGGTCCGTAACTGCCATCCACGCCGCGACCACTACCCCGACAAACGGAATGCCCCAGTGCGTCCACTCCACCTTGCCGGGAAAAAGCGCACGGCGCCACGGCACATCACCACCGCGGCGGGCCTTGCGTGCAAACGCATAGCGCCAACCGCCAGCCACCGCGAGGGCAAGCACCATGCTCACCCCGAACGTCCACAGGTTAAACGGCGCACTAGTCACACCCCACATCCACGACGACACTCCGATAACACCGAAGGTCACCGGCAGCGCCGTGGTCACCGCTGCAGGAACTCGGAGGCCTGCAACCCACGCCACCAGGAATCCGGGAAGCAGGAAAAACACAACTGCAAACCATGCTGCGGCTGCTGTGGTCATCGCACCTCCCAGATTGTCAGTAACCCAAGCATGCTACATCTCGCGACGCGCGCGGGTAGCTTCGGCGCGGGCAGCTAACTCAGAATCAGCGGGATACTCGACGCCGACCAACGTCAGGCCACGAGCGGGAGCGAGTGGGACTTCGGGCGCGCGTTCGTCGCGAAGCAAGAGCTCCTTTGGCCAGTCACTCCCCCGGCGGCCCTCCCCGACGGTTAAACACGTCGCGGTCAGCGCGCGAACCATATTCCAGCAAAACGCATCCGCAACAATGCGCGCTTCGTACACGGTGTCCTCGACCTGCGACCACTCGAAAGAATGCACGTCGCGGATCGTGGTGGCATGCTCCTTCGGGCGGCAAAACGCCGCGAAGTTGTTCAAGCCCACAAGCGCATCGGCACACGCCTGTGTCGTCTCAAGGTCGATAGGTTTTGGCCACACCGCCGTATCGCGCGCCCGTGTTGGCAACGCACCTGCCGGATGCGTAGTCACCCGATATACGTAGGTGCGAGCCAACGCCGAGAAACGCGCGTCAAACCCCTCTGGCGCTTCCACGACATTAAATACGCGGACGTCTTCCGGGAGCAGTTTTGCTAATCGACGAACCAACCGTCCCGGGTCCCCCTCAATCGAACGCTGATCAAGGCTGCTGCGAGGAATATCCACATGGGCGGTCTGTCCCGAGGCATGGACTCCTGCGTCGGTGCGTCCAGCGACGGTAAGGGAGACGCTACTACGCAGCACGAGGCTCAACGCCTCTTCGATGGTCTGTTGGACTGTGCGGATGCCGCTTTTCTGGCGCGCCCAACCGTGAAAATCGGTGCCATCGTAGGCGATATCCAATCGCAGCCGCATCGTCTCATCCATGGCGATCAATCTTATCTGGGCAATACAAAACGCCCAGCTACACGGGGTAGCTGGGCGTTACGCGAGGAAGGAAGTGAGTTTACTTCTCTTCCTCAGCAGCGGTCTCCTCTGCCGGAGCCTCGGTGGTCTCCTCTGCCGGAGCCTCCTCAGCCTTGGCCTCCTCAGCCTGGCGGGATGCAGCTGCGCGTGCAGCGCGGGTTGCCTCGGTGGTAACGGTCTCCTCGAGCACCAGGGAAATCTGGGTCATCGGAGCGTTGTCACCGGAGCGGTTCGGGAGCTTGATGGAGCGGGTGTAGCCGCCCTCACGGTTCTCGAACTTCGGCGCGAGCTCGTTGAACAGGTAGTTAACAACCTGCTTGTTCGGCAGCTCAGCGAGGACTGCGCGGCGGTCAGCCACAGTGCCCTTCTTCGCCTTGGTGATCAGCTTCTCAGCGTACGGACGCACGGCGCGTGCCTTAGCGTCCGTCGTCTTGATAGCGCCGTTCTCGAAGAGGGACTGCGCCAGGTTGGCCAGAATGTGCTTCTGGTGCGAGGCGGACCCTCCGAGGCGGGCACCCTTCTTGGGGGTAGGCATATTCGAACTCCTCGTATGCGGTTAGTTGAGCGCGTGCTCTGTTGTGTTACTCGGTCTCGTCCGCGCCGTCGTCCACGAAATCGCCAGTTTCGGCGTCGTAGCCTTCGAGCTGGGTCGGGTCGAAATCTTCCGGAGCGTCCTTCAAGGTCAGGCCCAGGTTAGCGAGCTTGATCTTGACCTCGTTGATCGACTTCTGGCCGAAGTTGCGGATGTCCAGCAGGTCGGTCTCGCTGTACTCAGCAAGCTCGCCCACGGTGTGGATCTCCTGACGCTTCAGGCAGTTGTAGGAACGAACAGAGAAGTTCAGGTCCTCGATCGGCGTGGAGTACGCAGCGATGTACTCGGACTCCTGAGCCGACGGGCCGATCTCGATGCCCTCTGCAGCGGTGTTGAGCTCACGAGCCAGGCCGAAGAGCTCCACCAGGGTGGAACCAGCCGACGCGAGCGCGTCACGTGCGGTCATCGAGTTCTTCGTCTCAACGTCGATGATGAGCTTGTCAAAGTCGGTGCGCTGCTCAACACGAGTTGCCTCAACCTTGTAAGCAACACGGGTCACCGGCGAGTAAATCTGGTCGACCGGGATACGGCCGGCCTCTCCACCGGAGTTCGGCATAGCCGGGACGTAGCCACGGCCGCGCTCGACAACAAGCTCCATCTCCAGGCGTGCCTGCTCGTTAAGGGAGGCGATGTGCAGATCCGGGTTGTGGATCTCCACGCCTGCCGGTGGCTCGATGTCACCTGCGGTGACGTCGCCCGGCCCCTCGACTGCAAGCTGCATGACTACCGGCTCGTCAAAGTCGGAAGACAGCACGAGGTCCTTGATGTTGAGGATGATCTCGGAGACATTCTCCTTGACACCGTTGATCGTGGTGAACTCGTGGAGCACACCGTCGATCTTGATGGACGTCACGGCTGCGCCCGGGATGGACGACAGCAGCGTGCGACGCAGGGAGTTGCCCAGGGTGTAACCGAAACCAGGCTCGAGCGGCTCGATGACGAACTTCGAGCGGTTGGTATCGATGTACTCCTCGGTCAATTCAGGACGCTGAGAGATGAGCATGAACTTCTCCTTTGGCTCCCGCTATATGAAGCCGGTAGGGACTGATATGGAAGATTCCGTGCACCGTGGACGGCGCGCGGGGTGAAGCAAACGTGTGAAAGTTTACTTCGAGTAAAGCTCGACGATGAGCTGCTCCTGCAGCGGCACCTCGATCTGAGCGCGCTCGGGCAACTGGTGCACGAGGATGCGCAGGGTGTCCGGAACGACCTGCAGCCAAGCCGGAACGACAGCGTCCAGGAGGTTGTCCTGAGCCTCTTCGAACCACAGCATGTTGCGGGACTTCTCACGGACGTCGATGATGTCGTACTGCGTTACCGCGAACGACGGAACGTCGATGCTCTTGCCGTTGACCGTGAAGTGGCCGTGGGACACGAGCTGACGTGCCTGACGGCGGGTCTTAGCCAGACCAGCACGGTAGACAACATTGTCCAGACGGGACTCCAGCAGGATGAGCAGGTTGTCGCCGGTCTTGCCCGGGCGACGGTTCGCTTCTTCGTAGTAGCGACGGAACTGCTTCTCCATCACACCGTAGGTGAAGCGGGCCTTCTGCTTCTCCTGCAGCTGGAGCAGGTACTCGGATTCCTTGATGCGAGCGCGGCCAGCCTGCCCCGGAGGGTACGGGCGACGCTCGAAGGACATGTCGCCGCCGACGAGGTCGACGCGGAGGCGACGGGACTTACGGGTAGCAGGGCCGGTGTAACGAGCCATGTCTCTTTACCTCTTTTCCTTTCAGCCTTAAACGCGACGACGCTTCGGCGGACGGCAGCCGTTGAACGGCTGAGGCGTCACGTCGGAGATCGAAGACACCTCCAGGCCGGCAGCCTGGAGCGAACGGATAGCGGTCTCGCGGCCGGAGCCCGGACCCTTGACGAAAACGTCGACCTTCTTCATGCCGTGGTCCATTGCCTTGCGGGCAGCGTTCTCTGCAGCCATCTGCGCAGCGAACGGCGTGGACTTACGGGAGCCCTTGAAGCCAACGTGGCCGGAGGACGCCCAGGAGATGACGTTGCCCTGCGGGTCCGTGATGGACACGATGGTGTTGTTGAAGGTGGACTTGATGTATGCGTGGCCTGCGGCCACGTTCTTCTTGACGATGCGACGTCCGCGACGTGCACCGGAACGAGTCTGAGTAGCCATAGGTTACTTCTTCTTTCCTGCGATGGTCTTCTTCGGGCCCTTGCGGGTACGCGCATTGGTCTTGGTGCGCTGGCCGCGGACAGGCAGGCCACGACGGTGGCGCATGCCCTGGTAGGAGCCGATTTCGATCTTGCGGCGGATGTCTGCCTGAACCTCGCGGCGCAGGTCGCCCTCGACGGTGTAGGAGGACTCAATCGCGTCACGCAGAGCGGAGAGCTGGTCATCGCTCAGATCGTCCGTGCGCAGGTCCGGAGAAATGCCCGTCTTCTCGAGCAGTTCCTTGGATCGGGTTGCACCGATGCCATAGATGTAGGTGAGAGCGATCTCCATGCGCTTATTGCGCGGGAGATCAACACCAGCTAGACGTGCCATGAGGTACGTACCTTTCGGGTTGTTACGGTGGTTTTCTCCCCACCCGTCCACGTCAACCAACGCTTTATCCGGACCGTGCCGGAGGATGGGTTGGGATTACACGCGGCTCCAGCCACCGTGGCCGGAGGTAAACGACCCACTATGAGCAGGTCTGGGTGAGGAGGCTGAAATGCTTACTTGTAGCGGTAAGTGATACGCCCGCGTTCCAGGTCGTAGGGAGAGAGCTCCACCACGACACGGTCCTCAGGGAGGATGCGGATGTAGTGCTGGCGCATCTTGCCACTGATGTGGGCGAGAACTTCGTGCCCATTGTCGAGTTCGACACGGAACATGGCGTTCTTCAGGGGCTCGACGATGCGGCCCTCAACCTCGATTGCGCCTTCTTTTGCCATACACTCCACTTCCTACACTGCCCGCAAATGTGCAGGCAGAAACGTTTTCTTACCGTGACAGTCGGTACATGCCAACACTTCGTGGCAGCACCGTTGGACTACTTTATCCGCTCACCTGCGAAAACGCAAAAGGCCCCAGCATTTCGCCGGGGCCAATATGCAACAAAGATGCCTAGTAGACGTAGACCTTGTCACCGATCTGCAGATCACTGAAGTAGCGCTGTGCATCACCGCGGTACATGCGGATGCAGCCGTGGGACAGGATGCTCGGGTCCCCTTCGTGGAACGCGATGCCGTTGTAGGTGAAGTACGTGGCGTACGGCATCGGTGCGTTGCCGAACTCCCAGGAGATCTCGTCCTTGACCTTACGGTTGACGTAGAAGGTACCGCGCGGCGTCTCGTAGCCCGGTCGGCCCGGACCAATCAGGCCCGACTGGTAGTACATGACACCGTTGTTCTGCAGCCAGGAACGGCGACCATCAATGTCAATGCAGGCCTTGGCATCGGCCGGGCACGGACCGTAGTCAAAGCCAGCACGCGGGTTCGGAGCCGGCGCCGGAGCAGGAGCTGGTGCCGGAGCGGGAGCCGGCTTCGGTGCAGGCTTCGGCTTCGGAGTCTTCTCGGCGATGAGTCCGGGGAAGAAGACCTCCACGATCTCGTCGATACGCTGCTTCGCCTTCGCCGGCAGATCCGGGCTGATATTCGCCAACCCGTCTGCCTGCAAGCGCAGGTTGTTGCGAAGATCCCAAGCTGCATCCCGTGCAGACTTATCCAGGTTTGCAAACGCGGTGTTTGCCGACGAGGACAGCGCATCAAGGCTGGAGGTTGCAACCGGATTCGGGGCCGGAGCAGGCGCTGCCTGCGCAGTCACAGGTGCGGCGAGCGTAGCGACGACACCAAAACCGGCGGCAAACGTAATTGCACGTCGCTTCAACGGCGACTGCTTTGCATGGCGAGGACGGTAAGACATGCCGGAAGTATAACCGTATAGCTATGAATCACGCATCGACGCGCCAGCCGTTTATACGCGCGGAGTAAGAATTCGTGGTCCCTGAGCGGTCGCTGCCACGGTGTGTTCCCAGTGTGCTGCCGGCGAGCCATCGAGGGTGGTAACCGTCCATTCGTCGTCAAGTACGCGCGTGTCGTAGCCACCACCCAGGATCAACATCGGCTCGATCGCCAACACCGAACCTTCCTGAATCACAGGACCCCGATTCGGCTTGCCCTCATTAGCCAGGTACGGGTCTTCGTGCATCGTGCGGCCAATGCCGTGCCCGCCGTAGCCATCCACAATGCCGAGCTCAACGCCGAAACTCTCCTCGGCGGCGTAGGTTGCCAACTCCAACGCGTGAGACACGTCAGTGAGCTTGTTGCCCGGAACCATGGCTTTCAGGCCTTCTGCGAGCACCCACTCGGTTGCGCGGTTGAGCGCGTCCACATCCGGCGCAAGTTCACCGATACCGAACGACCAGGCACTGTCCCCTACCCAACCGTTGAAGGTTGCGCCGCAGTCGATGGAAACCAGGTCCCCTTCATTGAGCACCACGTCGGCGGATGGAATGCCATGGACCACCACATCGTTGACCGACGCACAAATCGAGCCAGTAAAACCGTGGTATCCGAGGAAGGTCGGCACCGCGCCATGGTCGCGAATGACGGTTTCCGCCACCTTGTCAAGGTCAAGCGTGCTGACACCCGGCTTTGCCGCAGCACGGACCTCCTGCAGCGCGACACCGACAATGCGGCCGGCTGCCTCCATCGCATCGAGTTCGTCGGGGGTTTTGGCGGCAATCTTGCGTTTGCGGAATGCCATAGCGGGGTGCTCCTTTGTGGTGGTCGTCGATAAGCAAAAGCGAAAGGCCGGTGCGAACACCGGCCTTGAGCGTATTCGGGCTACTTGCCCAGCTGCGCCATGGCGCGCTGGTTGATCTCGTCGACGTCGCCCACAGCGTCGATAGAAATGATCTCCTCACCGTAGTGATCGATCAGCGGTGCGGTCTCATCGCGGTACACGGCGAGACGGGTGCGGATGGTCTCCTCGTTGTCGTCTGCACGACCACGGGCGAGCATGCGCTCCACGACAACGTCCTCATCAACAACGAAGTTGAGCACGCCGTCGAGCTTCTCGCCCTTCTTCGCCAGTAGGTCGGTCAGGATCTCAGCCTGCTCCACCGTGCGCGGGAAGCCGTCCAGCAGGAAGCCGTCCTTCGCGTCGTCCTGGTTCAGGCGATCCTCAACCATGCGTGCGGTGACATCGGTCGGCACAAGCTTGCCGGCGTCGATGTAGCTCTTTGCCTCAACACCGAGCGGGGTGCCCTCGCCAATGTTGGCGCGGAACAGATCACCGGTGGAGATGTGCGGAACACCGAGCTTTTCGGAAAGGATAGCGGCTTGGGTGCCCTTGCCGGCACCGGGAGGGCCAAGGAGAACGAGACGCATTATCGCAGAAGTCCTTCGTAGTTGGATTGCAGAAGCTGGGATTCAATTTGCTTAACCGTGGTCAGGGCCACGGAAACCATAATCAGGATGGCCGTACCGCCAAACGCGCTCATACCCATCCGGCCGGAGCCGGTGATACCGGCGTCCATTGCCAGGTTCGGCAGCACTGCGATCAGCGCGAGGTAAATCGCGCCGACGAACAGCAGGCGGTTCATGACGAACGCGAGGTATTCAGCAGTCGGACGGCCCGGACGGATACCCGGGATAAAGCCACCGTACTTCTTCATGTTCTCTGCCTGATCGACCGGGTCATACTGGATCGACACATAGAAGTAGGAGAAGAAGATGATCATCACGACGTAGGTGAGGATGTACTGCCACGAACCCGGGTTCTGCAGCCATGCCATCACGTGGTTCATCCACCAGTTGTCCGGCGGAGTCGGGTTATTCATGGTCACGATCTGTGTGATCAGAACCGGCACGTACATCAGAGACGAGGCGAAGATGACCGGGATAACGCCAGCCTGGTTGACCTTCAGCGGCAAGTAGGTGGAAGAGCCACCGTACTGGCGACGACCCACCATGCGCTTGGCGTACTGCACCGGGATGCGACGCTGGCCCTGCTCAATGAAGACAATGCCGACGACCAGCGCAACAAGCGCGAGGATGACGAGGATCAGCGTCAAGGCACCGGAGTTCTGGAGGATGAACGCACCCTCGGACGGGATCTGGGTTGCGATACCCGCAAAGATGAGCAGGGACATACCGTTGCCCACGCCCTTTTCAGTGATGATCTCGCCGAGCCACATGATGAGCACCGCACCGGAGGTCATCACAAGGATCATCATGATCAAGGTCCAGACATTGCGGTCTTCCACCAGCACCGGCATTCCCTGGCCGAGCAGCTGCTCGCGGTCTGCCAGCGCGACGATACCTGCGGACTGCAGCAACGCCAGCGCAACCGTGAGGTAGCGCGTGTACTGCGTCATCTTGGCCTGGCCGGACTGACCTTCCTTCTTCAGCTCCTCGAACTTCGGGATCACGACAGTGAGCAGCTGCACGATAATCGACGCCGTAATGTACGGCATGATGCCGATCGCGAAGATCGACAACTGCAGCAGTGCACCACCGGAGAACAGGCCAATGATGGAGAACATCGTGGCACGGTCACCCTGGGCAACCTCTTCGAGTCGCTGGTTGATCAACGCGTAATCAACGCCCGGGGACGGGATCTGGGCACCTACGCGGTACAGAATCATCAGCGCAAGGGTGATCAAGATCTTCTTGCGAAGGTCAGGATCCTTAAACGCCTGAGCAATTGCGGACACATAGCCTCCTGGCTTCCACCTGAACCGCGGCGGAAGGTAGTGGATAGTGCAGCGCCGACTCGTGCATGAAGGCACACAAAACGGGCCGTCGCCGTGTTTGACCCCACTACCCTAGCAGCTGTGCTTAAAAAGTTGATACTCACGGTCGACTTTACCGCTACAGCACAGCGAAAACCCCCACACCGGACAGTGATTGTCCAGTATGGGGGCTATCTCAAGCGCGGAAAGCGTTACGCTTTCGGCTCTTTACGCGTCCTTCGGAGCGCGCTTGGAGAACTCGACGACGGTGGCGGAGCCGCCAGCAGCCTTGAGCTTCTCCTCAGCGGACTTGGAGAACTTGTTTGCGGTGACGTTGAGTGCGACGTTGATGTCGCCCTCTGCCAGCACCTTCACCGGCTGCTTCGGGCGAACGAGGCCCTTAGCGACGATGTCGGCAACTGCAATGTCGCCACCCTGCGGGAATGCTTCCGCGAGGTCCGCGACGTTGACCACCTGGTACTCGACGCGGTTCGGGTTCTTGAAGCCCTTGAGCTTCGGCAGACGCATGTGCAGCGGCATCTGGCCACCCTCGAAAGCAGCGGAAACCTGCTTACGAGCCTTGGTGCCCTTGGTACCGCGGCCAGCGGTCTTGCCCTTGGAGGCCTCACCGCGACCAACGCGGGTCTTGGCCTTGTTTGCGCCCTCTGCCGGGCGCAGATCATGGAGCTTGATGATGTCAGCCATGTTTTATCTACTCCCCTGCAACTTCTTCGACGGTGACGAGGTGACGCACCTTGAGGATCTGGCCGCGGGTAGCAGCGTTGTCCTTCTTCACCACGGACTGACCGATCTTGCGCAGACCGAGAGCCTCGAGGTTCTTGCGGGTCACCGGCTTCTCACCGATCTTGCCGTGGTGCAACGTAATCTTCAGTGCCATTGTTCTTAGGCCTCCTGTCCTGCGCGAGCGCGCAGCATACGTGCCGGGGCAACGTCCTCGACAGCCTTACCGCGCTTCGCTGCGACCTCTTCCGGACGCACGAGCTGCTTCAGGCCGGCAACGGTGGCCTGAACCACGTTGAGGGCGTTGTCAGAGCCGAGGGACTTGGCCAGGATGTCCTGGACACCAGCGGCCTCGAGCACCGGGCGGACTGCGCCACCGGCGATCACACCGGTACCCGGAGCAGCCGGGCGGAGCATGACGATACCGGCGGCTTCTTCAGCCTGAACCGGGTGAGGAATGGTGCCACCGATCATCGGGACGCGGAAGAAGTTCTTGCGAGCCTCTTCTGCACCCTTCTGAATTGCGGCGGGAACTTCCTTCGCCTTGCCGTAGCCAACGCCGACCATGCCTTCACCGTCGCCGACGACGACGAGAGCGGTGAAGGACATGTTGCGGCCACCCTTAACGGTCTTGGCAACACGGTTGATGGTGATGACGCGCTCGATGTACTTATCGCGCTCGTCGTTCTGGTTGCGACGGTCGTCGCGACGGCCACGGCCGCCGCGGTTACCGCGGTCGTTGTTGTTCTGGTTGTCGGCGGAGCGCCCGCCGTCACGCCGTTCACGTTCGGCCATTACGCGATCCTTCCGTTGATGGTGATGTTTGCCGTGATCATTAGAACTTCAGACCACCTTCACGAGCAGCTTCAGCCAGGGCCGCAACGCGGCCGTGGTACTTGTAGCCACCACGGTCGAAGACGATCTGCTCGATGCCTGCTGCCTTGGCACGCTCAGCGACGAGCTGGCCAACCTTTGCGGCCTTCTCCTTCTTGTCGCCCTCCAGGTTGCGCACGTCTGCCTCGATGGACGACGCAGAAACCAGGGTGTGGCCTGCGAGGTCGTCGATGACCTGGACGTGGATGTGGCGAGACGAGCGGTGCACAACGAGACGCGGGGTCTCCGGGGTGCCACGCAGGGTCTTGCGGATGCGGTAGTGGCGACGTGCGCGAGCCTCGCGGCGGCGGGACGAGATGTCCTTGCCCACCGGGGTGCGCTTGGTGTTCTCTGCAGTATTGCTCATGATTACTTACCCGTCTTTCCGACCTTGCGGCGGACCTGCTCGCCGGCGTAGCGGATGCCCTTACCCTTGTACGGGTCATCCTTACGCAGACGGCGGATGTTTGCCGCAATCTGGCCAACCTGCTGCTTGTCAGTGCCTTCGATGGCGAACTTGGTGTTGCCATCGACGGAGAACGTGACGCCTTCCGGCGCCTCAATCAGGATCGGGTGCGAGTAGCCGAGGGAGAACTCAAGGTCCTTGCCCTTCTGCTGCACACGGTAACCGACGCCGAAGATCTCCATGTTGATCTTGTAGCCCTCAGTCACGCCGATGATCAGGTTGTTGATCAGCGAGCGGGTCAGGCCGTGCAGCGAACGGCTGTCACGGTGATCGTCCGGACGGGACACCACGACTTCGTTGTCTTCGACGGAAGCGGTGATCGGCTCCGGCATCTCGAGGTCCATGGTGGCCTTCGGGCCCTTGACCTCAACACGCTGGCCGTCGATCTTCACCTCGACGTTGTTCGGGATTGCGATGGGTGCATTACCTACACGCGACATAGTCTTTTCAACCTCCCCTTACCAGACGTAAGCGAGGACTTCCCCGCCTACACCCTTCTCTTGAGCCTGGCGGTCGGTCAGCAGGCCGTGGGACGTGGAGATGATTGCCACGCCCAGGCCACCGAGCACCTGAGGCAGGTCGTTGGACTTGGCGTACACGCGCAGGCCCGGCTTGGACACGCGGCGCAGACCAGCGATGGAAGCCTCACGGGTCGGGCCGTACTTGAGGTTGAGCGTCAGCGATTTGCCAACCTTCTCGTCCTCAACTTTGTAATCTTCGATGTAGCCTTCCTGCTTCAAGATCTCAGCAATAGCTGCCTTGAGCTTGGAGGACGGCATAGACACGGTGTCGTGCTGCGCAGTTGTTGCGTTGCGCACGCGCGACAGCATGTCCGCAATCGGATCTGTCATGGTCATTGTGGTGACCGTTTCCTTTCTCGTTGCGGTTCCCTAAACCCACCTGACCCTTTTCAAGGTCGCGTTTTCCGCATGGTCTATCGGGGGCTACTCAACGCTGCCCACACTCAGTAGCGTGGGCCGCTCGCCGCCTCCCTTGCACGCGGTCCGCATCTTGGCGAGGGGCCTGCAACAAAGTTGGATGTTCAAATGTTTCTCTCGGCTTGGCACGCCGAAATCTCGGCGCACAAGTCCGATCGACCAAGTTACCTGCTTGTTCGCTCAGAACCAAATTGCTTAACGACGACACCTAGCCCCCGACAGCATCTCCCGACACCGAATTCATCAGAACGGCAGCGCCGCCCTGGACTTCACCCGTGTTTGGCCGAGGTCTGAATTCTCTCCCGCGGCGTGTCCGCTGAGGTACGCACCTGGGTCGAACGAGCGGTTGGTTTGGTGCGCGGAGAGCACAAAGCCCTGCTCTTCGGCAAATTTGGAGCGGGCTTGCTCGGCCTTTGCGGCGTCGTCGACAAGCACAAGCGCATATTCGCTATCCACACGTGCTGCGCCCTCTTCTGCTTTCATCAGACGTTTGCCGATGCTTGTCGCGAACCCCTGCATAAACGACCGACGCATCACCACGACTGATTCACCGAAGTTTGTGGCGCGGATCTTTTGTGATTCTGCAAGCATCACCGGCAACAGCAGCGCGTAGAGCATGTCCACCCGGTCGAGGTGCCGCTGAAGGCCAAAAATGTCTGCGTCCTTGACGCGCGTGGAGTTATACACCCGCTGCGTAAACCCCGTACAGTGCAACGACCTCGCGATGGAGTGCAGCAGCGTTGCCTGCATATCGGTGTAGGCGCCGCGGAACGTGTAGGCGCGGTGGCCTACGTTGTCGCCAGCATCGGGACTTGCAAGATCGCGCTCGTCGTAGCCGTACTGTGCCATCAGCTCGAATGCTCGGGCATAGAACGCGTCACCCTCCGGTGTCCCTTCCCTGTCGTTGGCTTGATTGAGTAGTTTTTGTACTCGTTGTTTGATCTTTTCCTCGGTACGCATCTGACGCACCCACCCCTTCCCCATTGCTGTTTGGATGTGTGCCTGTAGTTATAACGAACTCGCACGACATGTCCGTTTCAGCTTGTGGAATTTGCAATTTCCGCCCTGTGGATAACTTCTCTTTGCGCAGGTTGTAGCGCTGCGACGACACCCCTCCGTCCCGCTTGCACCCTAAGCGCTAGCATCGTTGCAATGAGCAGGACCAAGCGCAGTTTCGCCGTCACAAAGATTTCCGCTAGCGGCACCCGCGACACGCGCGCGGGCCAAGTGGAAGTGGAAGAACCACTCGAGGTGCGCGCCGGTGGCCGAGAGGTCGCTCAGTTGTTTCGCACCCCGGGCCACGACATCGAACTCGCCCACGGTGTGCTCCTGACGCAGGGCCTCATTACCACCCCTAAAGACGTCATTACCGCCCGCTATTGCGAAGGTGCCATCGGCGGCGAAAACACCTACAACCTGCTCGATATCGAGCTTTCCTACCCTGCTGCACCGCAGTTCATCGACCCAATCCCATCACAGTCCTGTGGTATTTCCGCCGAGCAGCGCGTACGGGAGTTGGCGGTCCGCCTGAACGTGCGCAGCGAGTTCGCCCCTATTGATCAGGATGCGATCTTCGCCTTGCCAGAACGTCTCAACCAGGCGCGTCGTCGCGACCTGCCCACCGCGCTCGCTGGCGAGACCGCGCGTCAAGATATCGACGCCGTCAACGCGGTACAGAAGATCGCTGGGCGTTTGCTTCTCGACGACACCCTGCCCGCCCACAACCTCACCCTCGCAGTGGATACGCGCGTGACGTTTGAAATGATGCGTGCTGCAGCAGCGGCCGGCTTCAGCATTGTCGCCACCACACGCGACGTCACGTCGATGGCGGTGGAATTGGCCCGCGAAACAAATACAGCGCTCGTCGGCGCAATTACCGACGAGCGCTTCAGCGTGTACTCGGGCGCTTAGCCAATGAACATGCCAGCAGCCTTCGCGGCAGTGGCCCACAGACCGTAGATAAGCAGTCCAGCGATGATTGCCGCCAGAATGATCGCGACAATCTTGTGGGCCTGGCCCGCGGAAGCCCCACGCGCCTGACCGGCACCAGCACCTTCAAGCGCGGAGGCGCGATCTGCCTCGATCTTCGCCTGAACGGTGTCTTGGTCTTCGAACCACTTCGACGCCACCGGGCGTACAAGGATGTTGGCGATCAGGCCAACAGCAAGCAGGCAGCACATGACGTACAGCGACAGGCGGTAAAGGTCCGGGCCTTCGCCGCCGTTGGCTGCCTGGCGCTCCACGACCATGTTGATGATCAGCGGGCCAGCTACACCTGCAGCCGACCATGCGGTAAGCAGACGGCCGTGGATAGCGCCGACCTGGTAAACACCGAATAGGTCGCGCAGGTAGGCCGGGATACTGGCAAAGCCACCCCCGTAGAAGGACAGCAACACCAGTGCGCAGATCACAAACAGCGCAATGTTGGCGTGGCCGAACCTGGCGAAGATGAAGTAGAAAGCCAACCCGATACCCAGGTACACCATGTAGATGTTCTTGCGGCCAATGACGTCAGAAACCGACGACCAGACGAAACGGCCAGCCATGTTCGCCAGCGACAGCAAGCCAACAAAGCCTGCGGCGGCCGCCGCGGTCAGTGCCGGGAAGTAGTCCTGAATCATCGGTGCCGCATTCTCCAGCACGCCGATACCCGCAGTGATGTTGCAGAACAGGATCACCCACAGGCACCAGAACTGCGGGGTTCGAATGGCGTTGTTGGCGCTAACATTTGCACCGACGATGGCAACCTTGGAAGGTTTGCGCCCCTGCTTCGCTTCGCCCGACGGGGTCCAATCCGGGTGCGGCATGCGGATGCAGTACGCGCCCATAGCGATGACGACGAGGTACACGACGCCAAGGGTGACAAAGGTGGGTTGGATGCCCGCGGCGCGGTTGGCGATGTCCGCACCACCGCCGTAGAACTCCATGAGGCGGTTCGACGCCGGCGAGGCAATCAGTGCGCCGCCGCCGAAGCCCATGATCGCAAGGCCCGTAGCCAGACCGGGGCGATCCGGGAACCACTTCATCAGCGTGGACACCGGCGAGATGTATCCGATGCCCAAACCGATGCCGCCGATAAAGCCGTAGCCGAAGTACACCAGCCACAAGTTTCCGGTGGTGACACCCAGGGTGGCAACGAGGAAGCCTGTCACCCATAGCACGCCGGAAACTGCCATGGACGCGCGTGGGCCGACTCGCTCGACCCAGGAACCGAACAGCGCGGACGAGATGCCGAGCATGCCGATTGCCAACGAGAAGATCCAGCCCACAGCAACTTCGCCGACACCGAAGTGTTCCATCATTGGCTTCTTGAACACGGAGAACCCGTAGACCTGGCCGATAGAGAGGTGGATGGCGAGTGCCGCAGGGACAATTAGCCAGCGATTGAATTCCTTAGGCGCGATAATTGCGCTTCGGGAGAAGTAACTCATGGGGGTTCCCCTATTATGGATGCCAAACAATGTATTTAATACAGCGGACATCATAACCACCTATAGCCAGCTTCACGCAAGCTTTCTTTCATGCTTTTCCAATACGACAAAACCCCTGCGACCGCGGTATAAAAACCGGGTGCAGGGGTGTCGTCGTCAAGTGAACGCTTATGCGCGCTTCATCTTGCCGTCCTTGTCAGCGAACGGGAAGCCGAGGTGCGTCAGCAGTGCGCGACCCTCGTCGTCGCTACCAGCGGTGGTCACGAGCGTGATGTCCATGCCGCGAACGCGATCGATCTTGTCGATGTCGATTTCGTAGAACATGGTCTGCTCGGACAGGCCGAAGGTGTAGTTACCGTTGCCGTCGAACTGCTTGTCGTTCAGGCCACGGAAGTCGCGAATACGCGGGAGAGCAACCGTCAGCATACGGTCGAGGAACTCCCACATACGGTCGCCGCGCAGGGTGACCTTTGCGCCGATCGGCATGCCCTCACGGAGCTTGAAGTTAGCGATGGACTTCTTCGCGCGACGCAGCTGCGGCTTCTGGCCGGTGATCGCGGTGAGGTCCTCGAGTGCGCCGTTGATCACCTTGGAGTCGCGGGCAGCGTCGCCCACACCCATGTTCACAACAATCTTGGTCAGGCCCGGGATCTGCATGACGTTGTCGTAGTTGAACTGCTCGTTCAGCTTGGTGCGGATCTCGTCCTGGTAGCGGGACTTCAGGCGCGGGGTGTAGTTCTGAATGTTCTCAGCCATTAGATGTCCTTCCCGTTCGACTTAGCCACGCGGACCTTCTTGCCGTTCTCGTCGAAGCGGTAGCCCACGCGGGTCGGCTTGCCGTCGGAGTCCAGGATCATCACGTTGGACACGTGGATCGGAGCTTCCTGGCTGACGATGCCGCCGGACTCGGCGCCGCGCTCGTTGTAGGAGTTTGCGACGTGCTTCTTGATGCGGTTAACACCCTCGACGAGGACCTTGTCGCGCTGCGGGTACGCCTCAATGACGCGACCCTGAGCACCCTTATCCTTGCCGGCGATGACCTGCACCATATCGCCCTTCTTGATCTTCATACTTAGATCACCTCCGGTGCGAGAGACACAATCTTCATGAAGCGCTTGTCGCGGAGCTCACGAGCAACCGGGCCGAAGATGCGGGTACCGCGCGGCTCGGTGTCGTTCTTGATGACGACAGCAGCGTTCTCGTCGAACGAGATGTAGGAGCCGTCCGGACGACGGGTCTCCTTCTTCGCACGGACGATGACAGCCTTAACGACCTCGCCTTCCTTGACGTTGCCGCCCGGGGCAGCTTCCTTCACGGTGGCGACGATCGTGTCGCCGATGCCGGCGAAGCGTCGAACGGAACCGCCGAGAACGCGGATGCACAGCAGTTCGCGTGCACCCGTGTTGTCGGCGACCTTCAGACGCGATTCTTTCTGAATCACAGTTGGTCTCCTGACCTGGGTCAATGTGCGCCAGATTTCCGTCCTGCACGCACGTGGTCAATGTTCTTGCAGCCTATTGCTTATCGACGAACCTCGTGCGCTCGTCCCTCGCACACGAGGAGAGCGCAGTCTGGTCGAAGGGTCTCGGACGCTTCACTCGGAAACGCGTGTCACGCCCGACCAGCAGTAGACAACTGGAGTATTTAACCATGAGCAGCGCCGATCGCCCAAATTGCCGCTAAATCGTGTCGCCTGAAGATACAAAAATCGCCCCACCCCGAAACTTAGGGGTGAGACGATGAGTGTGCCGCAGCGTTAGCGCAATTTTAGACGGTGCTAGCAGCAACGGCGCCGAGGCCGAGCACACCAGTGAGCGACAGGATGGTGATGATCCAGCCCACGGAAGACAGGGCAGCTGGAACCAGCAGCAGGTTCGGGGCCAGCGGGCCACCGAGAGCGCGCATCTCATTGATGACCTGGTTGAGCGGCTCCGGGTAGGTAGCAGCCTCAGCGACAGGAGCACCAGCACCGATTGCAACAGATGCCGCAAGAGCAACAGCGGCGAGACGACGGAACTTCATGTTCGTTTCCTTTCAGGAGAGGTGTGTACGTGTCGCGGCTTACTTAGCAGCAGTGACGATGGACTGAATGATCGAGATGACAACGTTCAGCGAAGAAAGCGCTGCCGGCAGCAGAATGATGTTCTGGGCTTCCCAGCCACCGACCTTGTAAATCTCGTACAGAACACGGTTCAGCGGTTCCGGAGCAGGCTGAGCGGTAGCAGCCGGAGCAGCAACAGCAACGGTGGTTGCGACGGCCGCCGCAGCAACAAGACGACGAAGCTTCATGTGAGTCTCCAATTTTCTTAATGAACGGTAGGCATCGGCCGCAGCTTTAACGACCTTGCCCACCGAACATTACCGTGACGTTTTACAGTTTTTGGCAGAATTCTCATTTTCTTTCACGATTTTCCAAAGCTTTCCAATCGCCGAATAGGTATTACCACATTTCCTTTTAAGATAGTACCTCTTGTACATTGGAGGGCGTGAGTTTCTACGAAGCCGCCCCCGAGGCAATCAAGAATAAGGTCGATCTGTTCTCGACAGAACCTGCCCGATTTGCCACGCGCTCCGTGCTCGCGGGCGTGTACCTGGGCATCATGACGGCATTCGCCGCATCCACGGCACAACTACTCGACGGCTACGCCCCCGGCTGGGGCAAATACGCCTTCGGTGCCATCTTCGCGTCAACGCTGTACATCATCATCGTCTTGCAAGGCGAACTCGCCACAGGTGACATGATGTTCATGACCTATGGCGCCATCCATAGGCTCAACACCATCACCCGCGGGTTCCTCCTCGTCTTCTTTGTCACCGTGTTCAACCTCATTGGTGCAGTGGCGATTTCATGGCTGATTTCCCGGACCACCATGGGCCAGATGGTCGAGGTGGACGGATTCCTCCACGATTTGCTCGTCGCCAAGCTGCAAAAATCCAGTTCCACCCTGTTCGTTGAAGCGATCCTGGCAAACGTCGTGGTCAACATCGCCTTCATGCTGGCCACCCAGGCCGGCAAGGACTTCAGCGCGAAGCTGTGGGGGGTCATCCTGATCATCCCGTCGTTTGCCACCATGAGCTACGAGCACTCCATCGCGAACTTCATCCTCACCAGCCTGGGCGGGTTTACGCTCGGCCCGGAGACGATCGAGGGCTTCACCAACTGGAACGTCATCCGCAACTGGGTGGTCGTCTGGCTGGGCAACTTCGTCGGCGGCGGGTTCATCATGGGCGGCCTCTACGGATGGCTGAACCTGACCAAGACCGGTTACAAGGACTAACCAACAAGGACTAACTCCCCTCACCCTGGGTGTCTCTGCCAAAATGAGACGGGTGAGTACCCAGACACCTGACGTCCTCGAAGCTGTTCGCAGTGTTCGCGATGCCCTCGCGGACACTGCCTTACCTATTGATGCAGCCCCAGAGGCCCGCGCAATTGTCAACCAGCTCGACGACTATGTCCTGCCCCGCCTCGCCAACCTGGACGCGCCGCTGCTCGCCGTGATCGGCGGCTCCACCGGCTCTGGTAAGTCCACGCTTGTCAATGCATTGCTGCGCGAGCGGGTTTCCAACCCAGGCGTTATCCGCCCCACCACCCGGCAACCTGTGCTTGTGGCAAACCCCGCGGATGCTGATTGGTTTAACTCCCCACAGGTTCTCCCCGGCCTGACTCGTTCGCACGGTGAGGGCAACGAGCAGTCGACGACACTTCGAGTCGTGGATACGCAAAGCGTGCCCGAGGGCCTTGCGCTTCTCGACGCCCCCGATTTCGACTCCATCGACGACAAAAACCGCGCCCTG
Source organism: Corynebacterium sp. HMSC055D05 (assembly GCF_001810365.1). Classification (NCBI taxonomy): domain Bacteria; kingdom Bacillati; phylum Actinomycetota; class Actinomycetes; order Mycobacteriales; family Corynebacteriaceae; genus Corynebacterium; species Corynebacterium sp. HMSC055D05. The sequence continues at coordinate 181,222 of NZ_KV801078.1, forward strand.
GCAAGTCAGCTCCTTGCGGCTGCGGATCTGTGGGTGTTCGTCACCACCCCGGCGCGCTACGCCGATCAACTTGTGTGGAACTTCCTCCACGACGCCGCTGGCCGCGGCATTGAGGTTGTGGTGGTCCTCAACCGCCTGGACGAAAAGGCTGCCGAAACCGTGCCGGACGATCTGCGCCGCATGATGAATGAGGCTGGCTTGCACGACGCAACAGTCTTTACTGTGCCGTTCGTCGCGGACCTTGGCGCGGAGAAGTCTGGAGAGTCCGGGGAGTTTCTCGCCGAAGACCTTGTCGCTTCACTGCGCGATTACCTGACCACGCTCGCCGAGGACACCGTCGCCCGGCGCGACGTGGCTGGCAAGACTGTGGCCGGCGCGGTTCAGACTGCGCTTGATCGAGTGGATACCTTGGTCGGCCGCCGTGAGCGTCAGGAGGCGTTTGCCAACCAGCTCGACGCATCGATCCACGAGTTTTACACCACCGCCAACCGTCAGGTCATCGACGCGACTTCCGACGGACAGTTGCTGCGCTCCGAGGTCATGGACCGCTGGCAGGACGTCATCGGTACCTCTGACGTGTTCCGTGGCTTCGAGCGCTGGTTCAGCAGCGCAATAGATAAGGTGGGCAGTTTCTTCACCGGTCAGCCCGCTCCCCTGCGTGAGGTGGAGACCGAGATCGAGTCCGGTCTGCACGCAGTCATCGTCGATGCTGCCGAATCCGCAGCATCGCGCGCCTGGGCGCATACCGGCGCGGTCGCTCCTGAGCTGCGCACCGACGCCGATCCGGCTCTCGCACGCGCCAGCGCCGACATTTCCGAACAGGCGGCGAAACTGGTGCGAGACTGGCAGCAAGAACTCGTCGGACACATCCAGGACACTGCTGGCGATAAGCGTCAGCGCGCCCGTCTCATGTCCTTTGGGCTCAACGTGGTCACCGTGGCACTCATGCTTACAGTGTTCGCCTCCACCGCAGGTTTGACTGGCGGCGAGGTGGCCATCGCGGGCGGTTCTGCGGTACTTGGCCAGAAACTTTTGGAGACCATCTTCGGCGAAGACACGGTGCGCCGCATGGTCACTCAGGCCCGCAACGACCTCAACGAGCGCCTTGGTGGACTCTTTGCTGCCGAGCGCGACCGCTACCACGTGTTCACCGACCCGTTGCTCGAAGGCGCAACGGCCGAGCAGATCCGCGATGCCTCCCAGCAGGCTCGCCGGGCGGTGGATGCGAAGCTGCTGGGGGTCGTCGACAAGCAAGTGCCTGCGCGTATCGACGACACCCCCAACGACGACCTGAACAACAGCGCCCTGCGTGGCCTGTTTGACCAGCTTCGCGGCAACTTCCGAAAGGGGTCCGACAATGGCGCTGTTTAGCAAAAAGATTGGGCTGAGCAAACGGCTGAGCGCGCTCGAGGACGCTGCCGAAATTGGTGCACCGTACCTGTCCGGCGAGCAACGCGAACGCCTAGAACGCGTGGCCAAGGCTGGCGCCGAGCGTCGCGCCCTGTCCGCCGAGCACACCGTCGTGGGCTTTTTCGGCGCGACCGGTTCCGGTAAAACCTCGCTGTTCAACGCCGTTGTCGGCGAGGACCTGGGCAAAGCAGCGGCGCGCCGCCCAACCACGTCCTCTCCCCTGGCCGCAATCTGGCAGCCGGAAGGCTCTGAGGAACTCCTGGGCTGGCTCGGCGTGGAAGACCGCCGCGAGCGCCAAGGCGAGTTTGCCAAAAATGCTGGCCCGCTGATCCTGCTGGATCTTCCCGACTTCGACTCGGTAGAGGCCTCCAACCGCGTCATCGCCGAACGCCTCGCCGGCCAGGTCGACGTGCTCGTGTGGGTGTCCGACCCCGAGAAGTACGCCGACAGTGTCATCCATGACCAGTTCATCCGCCCGCACGCGAACCACTCCGCGGTCACACTGGCAGTGCTGAACAAAGCCGACCTTTTGGCGGAGCGCGACGTGGACACCGTAGCTGGCTCTTATGCGGGCTTGCTTCGCGACGACGGCCTGACCAACGTCCACGTCATCCCCACCTCCACCCTGACCGGCGCTGGTATCGAAGACCTGCGCGGCGCGATCGCGCGCGTGGCAAAGGCCCACAATGCGCAGACTGCCCGCATCGAGGCCGACATCGCCTCCGTTGCCGCCCCATACGCCGGAACGAAGGGTGCCGGTGGTGTGGACAAGCACGCCAAACGCGACCTCGACACCGCACTGACCAAGGCCGCGGGTGCAGAACGCATCGCGGGCATCACCGCTGCCGCCTACCGCAAACGCCTGCGCCAACGCACCGGCTGGCTGCTCACTTCCTGGATCACCCGCTTCAAACCCGACCCGCTTCGTCGCTTAGGGCTGCGCGAGGATGCCGACGAACTGGGCGTGCACCGCACCTCCATGCCGGAACTCGACGCCGCCTCGAAAGCCGTGGCCAACTCCGGCCTGCGCAACTACGCCACCGCCGTCGGCGCTGGCCTGCCCCACGAGTGGGCTGCTGCCGTGGCGGATCGTTCCGAGGAGATCTCCACCGGCCTTCCCGCCGAACTGGATCGCGCTGTGGCCCGTGCGAAACTGCCCGCGGAGCCGTCCAAGGGGTGGGCAGTGCTGACCATCTTCCAGTGGTTTGCGCTGCTCGCCGCCCTGGTTGGTGTGCTGTGGTACCTGCTGGTCGCCTTCGTCCCGGGCGTGCTCACACCGCTGCTGGGCACCGACCTGGTGCCGGATGTGGAAGGCTGGCCGATTCCTACCCTGCTGATCATGGCTGGCTTACTCACCGGTGTAATCATCGGATTGATATCCGCGGCCTTCGGCGGCGTGCTGGGCTCTGGGGTGAAACGCCGAACACGCAACGCCATCCAAAAAGAGGTGGCCGCAGCCTCCGAAACTGCTGTGTCCCAGCCGCTGTTGGCCATCCGCGAGGACTATTCCCGTTTTGCCGAGCGCATCGCCCTCGCCGCTGGGTAGTTCCGGGTAGCGTCAGTGCCTATGGCACGCATCCCAAGAGTTCTCTCCATTGCCGGCACCGACCCCACAGGCGGTGCCGGCATTCAAGCTGATCTGAAGTCCATCGCCGCCGCAGGTGGCTACGGCATGTGTGTGGTCACTGCGCTCGTCGCCCAGAACACGCAGGGCGTGCGCGAGATCCACACCCCACCCCAGTCATTCCTGCGCGCGCAGTTGGATTCCGTGTTCGACGACGTCACAGTCGACGCCGTCAAGATCGGGATGCTGGGCGATGTGGACACCACCCGCACGGTCTCCGAGTTCCTTTCGCAACACCCCGTCCCGGTCGTTGTTGTCGATCCCGTCATGGTCGCCACCTCCGGCGACCGCCTCCTCACCGAGGATGCCGAAGACGCCCTGCGCGCCCTCGTTCGTGAGCACGCCACCGTGGTCACCCCGAACATCCCCGAGCTCGCAGTGCTTTGCGACGACACCCCCGCCACCACATTCGACGAAGCGGTTTCCCAGGGTCGTCGATACGCAGCAGATGCGAACGTGTCCGTCCTGGTCAAAGGCGGGCACCTCACCGGCGACCACGCCTCCAACGCGCTGATCACCCCCGACGGCGACACCCACATCGCGGACGTGCCCCGCGTGCGCACAAAAAACACCCACGGCACCGGCTGTTCCCTCTCCGCAGCCCTTGCAACCCGGCTTGTTCTCGACGACGCCCCCGCCGCCGTCGAGTGGGCTTCCGCCTGGCTCCACGAAGCCATCGCCCACGCCGACGACCTCGAGGTGGGCCAGGGTCACGGGCCGGTGCACCACTTCCACCAGCTCTACCGCCTCGCCGAACCGCTAGAATCACCTGCATGACTGACCCGCGCAACGAAGATCAGAAGGTCGCCGCCGTGAACGCCTCCATGATCATGGCGGGCCAACCCATGTCCGCCGAGGACGAGGCGCTTCTGCGACGCCAGCTGCGAGGAGATATCTCAGCCGACGAGGCCGTGTTGCAGGTGCTCGAAAGGGAGGGCCTGGGAAACACGCCTCGCGCACGTGAACTGCGGCAACGCATCACCGGGGCTGCCTAAACACCGTGGCACGACGAAGCAACGAGGTCCCGGAAAACCTATTCGGGCTAACGGACCCAGTTTTGCTGGACCGCATCGCTGGCAACCTCGCACTTCAACGACTCGGCGAGCTCGAAAACGGCCCACTGCTGACCGAATTCACACGTGAATCCCTACAGTCCACACACCACTACCTCATGCAGGACATTTACCCCTGGGCGGGCCAGATCCGCACCGAGGAAGTTAGTGCGATGGGCATGGCGATGTGTCGAGCGCGATACGTTGAGGCTGAACTCGACTGAGTGATGGGTCGGATCGCGAAACTGCCGGTCTCCTGCGATGACAAGTCTGCTGCGGTAAACACCGTCGCGGACCATTGGAGCGAATTGACAATCGTGCACCCGTTCCGGGACGGTAATCCGCGGACCCAACGCTTCTTCTTCGATCAAATGCTGCGTGCTTCCGGTTGGGCAGTCGACTGGACACGCATCGACGCCGCAGAAGCCCACGCCGCCCGCTACGTCGGCGCAGCGACGGCTGACCCCTCATTTCTGGCAGAGGTCCTCACCCCGGGAGTATTCGCGCCTGATGCGTTGCCTGACAACACGGGTACGCTCAGCGCGACACAGGGGCAGCGGGCTGGTGCTGCGGAGATCTTCCACCAGATGATGAAATACCGCAGCGCCAATCCCGGGGCGCCCTGGCGCGGTCGGTAGCTTCTACTCCACCGTGACGGACTTGGCCAGGTTACGCGGCTGGTCCACGTTCAGGCCGCGTGCTTCTGCGACGGCGCAGGCGAAGATCTGCAACGGGATCGTCGCCAAGAGTGGCTGCAGCAAACCCGGGGACTCCGGGATGCGGATGATGTGGTTGGCAAACTGCTCCACATCCGTGTCGCCCTCTTCCGCGATCACGATGGTCACGGCACCACGGGCGCGCACCTCTTGGATGTTGGAGACGACCTTGGCGTGCAGGTTGTGGCGCGACTTCTTCGACGGCACGATGACGAACACCGGCTGGCCTTCTTCGACCAGCGCGATCGGACCGTGCTTCAACTCGCCTGCAGCGAAGCCCTCGGAGTGCAAATAAGCAACCTCCTTGAGCTTCAGCGCGCCCTCGAGGGCGACCGGGAAGCCGACGTGGCGGCCAAGGAAGAGCACGGACTTTGCATCCGCCATATCCTGGCCCAACTGCTTGACCTGGTTTTCGTTGTCCAGCACGCGCTGGATCTTCTCCGGCATCAGCTCCAGCTCGCCGATGATCTGACGGATCTCGTCGGCGTACTTGTTGCCACGCACCTGCGCCAGGTACAGCGCCAGCAGGTACGCCGCGACAATCTGGGAGATGAACGCCTTCGTCGACGCCACAGCGATCTCCGGGCCTGCGTAGGTGTACAGCGACGCATCCGCCTCACGCGGGATCGAGGAGCCCACGGTGTTGCAGATAGCGACGACCTTCGCGCCCTGCTCACGTGCGTGACGGACAGCCATCAGCGTGTCCATGGTCTCTCCGGACTGGGAAACGGCAACGACGAGAGTCTGCTCGTTGACAATCGGGTCGCGGTAGCGGAACTCGTGGGCGAGCTCCACTTCCGTCGGGATACGGCACCAGTGTTCGATGGCGTAACGCGCCACCTGGCCCGCGTACGACGCAGTACCGCAAGCGACGATGATGATTTTGTTGATGGAGCGCAGCACGGATTCGTCGATACGCAACTCGTCCAACATCAACTTGCCATCTTCGTCGAAGCGACCGTAAAGCGTGTCGCGGACGGCACCCGGCTGATCATGGATCTCCTTCTCCATGAAGGAGTTGTAGCCACCCTTCTCCGCAGCGGTGACATCCCACTCAACCTTGAACGGCTTCGCCTCGGCGGGGGTGCCGTCGAAGTCAATCACGTCGTAGCCATCAGCCGTCAACGTCACAATCTGGCCGTTGTCCATCTCCACCGCGTCACGGGTGAACTCAATGAAGCCAGCGACATCGGAGCTCAGGAAGTTCTCGCCCTCGCCTACACCGATCACCAGCGGGGAGTTCCAACGCGCCGCAACAATGCGGTCTGGATGGTCCGGGTGGATGGCGAGCAGGGTGAACGCGCCCTCCAGACGGTTCGCTGCCAACTGCATCGCACGGGTCAGATCCCCGTCCGCTTCCGTGTTGTAGATATCCAGCAGCAGCGTGCCAGCAACCTCAGTATCGGTTTCAGACTTGAAGGTGTAGCCCTTCTCTGCGAGCTCAGCCTTCAAATGCGAAAAGTTTTCGATGATGCCGTTGTGCACCACTGCCATACGGCCATCTCCCACCACATGCGGGTGAGCATTCGCATCCGTCGGACCGCCGTGGGTCGCCCACCGGGTATGCCCGATGCCCAGGTTCGATGCTGCGATGGGGTTGTTAGCAATCTCCGCTTCGAGATCCGCTACCTTGCCGGCCTTCTTCCGGCATTCGATCGACTGGTCGTTCACCACCGCAACACCTGCGGAGTCGTACCCGCGGTATTCGAGGCGGCGAAGACCATCGATGATTACGTCTTTCGCGTCACGCGTTGTCGCGTTTGCGCCTACATATCCAACGATTCCACACATGCGGGAAATCGTACCCTTGTGTAAGGGCGCAGAAAAAGTTGAAAACGCAAAAACCGCCCCGGGTTGGTAGCCAACCCGGGGCGGTGGAGTCGTCGAGAAGCGACTAGCTTTTAGCGAGCCTTCTCGATGATGTCGACGAGACGGAAGTGCTTGTCCTTCGACAGCGGACGCGTCTCCTCGATGTGGACGAGATCGCCAACACCAGCGGTGTTGTTCTCGTCGTGAGCCTTGACGCGCTTCGTGGTACGCACGATCTTGCCGTAGAGGGCGTGGGACTTGCGGTCCTCAACCTCGACGACGATCGTCTTGTCCATCTTGTCGGACACGACGTAGCCACGGCGGCGCTTCTGCACGGCCTTGTCCTTGGTGTTCTCAGTCACGTTTGCCTCACTCATGGTTATGCCTCAGCTCCCGTGGACTCCGGGACGACGGACAGACCAAGCTCACGCTCGCGCAGCACCGTGTAGATGCGAGCGATGTCGCGCTTCACGGTGGAGATGCGGCGGTTGTTGGTCAGCTGGCCGGTTGCAAGCTGGAAGCGCAGGTTGAACAGCTCTTCCTTCGCCTCGTTGAGGCGGCCCTTCAGCTCGTCGTCGTTGAGCTCGCGGAACTCAGATGCGGGGGTACCGTTAGCCATTAGAACTGGTCCTCCTTCTTGATGACGCGGACCTTGCACGGCAGCTTCGCGCCTGCACGGCGCAGCGCCTCAATGGCAGTTTCCTCGTTGGGGTAGGACATTTCGAACAGGATGCGGCCAGGCTTGACGTTGGCCACCCACTTCTCCACCGGGCCCTTACCGGAACCCATACGCACGCCGAGCGGCTTCTGGGTCAGCGGACGATCCGGGAAGATGTTGATCCAGACCTTGCCACCACGCTTGACGTGGCGGTTGATAGCAATACGGGCAGACTCGATCTGGCGGTTCGTGATGTACGCCGGCTCGAGGGCCTGCAGGCCGTAGTCGCCGAAGTTGATCTGGTTGCCACCCTTGGACACGCCAGAACGGGTCGGGCGGTGCTGGCGGCGGTATTTCACGCGCTTAGGGATGAGCATGAATTAGCCCTCCTTCTTCTGCTCTGCCGCCCGGCGACGCTGGCCGCCGCGGCGCGGGCGACGGTCGCCACGTCCACGACGATCGTTGCTCGGTGCATTGAGCTCAGACTCGCGGACGCCACCGACGACGTCACCCTTGTAGATCCACACCTTGACGCCAATGACGCCGAAGGTGGTGTGTGCTTCTGCAGTGCCGTAGTCGATCTCCGCGCGCAGCGTGTGCAGCGGAACGCGACCCTCGTGGTAGCGCTCGACACGGGACATTTCCGCGCCGCCGAGACGGCCGGACGTCATAACCTTGATGCCCTTGACCTGCGGGTTACGCATAGCGGACTGGATGGCCTTACGCATGGCGCGACGGAACGCGACACGGTTGACCAGCTGCTCGGCGATGGACTGAGCAACCAGGGTGGCGTCTGCATCGACGTTCTTCACCTCGAGGATGTTCAGTGCAACCATCTTGCCGGTCAGCTTCTCCAGCTCACGGCGAATACGGTCAGCCTCAGCGCCGCGACGGCCGATGACAATGCCCGGACGTGCGGTGTGGATGTCCACACGGACGCGGTCGCGGGTGCGCTCGATGACAACATCGGAGATGCCAGCGCGCTCGAGGTTCTTCTCGAGCCACTCGCGGACCTTGATGTCCTCAGCGACGTACTCGGCGTAGTTCTTGTCGGCGTACCAGTGGGACTTCCAGTCGGAAGTGATACCCAGGCGCAGGCCGTGTGGGTGAATCTTCTGGCCCATTACTTGGCCCCTTCCTTGGACTCGACAACAACGGTGATGTGAGAGGTGCGCTTCCGGATCTGGAATGCGCGACCCTGTGCACGCGGCTGGAAACGACGCATGGTCGGGCCCTCGTTTGCGTAGCACTCGGCAATGACGAGCGTGCGCGGATCCAGGCCGAAGTTGTTCTCCGCGTTGGCTGCTGCGGAAGCAACAACCTTTGCAACGTCCTTGGACGCACCCTGCGGGGCGTACTTCAGGATGGCGAGTGCCTCAGCAACCGACTTGTTGCGGATGAGAGCAAGCACGCGGCGTGCCTTCATCGGAGAGACGCGAACGAACTTGGCAGTCGCGGATGCAGTGGTGATGGTGTCAGCCATTGCTTATCGACGTCCCTTCTGTTCCTTGACGTGACCCTTAAAGGTCTTGGTCGGTGCAAACTCGCCGAGCTTGTGGCCAACCATGGACTCGTCCACGAACACCGGCACGTGCTTACGACCGTCGTGGACGGCGAAAGTGTGACCGATGAAATCGGGGAGAATGGTCGAACGGCGCGACCAGGTCTTGATGACCTGCTTGGTGCCTGCCTCGTTCTGAGCATCCACCTTGTTGAGGAGGTGCTCGTCGACGAACGGGCCCTTCTTAAGGCTACGTGGCATGTCTGTTTACCTCCTCTTAGCGCTTCTTCGAGCGACGACGTCGCACGATCATGTTGTTGGAATAGCGGTTCGGGTTGCGGGTGCGGCCTTCCTTCTGGCCCCACGGCGAGACCGGGTGACGACCACCGGAGGTCTTGCCCTCGCCACCACCGTGCGGGTGGTCGACCGGGTTCATAACCACACCACGCACGGTCGGGCGCCAGCCCTTCCAGCGCATACGACCAGCCTTGCCCCAACGGATGTTGATCTGGTCAGCGTTGCCGACCTCACCAACAGTTGCACGGCAGCGGATGTCCACGCGGCGGATTTCGGAAGACGGCATACGCAAAACTGCGTAGTTGCCTTCCTTACCCAGCAGCTGGATGGACGCGCCAGCGGAACGAGCCAGCTTTGCGCCTGCGCCCGGCTTGAGCTCCACAGCGTGGATGGTCGTACCGGTCGGGATGTTGCGCAGCGGCAGGTTGTTGCCAACCTTGATGTCCGCGTTCGGACCAGCCTCGACGATGGTGCCCTGCTTCAGGCCCTTCGGGGCGATGATGTAGCGCTTCTCACCGTCGTAGTAGTGCAGCAGTGCGATGTTCGCGGTGCGGTTCGGGTCGTACTCGATGTGAGCAACCTTTGCCAGCACGCCGTCCTTGTCGGAGCGGCGGAAGTCGATCACACGGTAGCGACGCTTGTGGCCGCCGCCGCGGTGACGAGTGGTGATGTGGCCGTGGGTGTTACGGCCACCCTTCTTCGGGAGCGGGCGCAGCAGCGTCTTTTCCGGGGTCGAACGAGTGATCTCGTCGAACGCGGACACGGAGCTGGCACGGCGACCCGGAGTTGTCGGCTTGTACTTACGAATAGCCATAGTGGTTCCTTTTCTATCGTCTCTTCAGCGAGCCGCGGGTTACGCGGTCGCACCGCCGAAGATGTCGATGGAGTCGCTGCCCTCGCGGAGAGTGACGTAGGCGCGCTTGGTGTCCTTACGCTTACCGAAACCGGTGCGGGAGCGCTTGCGCTTGCCCTCACGGTTGACGGTGTTCACCGAAGCGACGTCAACGCCGAAAATCTCTTCCACGGCAATCTTGATCTGGGTCTTGTTCGCGGACGGGGACACGTAGAAGGTGTACGTGTTCTGCTCCATCAGGCCGTAGCTCTTCTCAGAGAGCACCGGGGCGATGATGATGTCGCGCGGGTTAGCGATCTTTGCCATTTACTTCTCCTCCTCCGCAGCGGCGGCAACAGCTGCGCCGCGGTTGATGAAGGTGTGGAGTGCCTCGACCGAGAACACAACGTCATCAGCGTTGAGGACGTCGTAGGTGTTCAGCTGAGCCGGCTCAATGATCTGGACGCCCGGCAGGTTCCTTGCGGAGAGACGGGAATTCTGATCATCACGGCCGATCACCAGCAGGACCGACTTGCGGTCGGTGAGGCGCTCGATGAATGCACGAGCGGACTTCGTCGACGGGGTCTGGCCCGGGACGAGATCCTCCACGATGTGGATGCGCTCGTTCTGCGCACGGTTGGTCAAAGCGCCGGCGAGGGCAGCCTTGATCATCTTCTTTGGGGTGCGCTGTGCATAGGAACGCGGCTGCGGACCATGCACAATGCCACCACCGGTGTAGTGCGGAGCACGGATCGAACCCTGACGGGCGCGACCGGTGCCCTTCTGGCGGAACGGCTTCTTGCCGCCGCCGGAAACCATGCCGCGGGTCTTCGTTGCGTGGGTGCCCTGGCGCTTAGCAGCAAGCTGTGCATTCACAACCTGGTGCATGAGTGCCACGGATACCTCGCGGTCGAAGTACTCGGCCGGCAGGTCGACGGAACCCTTGGTAGCTCCGTCTGCGGTGTGGACGTCAAGCGTCAGCTTCGTCATGCGTGAGCACCGCCCTTCACTGCGGTCTTGACGGTAACAACGGAACCCTTTGCGCCAGGGATGGCGCCCTTGATCAGGATGAGGTTGTTGTCGCCGTCGATGCGTTGAATCTTCAGGTTCTGGGTGGTAACGCGGTTACCGCCCATGCGGCCAGCCATACGGGTGCCCTTGAACACGCGACCCGGGGTCGCGCAGGCGCCGATGGAACCCACACGACGGTGGGCAGCCTGGTTACCGTGGGAAGCACCCTGGCCGGCAAAGCCGTGGCGCTTCATGGCACCGGCGTAGCCGTGGCCCTTGGTGGTGCCTGCGACGTCGACGAAGGTGTCGCCTTCGAAGATCGTTGCATTGAACTCCTGGCCGAGCTCGTAGCCCGAGGTGTCGTCCATGCGGATCTCAGCAACGTAGCGACGCGGGTTGACGCCAGCCTTCTTGAAGTGGCCAGCCTGCGGCTTCTTAGCCTTACGGGGATCGATGTCGCCGTAAGCGATCTGGATGGCGGAGTAGCCATCGGTCTCAGGGGTACGGATCTGGGTGACAACGCACGGCCCAGCCTCGACGACGGTAACCGGGATAACGCGGTTCTCCTCGTCGAAGATCTGGGTCATGCCGAGCTTCTTGCCCAGAATGCCCTTGATCTGGTTGTCAGACATGTGTTAGTTCTCCACTACTTACGTTGGGGATTGCTCTACTGGATGTTCACGTCGACGCTGGCCGGCAGATCAATGCGCATAAGCGCGTCTACCGTCTTCGGCGTCGGGTCGAGAATGTCGATGAGGCGCTTGTGAGTGCGCATCTCGAAGTGCTCGCGAGAATCCTTGTACTTGTGGGGAGAACGAATCACGGCGTACACGTTCTTCTGGGTTGGCAACGGCACCGGGCCGACGACGCGGGCACCCGTACGGGTGACCGTCTCGACGATCTTCTTCGCGGATGCGTCGATCGCCTCGTGATCGTAGGCCTTCAGCCTGATGCGGATCTTCTGTCCCGCCACGCTTACCTCTTCCTCGCATCCCCACGTTCAACTCTCGCTTCGCTCGAAGTTGAACGAAGTGAAACGAGAGAGAAGCGGTGGGGTTTGTAGCTTCTAGTTTCTCTATAACGTTGTCCGGGCTGGGCCCTTGGCTCAACGCCAGTGTCTTTTCTGACTGTCATGACACATCCGGAAGTTGAGACCTGCGCAATAAACGCGCCGACGCTCAGTGCTTCCGCCAAGGCACGTTGTTGGCCGACACGTCATCGTCGACAAGCAATATGCCCGGGTATCAGACACGGAAGGGTGCGTGACCCTCGCGTACTGCCGCTGTTTATTTGCCATGGCCCCTTCACCGGTCTTCCGACTGGAAGGTGTCATGTTTGCCGAGCCACCGGCCGACTTCCGTCAACCCATGTCAAGGCAACCTGCGTATTAAAACACAAGGTTGCCACCAACGCAAGCCCGCTTGACGACGACAACCTGTGTACCCTTGTTCCCATACCGTGCGCGTCATCTATATAGGCGCACTCGGAACATGAACATCACAGTTGAAAGGACCGTCATGGCCGACCAGAACGCAAACAACGCTGCAAACAACACTGCAAAGAACACCCCAGCAACCACCTCGACCGCAACCGAGACCGAGAAGCAGCGCCCGCGCAACGAAAACCTCGAAACCGAGCACGGCAGCACTGTTATCGACGACAACGTTGTTGGCAAGATCGCCGGCATCGCAGCACGCGAAGTCTCCGGCGTCCACAACCTCGGCGGCGGCGCAGCCCGCATGTGGGGCGCAGTCCGCGAGTCCCTGACCTCCTCCACCAACGTCCAGCAGGGCGTCAACGTGGCAGTCGAGGACGGCCACGCATCCGTCGCAGTTGCCATCATCGCCGAGTACGGTGTCGCCATCCACGAGCTGGCAAACGCCATCCGCGAAAACATCACCGTCGCCATCACCCGCATGACCGGCCTGATCGTCGACCGCGTCGATGTCACCGTCCACGACGTCAACCTGCCGGAGCAGGAGACCGCAGGTGAGAACTACGACGACGGCAACTACCAGGCAGTCAACCAGTCTGTAAACCAGCAGATCCAGTAATCATGGCCAACACCCCCGTTACCCGAGAGGTTGCGGAGGGCGTCCGCGACGCCACACTCGCCGTCAACGGAGTAGCAAAACTCTACGGCGGCCGACTCGGCGAAATCGCAACCTACTTGCCGCACCAACGCATCGAAGGCATCCGATCTGCCTCACGCAACGGCAAAGCGGGCCTCGAAGTCCACTTCACCTTCGACGTCGCCTCAGGACGCAACGTCCACGAGGTCGCCGAAGACGTACGCGCCGCAGCACTGAGCGCTTCGGACGCCGAGTTCGTGGACGTCATCGCCGGCGATGCGCAATAGCAGCAACACGGGCTACGCCCCCGCACCTCACACAACAACCCGAAACGTGGTTTAACAATGAATCTCTTTGCCAACAAGGCACTGACCGGCGTCATCATCGGCGTCATCGTTGCCTTCTTCGTCACATTCGGTGGCTGGGCCGGCCTACTCTGGCTGCTGCTGTTTACCATCCTCGGCGGCGTAGTAGGCGCCCAACTCGACGGCCGCCTCGACCTAGCCAGCATCATCGGCAACGGAACCGGCCGGAGCAATAGCTGATGGACACTTCCTTCTACCACGTCAGCGAACGCACCATCGAGCGCGTGGCGGAAGTGGCGGCCTCAACAGTGCCGGGATCCCGCAACATCGACGCGAAATTGGCGGGCCTGGCGGGCCGCAGCCTTCCGCGCATCGAGGCACACATCGACCGCACGACGGGCCTTGTCGCCATCGATGCCGAGATTGCCACGTCCTACCCCGCGCCCGTCGCGGCGATTACGGACGCTGTGCGCGCCACCATCATCGCCCACATCCGCACCCTCGCAGGGATGGATGTCTCCCGCGTCAACGTCACCGTTGCCAACGTCGAATCGATCGACGATGGTTCCCGTGTGACCTGGGACGATGTTGCGACCCACGATGCTTTCATCATCCCAGAGCCCATCCAGGTTTCTCCCACCGAGATCACGCACCCCGTGACCAGCGAGCGCGAGGAACTGGCGCCGATCGAAGCGCGATCGCTTGTCGACGACATGCGTGCCGTCACCACACCAACTCCCCCAAGCGTACGAACACCGAAGCAGCCCCAACCGGTCACCGTTTCTGGCGTTGATGTGCCCGAGCCACTCGAGCCGTTCGCCCCAGAGACGCCCATGCCCGTGGCTCTGCGCGCCCCGTCGCTGCCAGCGTTGCAGCCCCTCGCCCCGATCGCTGTCAAGGCGTTCGGGCACATGCGGCCGGTTGAGGTGCCGTGGCAGCGACCGTTGCGCGATATCACCGTAGATAGGCAGCCGCTCAAGCCGGTGACAATCCAGCCCAGTGCGCGCCCAACAAGCCCGCGCGGCCCGGCTCCGAAGCCCGTGGTCATCCCACAGGCCCCACAGCCGAAGCCACTTCAGCAGATCACGATAGAACCGGTGGTGAAGTACTATGACCGAACCAACTAGCGCCCGCCCAGTCGGGCCACACCCCGGCGACGAACCGCTAGGCACCCCTGCATCGCGCTGGATCGCAGTCCTCATCAGCCTGCTCCTCATCGCTTTAGCGGGTGTCGGCGCGCGTGACCTCTGGTACTACACCTACGAGTCGGAATCACCCGAGCAGTCCTGGTTTGGTCGCGCGTTTGAGTTCCTCGGCTCGTTCACCACAGAGATCCCCGCCGTCATCATTGCGTGCCTGCTGGCCTTGGTCGGCCTTGTGCTCATCGTGGTTGCGCTCAAACCCCGTCCGCACCGGTTTGTCCGAGTGAACTCCCCAGTGTCTATCTGGACCCGTCCCGTCGATGTGGCACGAAAGTCCACCAACACAGTTCACAGCGACCTCGGTGGCGAGCAAGTACGCTCCAAGGCGACCCGCAAGTCGGTCAAGGTACAGGTTGTCGACGACGGCTCCGGCCCCGCAATGCAAGAACGCATCACGCAATCGCTCAACAGCGAGCTCAAGAGCCTCGCCGCGCCTCCTGCGGTGTCCGTGAAGGTGTTGCCTAAGGAAACGCCTCAGGCACAAGTCGCCACCACGACGCAGTCGACGCCCGAAGTGTCCGACGTCCGTCCCCTGGAGGTGCACCGATGACCAAAACATTGAGCTTCTTCAACCGTCTG
Source organism: Corynebacterium sp. HMSC055D05 (assembly GCF_001810365.1). NCBI lineage: Bacteria > Bacillati > Actinomycetota > Actinomycetes > Mycobacteriales > Corynebacteriaceae > Corynebacterium > Corynebacterium sp. HMSC055D05. Next base: position 196,290 of record NZ_KV801078.1, read on the forward strand.
GTCACGTTCCTGCTCGGCCTGTTGATGGTCGTTGTGGCCCTATTCCCCATTGCGGAGTACTGGGAAATCCCGTACCTGAGCGATTTCCTCCGCGACATCGACCGCAGCCGCGTGACGTACCTCGCCTACGAGGACTGGTATACCAAGGCGCTTATCGCCGCCGCTATTGTCCTGGCCGTGTTGGGATTGTGGATCTTGCTTGCAAATCTACGCTCCCGCGCGTTCTCCAACGGCAACATCGTGCCAGCCGATGCCGCGCACGGTGACACGGTAATCAACGTTCAGCGCGTCGCCGAGGCAGCCTGCAACACCATCCAGCGTCTCGACGAAGTCCAACGCGCCGACAGCCGCGTCGCTATGGTCGGCCAACGCCCGACCGTCACGTTCACCGTCACCGCGAACCCGAACTACCCGTTGGAAAGCGCCATCCGCGCTATCGAGGCCGCAGACGACGATTTCCGGCTCGCAAGCCACACCATGGACATCGATACCGTATGGAAGCTGCAATTCGATAGGATCTCCGCCTAAACGCGGCTTCGCGGCTGTCTAGGCTTCCTCCTGAACTTCCAGCGGCAACACCGCGGTAACTCGCCCCAGCACCACCGGCTCCCCGCCGGAGGCTGGGGCGATTGTCATGTCCGCCCCCGCCTCGCATTGAAGAATGCGTGCCCAGGCGAAGGTATCCACGTCAACATCACGACGCGCCTGTACCCAACGTCGGATCCGGCTGCCGACCACAGCCCTTGCTCCATCTTCCAGCGCGACCAACCATCGGTTCCCTCCGACGCTATCTTGCAGCAATCCCGCCAGCGAACGACTCTCTCCCGGCGCAAAAAGCTTCAAATGACGGACAATCCCCAGCCGATGTTCCACCCCCTCCGCATCAGTTACCACGAGAGGTAACCCCGGACCGCTACGTCGCATCGACGCATACCGCCACACCGACGGCATTCGCCCTGGGTGCGCCGCGCTTCGCACCACCACATTTCCGTCCACCAAGGTGACCTGCAGGTGCGGCTCGACGGTGGTGAAGGTGATGGGGGCGGAGGTGTCGTCGACAAGCGAAGGATGCTCCTGAGAGAGCTGCTGAAGAACTGCGAGCGCCTCTGCGTCAGTTGAGTCCCACCCCAGCCCACGATTGCCCAGTACCCCAAATAATTGGCCGAGGTTCAAATCTGGTTGCCCCTCCCAAACCTCTTGAAGCGCGGCCAGAATCTTCGGGATACGTGTTGGGTCCTGCACGCCTCAGACCATAAACCACCCTCAGGGCATGCAAAAGGCCGCCCCTCCCAAACGGGAGAGGCGGCCTTGGCGTTTATCCGACGGTTACCTCAGATCGACTCGAATTAGTCGAGGATCTTGGTAACGCGGCCAGCGCCGACGGTGCGGGAGCCCTCGCGGATAGCGAAGCGCAGACCCTCATCCATAGCGACCGGCTGGATGAGCTCGACGGTCATGTCGACGTTGTCGCCCGGCATAACCATCTCGGTGCCCTCCGGCAGCTTCACAACACCGGTAACGTCGGTGGTGCGGAAGTAGAACTGCGGACGGTAGTTGTCGAAGAACGGGGTGTGGCGGCCGCCCTCGTCCTTGGACAGGACGTAGACGGAGCCCTCGAACTTGGTGTGCGGGGTGTAAGCGCCCGGCTTGATGATGACCTGGCCGCGCTCGACGTCCTCGCGCTTCAGACCACGCAGCAGCAGTGCAGCGTTGTCGCCAGCCTCAGCGGTGTCGAGAAGCTTGTTGAACATCTCGATGGAGGTGACGGTGGTCTTCTGGGACTTCTCGCGGATACCGATGATCTCGACCTCGTCGTTGAGGTTGAGGACGCCACGCTCCACACGGCCGGTAACCACGGTGCCGCGGCCGGAAATGGTGAAGATGTCCTCGATCGGCATCAGGAACGGCTTGTCGGTCTCGCGCTCCGGATCCGGGATGGAGTCATCGCAAGCCTGCATGAGGTCGACGATGGACTGAACCCACTTCTCATCGCCCTCGAGAGCCTTGAGAGCGGAGATGTGGACGATCGGTGCTTCCTCGTCGTAGTCCTGCTCAGCCAGCAGCTCGCGGACCTCCATCTCGACGAGCTCGATGATCTCTTCGTCGTCGACCATGTCGCACTTGTTCAGTGCAACGAGGATGTACGGAACGCCAACCTGGCGAGCGAGCAGAACGTGCTCACGGGTCTGCGGCATCGGGCCGTCGGTAGCAGCAACCACGAGGATTGCGCCGTCCATCTGAGCAGCGCCGGTAATCATGTTCTTGATGTAGTCGGCGTGGCCCGGGGCGTCGACGTGTGCGTAGTGACGCTTCGGGGTGTTGTACTCCACGTGGGAGATGTTGATGGTAATGCCGCGCTCGCGCTCCTCCGGAGCCTTATCGATCATCGCGTAGTCGAAGGCCTTGTTCTCCTCCGGGTACTGGTCTGCCAGTACCTTGGTGATCGCAGCGGTGGTGGTGGTCTTGCCGTGGTCGACGTGACCAATGGTGCCGATGTTCACGTGCGGCTTAGTGCGCTCGAACTTTTCCTTTGCCACTGATTGTCCTCCTGGACTTCATGGTGGCTACGACCTTCGCAGCCACGTGGTTTGCTTACGCCCAACCGCTACAGCCCAAAACGGATATAGCGACGGGAGCCATTTCACAATGTGCCAGTTACAAGATCCTAGGTTCAAAAAGGCCGTTTTTCAAACTGGCCGATCCGATTCCCCGGACCAACCTAGAGGGTAACGGCCGGCTCAGACAACGCCCGTTGTTGCGTTGCCTCAGCGCGACCGCTACCCCGCTAGGGGTTCTCCCTTGTACGCCAGCTGCTGGCACGCAGCTGGCGGGAGAGGGCGACTTAGTTGCCGTTGCGCTTCTCGATGATCTCCTGCGCAACGCTCTGCGGAACCTCAGCGTAGGAGTCGAACACCATGGTGAAGTTTGCACGGCCAGCGGTCGAGGAACGCAGGTCGCCGATGTAGCCGAACATCTCGGACAGCGGCACCTTCGCACGGACGACCTTTGCGCCGGAGCGATCTTCCATGGCGTAGACCTGGCCACGGCGGGAGCTGATGTCACCGTTAACGGTGCCCATGTACTCCTCCGGGGTCACGACCTCAACAGCCATGACCGGCTCAAGCAGAACCGGCTTCGCCTTAGCAACAGCTTCCTTGAGGACCTGGGAGCCAGCGATCTTAAACGCCATTTCCGAAGAGTCGACGTCGTGGTAAGCGCCGTCCTCGAGGGTGGCCTTGATGTTCACCAGCGGGTAGCCAGCGAGGTAGCCGTACTGCATTGCGTCCTGGATACCAGCGTCGACGGACGGGATGTATTCCTTCGGCACACGACCACCGGTGACGGCGTTCTCGAACTTGTAGGTTGCGGACTCGCCCTCTTCCAGGGTCTCCGGATCCGGGTTGTACGGCTCGATGGTTACGATGACCTTTGCGAACTGGCCCGAACCACCGGTCTGCTTCTTGTGGGTGAAGTCGAGGGACTCGACCTTCTTGCGAATGGTCTCGCGGTAAGCAACCTGCGGGGAACCGATGTTTGCCTCAACCTTGAACTCGCGCTTCATGCGGTCCACCAGCACGTCGAGGTGGAGCTCGCCCATGCCGCCGATGACGGTCTGGCCGGTCTCTTCGTCGAGCTGGACGGTGAAGGTCGGGTCCTCTTCAGCAAGCTTCTGAATAGCGGTACCGAGCTTCTCCTGGTCGGCCTTGGTCTTCGGCTCGATGGCCACCTGGATAACCGGGTCCGGGAAGTCCATGGACTCGAGGATGATCGGGTGATCCGGGTTGCACAGCGTGTCGCCGGTCGTGGTTTCCTTCAGCCCGATGAACGCGTAGATGTTGCCGGCGTCTGCGTGCTCGACCGGGTTCTCCTTGTTCGCGTGCATCTGGAAGAGCTTGCCCACGCGCTCCTTCTTGGACTTCGTGGAGTTGAGCATCTGCTCGCCCGGAATAGCCTGGCCGGAGTAGACGCGCACGTAGGTGAGCTTGCCGAAGAACGGGTGCACGGCGATCTTGAAGGCCAGTGCGGAGAACGGCTCTTCGACGGACGGCTTACGGAAGAGTTCCTCGGAGCCGTCGACGGAGGTGCCACGCACCTCGCCGATGTCCAGCGGGCTCGGCAGGTAGTCAACAACAGCGTCGAGGATCGGCTCGATGCCCTTGTTGCGGTATGCGGTACCGCAGAACACCGGGTAGATCTCGGAGTTCACGGTGAGCTTGCGGATGGCGCCCTTGATTTCCTCGATGGTGAGTTCTTCGCCACCGAAGTACTTCTCCATGAGCTCTTCGTCGGACTCAGCAACGGTCTCGAGAAGCTTCTCGCGGTACTCTTCTGCGAGCTCCTTGAGGTCCTCCGGGATCTCGGTGATCTGAGGCGGCGTGCCGGTCTCGACCTTGCCCGGCCACTGCAGAGCCTTCATCTCGAGCAGATCGACGACGCCGTCGAAGTCGTCCTCAGCGCCGATCGGAATCTGCATTACCAACGGCTTAGCGCCGAGGCGGTCGACAATGGTGCCGACGGTGTAGAAGAAGTCTGCACCCAGCTTGTCCATCTTGTTGACGAAGCAGATACGCGGTACGTCGTACTTCGCAGCCTGACGCCACACCTGCTCGGACTGCGGCTCAACACCTTCCTTGCCGTCGAACACGGCGACAGCACCATCGAGCACGCGCAGGGAGCGCTCCACCTCAACGGTGAAGTCCACGTGACCCGGGGTGTCAATGATGTTGATCTGGTTGTTGTTCCAGAAACAGGTCACAGCTGCGGACGTAATGGTGATGCCGCGCTCTTTCTCCTGATCCATCCAGTCGGTGGTTGCGCCACCGTCGTGGGTTTCGCCGACCTTGCGGTTGATGCCCGTGTAGAACAGGATGCGCTCGGTGGTGGTGGTCTTACCGGCGTCAATGTGGGCCATGATGCCGATGTTGCGGACCTTGTGCAGGTCCTTAAGCACTTCTTGTGCCACGTTTGTTACCCCAACTTAATGTCGTCGACGCGGTGAAGCGTCTTTGTCGGTTAGTTGTCGTTAGTCAATTCTGCCACTTTGTTGCTCAAATGGCAGCGCGAGCTTGTGCTTATCGACGAAAACCCCGAAAACGCGGGCCCCACGAGGGGACACATATGCAGTTTCGGGGTCTGCCGACGATCATCTCGCTTCCAGCTCTTACCAGCGGTAGTGGGCGAAGGCGCGGTTGGCCTCTGCCATCTTGTGGACATCCTCGCGACGCTTCACGGATGCGCCGAGACCGTTGGAAGCATCCAGGATCTCGTTGGCGAGACGCTCGATCATCGAGTTCTCGCGACGCTGGCGGGTAAAGGTGACCAGCCAACGCAGGGCGAGAGTGGTGGAGCGCTCCGGCTTGACGTCAACCGGGACCTGGTAGGTTGCGCCACCAACACGGCGGGAGCGAACCTCGAGGTCCGGGCGAACGTTGCCGATAGCCTTTTCCAGGGTGCCCACCGGATCGGTGCCGGTCTTCTCGCGGCAGATCTCGAGTGCGCCGTAGACGATGCGCTCGGCGGTGGACTTCTTGCCGTCCTGCAGGATCTTGTTCACAAGCTGGGTGACCAGCTCGGAGTCGTATACCGGATCCTTAACGATGGGACGCTTCGGTGCTTGCTGCTTACGCATTGATTACTGTCCCTTCTTCGCGCCGTAGCGGGAACGTGCCTGCTTACGGTCCTTCACTGCCTGGGTATCGAGGGCGCCACGAACGATCTTGTAGCGCACACCCGGGAGGTCCTTCACACGGCCGCCGCGCACGAGCACCATGGAGTGCTCCTGCAGGTTGTGTCCCTCGCCCGGAATGTAAGCGGAAACCTCAATGCCGGAAGTCAGGCGCACACGGGCGACCTTACGCAGTGCAGAGTTCGGCTTCTTCGGGGTGGTGGTGTACACGCGGGTGCACACGCCGCGGCGCTGCGGGGAGCCCTTCAGCGCAGCAGTAGCCACCTTCGCGCTCTTGGTGTGGCGGCCCTTGCGGACCAGCTGCTGAATAGTAGGCATTCAAGCCCTTTCTGTTCGCGCGTCCCGCTCACACATGGCCATACATGCAAAAATAGGGGCTCTTCTTCCGGGGCCCTGCCGTTTGCATGAACTACCTAGTGAACGAGTCGCATGGAGTTCGTTTAACTTCGCACCGATTCACACGGGCGAAACGTCAAATAATTTACAACACGCCAGGGCACGACAGCAAATCCGTGCTAGCTTTCGTGGCATGAGCGAGCAAAACCTCCCTCGTAAGCGACTGAGCAGCGCCGACCGTGAACGTGCCGCAGCCTTTCTCCACGACGCCTTCGTCGATGGACAGCTCACCGTCACCGAGTTCGACGAACGTTCCCGCATGCTCTACGAGGCAACCTTTATCGATGAGCTGCCAGCGCTTATCGACGATCTCTCACCCGTCACCGTCCAACACACCTCAGGAGCGAGAAATTACGTTACCGGCGAATCTGGCGGCTCCCAGTTCAGCCTCGCCGTCATGGGCGGCAGCGAACGCGGCGGAGACTGGTTGGTGGCTCCAACACACACTTCCCTCACCGTGATGGGAGGAAGCTCAATCGATCTGCGCGAGGCTCGGTTGAGTTCTTACGAGACCGAGATCAACGCGTTCGCCATTATGGGCGGCATCGAAATTGTCGTGCCCGACGATGTCCGAGTCGTTGATTCAGGAATTGGAATTATGGGTGGTTTCGGGGTGGAAACTCATTCGTCCTGCAGGTATTCCCTCGCAGAGATTCCCGTCGACGCCCCCGTCGTCCGCATCCGCGGTCTGGCACTCATGGGCGGTGTAGGTATTGTCCGCGCCGCCCGCGGCGCACGCATTTAGCGAACTTCGCGCCGCATCACCTCGCGTTCCGCTTCAGAAAAAGCCCGGCCTCCCCACATGTGGGGAGGCCGGGCTATGAAGCAGACCTAGCTAAGCCAGAATGCTGGGGCTGCTTTAGAGCTCCTCGTAGCCGAACTCTTCCATCGGCACGGACGCGCCGGTGAACTCGCCGTAGCCTTCGTCGCCGTAGATGGAATCGCCGAAGGTCGGGATGGCGTACGCCGCGGAGCGTGCTGCCTCGGTCGGCTTGACCTGGATGTTGCGGTAGCGGGAGATGCCGGTACCAGCCGGGATCAACTTACCAATGATCACGTTCTCCTTCAGGCCGATGAGCTTGTCGGAGCGCTTGTTAATCGCAGCGTCCGTGAGCACACGGGTGGTCTCCTGGAAGGATGCGGCGGACAGCCAGGACTCGGTAGCCAGCGACGCCTTGGTGATGCCCATGATCTCGGAGCGCATCTCGGCCGGCTCGCCACCGTCTGCCACAGCAGCGGCGTTGACCTGGCGTGCCTCCGACAGGTCCACGAGCGTGCCCGGGAGGAACTCGGTGGTACCCGAGTCGATCACGGTGCCGCGACGCAGCATCTGGCGGATGATGATCTCGATGTGCTTGTCGTGAATGGACACACCCTGGGTGCGGTACACGGCCTGGACCTCGTCGATAAGGTGCTTCTCCACACCGCGACGGCCGAGAACCTCGAGCACGTCGTGCGGGTCAGCAGCACCGCGAAGCAGGCGCTCGCCCACCTCGACGTGGTCACCCTCGCGCAGGCCACGCTCGATCATGGCGTCCGGGTTGGACTCCATCGGGCGGCGAACCTGGGCCAGGCCCTGGCGCTTGGACAGCTTCTCGTAGACCACCACGTCGGAACCGTCATCCGGGTGGATGGTCAGCGTCCAGAAGTTGCCCTCGTCCTCGAGCGAGATCGTGCCGGCCACGGAAGCGATCGGGGCGCGGTTCTTCGGAACGCGGGCCTCGAAGAGCTCCTGGACACGCGGCAGACCACCGGTAATGTCGCCACCGACACCACCCTGGTGGAAGGTACGCATGGTCAGCTGAGTACCCGGCTCACCAATGGACTGTGCAGCCACGATGCCGACGGCTTCGCCGATGTCGACGAGGTGACCGGAGGCCATGGACTTGCCGTAGCACTTCGCGCAGACACCGGTCGGGGTCTGGCAGGTCAGCACGGAGCGAACCTTGACCTCGGTGATGCCGGCGGCCACGAGGTCGTCGATACGCTGCTCGCTCAACTCGGTACCAGCCTCGGCGATGACCTTGCCATCAGCGTCGGTGGCATCCGCAGCCAGAACGCGGCCGGAGACAGAGGTCTCGACCAGGTCGTGGCGGTGGAAAACGCCAGCGTTTTCCACGGCAACAGGAACCTTGACGCCCTGACGGGTGCCACAGTCCTCCTCGCGGACGATGACGTCCTGCGCCACGTCCACCAGACGACGGGTGAGGTAGCCCGAGTCAGCGGTACGCAGAGCGGTATCGGCAAGACCCTTACGGGAACCGTGGGAGTTGTTGAAGTACTCCATCACGGACAGGCCTTCGCGGAAAGAGGTCTTGATCGGGCGCGTGATGTACTCACCACGCGAGTTCACGACCATGCCCTTCATGCCGGCCAGGGTCCAGATCTGACGCATGTTACCTGCAGCACCGGACTTCACGATCATCGGAATCGGGTTGTCGTCCGGGTACAGGTCCTCGACGGCCTGACCAACCTTGTTGGTGGCATCCTGCCACAGCTCGACCAGACGGTCGTAACGGTTCTCCTCCGTAAGCGCGCCCTTCTCCCAGAACTTGCGCTCGATGGCCTCGGCTTCCTTCTCGTACTGCTCGAGAACTTCGTTCTTGTTCGGGAGAATCAGCACGTCGGACATGGAGATGGTGACGCCGGAACGGGTGGACCAGTAGAAGCCAGCGTCCTTCATCTTGTCCAGCACCTGAGCGACGGTGATCATCGGGTACTGCTCAACCATGGACTGGATGATGTCGCCGAGCAGCACCTTGCCGCCGCCACCGCCCTTACGGACCATGGCGCCTTCCTGGTACGGGAAGTTAAACGGCATGAGCTCGTTGAACATGATGCGACCAAGGGTGGTCTCCATCATCCACGGCTGACCCTTCGTCCAACCATCCGGGAACTGCTCTGCCTCGATCTCCTCCGTCGGACGCAGGTGATCGATGCGCACCTTGATCGGTGCCTGCAGGCCAAGCACGCCCAGGTCGTAAGCCATGATGGCCTCACGGTAGGACGAGTAGACGCCGCGCTCCGGGCCGTTTTCGTCGGCAGGTGCATATGCGCCCTCGCCGCCGATCTCCTGCGGGCCCTTGAGCATGGTTAGGAAGTACAGGCCGGTCACCATGTCCAGGCGCGGCATTGCCAGCGGCTTGCCGGATGCCGGGGACAGGATGTTGTTGGAGGACAGCATCAGGATGCGGGCCTCAGCCTGCGCCTCTGCGGACAGCGGCAGGTGGACTGCCATCTGGTCACCGTCGAAGTCGGCGTTGAATGCTTCACAGGCCAGCGGGTGCAGCTGAATTGCCTTACCCTCGACCAGCTTCGGCTCGAACGCCTGGATACCCAGACGGTGCAGGGTCGGTGCACGGTTGAGCAGCACTGGGTGCTCGGAAATCGCCTCTTCGAGGACGTCCCACACCTCAGGGCGCTGACGCTCCACCATGCGCTTGGCGGACTTGATGTTCTGCGCGTAGTCATTATCGACGAGGCGCTTCATCACGAACGGCTTAAACAGCTCAAGCGCCATACGCTTCGGCAGACCACACTCGTGCAGCTTCAGCTGCGGGCCGACGATAATCACGGAACGGCCGGAGTAGTCCACACGCTTACCCAGCAGGTTCTGGCGGAAGCGGCCCTGCTTGCCCTTGAGCAGGTCAGACAGGGACTTCAGCGGACGGGTGCCCGGGCCGGTGACCGGACGGCCACGACGACCGTTGTCGAACAGCGCGTCGACGGACTCCTGCAGCATGCGCTTCTCGTTGTTCACGATGATCTCTGGTGCGCCCAGGTCGATCATGCGCTTCAAACGGTTGTTGCGGTTGATCACGCGGCGGTACAGGTCGTTCAGGTCGGAGGTAGCAAAACGGCCACCGTCGAGCTGGACCATCGGACGCAGCTCCGGCGGGATCACCGGAATGGCGTCGAGGATCATGCCGGCCGGGTCGTTGCCCGAGCGCTGGAACGCAGCGACAACGCGCAGACGCTTCAGGGCGCGGACCTTCTTCTGGCCCTTGCCCTCGGCGATGATGCCACGCAGCTCCTCAGCCTCGGCGTCGAGGTCGAAGTTGCGGATCAGGGTCTGGATTGCCTCGGCGCCCATGCCGCCGGTGAAGTAATCCTCGTAACGGTCGACGAGTTCCTCGTAGAGGTTTTCGTCGATAATCATCTGCTTCGGAGCGAGCTTCTGGAAGGTGGTCCAGATCTCGTCGAGGCGCTCAACCTCGCGCTCGCCAGCCTCGCGCAGGTGCTGCATCTCCTTATCGGCAGCGTTCTGCACCTTCTTGCGGGCAGCAGCAGTCGCACCGGAAGCCTCGAGCTCAGCGAGGTCCTCCTCCAACTTCTGCGCACGGTCGGCGATCTCGGAGTTGGTGTCGTCCTCGACATCCTTCTTCTCCATCAACATCTCCGCCTCGAGGGTGGACATGTCGTTGTGGCGAGCCTCGTCATCAACCGAGGTGATGATGCTCGCCGCGAAGTAAATGATGCGCTCAAGATCCTTCGGCGCCAGGTCGAGCAGGTAGCCCAGACGCGACGGCACACCCTTGAAGTACCAGATGTGCGTCACCGGAGCAGCCAGCTCAATGTGGCCCATGCGCTCACGGCGCACCTTGGACTTGGTCACCTCGACGCCGCAGCGCTCGCAGATGATGCCCTTGTAGCGGACACGCTTGTACTTACCGCAGGCACACTCCCAGTCGCGGGTCGGACCGAAGATGCGCTCGCAGAACAGGCCGTCCTTTTCCGGCTTGAGCGTGCGGTAGTTAATGGTTTCAGGCTTCTTCACCTCGCCGTGGGACCAACGGCGAATGTCGTCGGCGGTGGCCAGGCCGATGCGAAGCTCATCGAAGAGGTTTACGTCAAACACGTAAAGATTCCTTTTCTTTTAAGTGGTTGGCTATTGCGTTCGTTTGATCGTCGACAAGCAATTGCTTTACGACGACCACCTGGCGCCTAAGCGGTATCCGCCGCTGCACCCTCATCGCGGGACAGGTTAATGCCGAGCGAGGAGCCAGCCTGATCAAACTCGTCGTCATCGCCGTCGAGCTCCATCGGCGTGCCATCAGTAGAGAGAACCTCCACGTTCAAGCACAGGGACTGCAACTCCTTGAGCAACACCTTGAAAGACTCCGGAATACCCGGATCCGGGATGTTGTCGCCCTTGACAATCGCCTCGTAAACCTTCACACGGCCGACCACGTCATCCGACTTAATGGTCAGCAGCTCCTGCAGCGTGTAGGCAGCGCCGTAAGCCTGCATTGCCCACACCTCCATCTCGCCGAAACGCTGGCCACCGAACTGAGCCTTACCGCCCAGCGGCTGCTGCGTAATCATCGAGTACGGACCAGTGGAACGAGCGTGAATCTTCTCGTCCACCAGGTGGTGCAGCTTCAGCATGTACATGTAACCGACCGAAATCGGGTACTTGTACGGCTCACCGGAACGGCCGTCGAACAGGACAGTCTTGCCGTCGCCGTCCACCATGACGTCACCGTCGCGGTTCGGCTTGGAGTTAGCAAGCAGGCCAGCGATCTCGTCGTTGGTCGCACCGTCGAACACCGGGGTTGCGGTCAGCGACTCCGGCGGGACGTCATACAGGTGCTCCGGCAGGGTCTCCAGCAACTTGGCGTTCGCCGGATCGTCCGGGTTCACCGTCCAGCCGGCCTTCGCCAGCCAGCCCAAGTGAACCTCGAGCACCTGGCCGATGTTCATACGACGCGGCACACCGTGGGTGTTCAGAATGATGTCCACCGGGGTGCCGTCAGCCATGAACGGCATGTCTTCCTGAGGCAGGATCTTGCCCACGACACCCTTGTTGCCGTGGCGGCCAGCCATCTTGTCGCCGTCCTGGATCTTGCGCTTCTGAGCCACGTACACGCGGATCATCTCGTTCACGCCCGGGGACAGATCGTCGTCGTCCTCACGGGAGAAGCGACGCACAGCAATGACCTTGCCCTGCTCGCCGTGCGGCACCTTCAGGGAGGTGTCGCGGACCTCGCGGGCCTTCTCGCCGAAGATGGCGCGCAGCAGGCGCTCCTCCGGGGTCAGCTCGGTCTCGCCCTTCGGGGTGACCTTACCGACGAGGATGTCGCCGTCACGCACGTCAGCACCGATACGGATGATGCCGCGCTCGTCCAGATCCTTCAGCACGTCCTCGGACACGTTCGGGATCTCACGGGTGATCTCCTCGGCACCGAGCTTGGTGTCGCGGGCATCAATCTCGTGCTCCTCGATGTGCACGGAGGTGAGGATGTCCTCCTCGACCACGCGCTGGTTGAGGATGATGGCGTCCTCGTAGTTGTGGCCTTCCCACGGCATGAACGCAACCAGCAGGTTACGGCCGAGAGCCATCTCGCCGTCCTTGGTGCCCGGGCCGTCAGCGATAACCTGACCGGCCTCGACGCGGTCGCCCGCGTTCACGATCGGGGTCTGGTTGTAGCAGGTGCCCTGGTTCGTACGCTCGAAGGTGCGCAGCATGTAGGTGTCGCGGCCACCCTCATCATCCATGACGGTGATGTAGTCGCCCGTGACGTTCTCAATCACGCCGGCCTTCTTGGAAATGACGGTATCGCCAGCGTCGTATGCAGCACGCTGCTCCATACCGGTAGCCACGTATGCGGACTCGGCGCGCAGCAGCGGCACAGCCTGCTTCTGCATGTTCGCACCCATGAGGGCACGGTTCGCATCGTCGTGCTCGAGGAACGGAATCATCGCCGTAGCCACGGACACCATCTGACGCGGGGAAATATCCAGGTAGTCAACGCCCTTCGGGCCGACGACGCCGATGTCGCCGTCCTTGAGGCGGACCTCGATACGCTCACCGGTGAGGTTGCCGTCCTTATCCATCGGGGTGGCCGCCTGCGCAATGGCGTAGCGGTCCTCCTCGTCGGCGGTGAGGTAATCAATCTGGTCGGTCAGCTTGCCGTCTTCGACCTTCTGGTACGGCGTCTCAATGAAACCGAACGGGTTGACGCGCGCGTACGAGGACAGCGCACCAATCAGACCAATGTTCGGGCCTTCCGGGGTCTCAATCGGGCACATACGGCCGTAGTGCGACGGGTGCACGTCTCGCACCTCGATGCCGGCGCGCTCACGCGACAGACCACCCGGACCAAGCGCAGACAGACGACGCTTGTGGGTCAGGCCAGACAGAGAGTTGTTCTGGTCCATGAACTGCGACAGCTGCGAGGTACCGAAGAACTCGCGGATCGCAGCGGAGACCGGACGCACGTTAATCAGCGACGTCGGGGTAATCGACTCCGCATCCTGGGTGGTCATGCGTTCACGCACGACGCGCTCCATACGGGACAGGCCAACGCGGACCTGGTTCTGGATCAGCTCACCCACGGTGCGCAGACGACGATTACCGAAGTGGTCGATGTCGTCGGTGTTGATCGGGATGATCTCACCGGACGGGGAGGTCATCTCCGACTCACCTGCGTGCAGACGCACCAAGTACTCGAGGGTGGTAGCAATGTCCTCTTCGGTCAGCGTCATCAAACCGTCGTGATCGCCGCCGAGACCAAGCTTGCGGTTGACCTTGTAACGGCCCACGCGAGCCAGGTCGTAACGCTTCGCCTTGAAGAACGAGTTCTCCAGCAGGGACTGCGCAAGGTCACGCGTCGGCTGCTCGCCCGGACGCTGCTTGCGGTAAATCTCCAGCAGAGCCTCGTCGGTGTTGTTCACACCGTCGTTTTCCAGGGTGGACATCATGATCTCGGAGAAGCCGAAGCGCTCCGTGATCTGTTCCGTGGTCCAACCCAGAGCCTTCAGCAGGACGGTAACCGGCTGGCGACGCTTACGGTCAATACGCACACCAACGGTGTCACGCTTGTCCACGTCGAACTCGAGCCAAGCGCCGCGAGACGGGATAACCTTCACGGAGTGCAGCGGGCGCTCCGTGGACTTATCAATCGACTCGTCGAAGTACACGCCTGGGGAGCGCACCAGCTGGGAGACAACGACACGCTCGGTGCCGTTGACAATGAAGGTGCCCTTGTCGGTCATCAGCGGAAAATCGCCAATGAACACGGTCTGGGACTTAATCTCCTGCGTGTCGTTGTTAATGAACTCCGCGGTCACATAGAGCGGCGCGGAGTAGTTGATGTCCTTGTCCTTGCACTCGTCGATCGTGTACTTCACGTCTTCGAAGCGCGGCTCGGACAACGTCAGGCTCATGTTGCCCGAGTAGTCCTCGATCGGGGAGATCTCCTCAAGAATGTCCTCAAGGCCCGAGGTGACGCGTGCATCGTCGCCACGGCTCGCCTGCTCATTCTCACGCCACTCCGACGTACCGACGAGCCACGCGAACGATTCGAGCTGCACATCGAGCAAGCCCGGGACGGTAATGGGCTCGTTAATCTTCGCGAACGAATAACGTTCCGGAGCCCCCGGGATTTCAGCCATATTCATGGTCTGGTCTGAGACTGCCAAGTTGGGTCCTTCCAGCACCTCTGGCGGATGCTCACCGGCCCGCGTCTGGCTTCGCGGTCCAGCGGCATTTCCGCAGGATAAGTTAGCATTTGGTCTGCTTCGGAAGACCCGCCCCCAGAGACAACAAAATCACCTTGTCAAATAGGAAATTCTCATCCGTATGCACAAGGCTTCAATGACGTACTGGAGACGGCTTCCAGCGCAACGAGCAAGCTTATACAAAAGCTAACAAATTGTAAAGGGCCCTATCGGGCACTCAACCCCCCGCGTTACAACCCTCACGCACCCGTGCCGTCTGGTGCCGTTGTCCAAGTTGCTGGAGGGCAGCCTACCACCCCACCCGCGCGACTCGTCAATTGCGACGCGCCGAAACAACCGAACCAATCAGCCCCACCAGGGCCAACACCGCACCGACACCGGTGACAATCCACCACAACAACGGATTGGCCGCCTTCGGCTGCGCCTGACCAACCCGCTGCACAAGTTCCGTGACCTGCGCCTCGTCCATACGTCCGTCATAGGTCAGCACGTTCTGCACGCCGTTCCCCTCGGCGTCGGCATAGTAGTCGTCGACACGCTCGTTGATGCCCACAACAACGCCCGTTTGCTCGTCGACAAGCAACTCGCGCTCCGCCGCATGAGTAAAGAACGTACGTTCACCATCAACCGTCAACGTATTACGCGGATCGGCGTAGCGCTGCGCGATATTCGTCGGAGCGACCGTCTGCTGGTAGCGGTTGACGGTGCGTCCGCCGATCTCTTGCGTATCGACGAACCGCGCCACCGCCGAACCACGCAACACCGGATCAAACACGTCCACGTCCGACGCGGGCGCGGGCGACGGGAATTTCAGCCACACACCATTCACCGCCACCTGAGCAGCAGGCATCGCAAAAATTACCTGCGCCTGCGCCGGCGACAACGCCTCACCCGACACCCGATCCAACTCATACGACCACGTCGTCGCAGACACCAAATTCTCAAAATCCCCCGGAGCCTCACCCGCTCGCACCGAATCCCCCACACGAATAGCCGCCCGCTCATCCCCCGAAGGCTCCATCACCTCCAAATGCAACTGACGCGTCACCGGCGCCGACTCCCCCGCACGCATGCCATCCGGATCCGTAATCGTCCACGTCGCATCCCCCAACGCCAACGGCAACCGCTCCCCTGACAACAACACCCGCGGCGCCAACACCCCAGCAACCACCAGCGCAATACCCACACCAGCAACCAACGCGGCCAAGGAACGGGAAAAACGCAGCATGGTCCGAAATCTTAGCGCAGGACAAGCGAAACCCCCGCCAGCCGGTAAACGTACCGGTGGGCGGGGGTGTCGTCGAAAAGCGAAAGGCTCTTACTTGAGGGTGACCTTTGCGCCAGCCTCCTCGAGCTTAGCCTTAGCAGCCTCAGCATCGTCCTTGGAAGCGCCTTCCAGGATGGCCTTCGGGGTGCCCTCAACCATTTCCTTAGCGTCCTTCAGGCCCAGGCCCGGAACGAGCTCGCGGACAGCCTTAATGACACCGATCTTCTTGTCGCCAGCGTCCTCGAGAACAACGTCGAACTCGTCCTTCTCCTCAGCAGCCGGAGCATCGCCAGCAGCGCCCGGAGCAGCAGCAACTGCAACCGGAGCAGCAGCGGTCACGTCGAAGACCTCCTCGAATTCCTTCAGGAACTCGGAAAGTTCGATGAGGGTCATTTCCTTGAACTGCTCAATGAGCTCGTCCTTGGTGAGCTTAGCCATGATGGCTTCCTTTCTTTAGGTGGGCGTCTGCAGCCCAGATGTAAAAGTTTGCTTACGCGGCTTCCTGCTTGTCCTGCAGCGCAGCGACAAGACGAGCCGTCTTGGAGGCCGGAGCCTGGAACAGGCCGGCAGCCTTTGCCAGAGAACCCTCGAACGCACCAGCGAGCTTCGCAAGGGTGGTCTCGCGGTTGTCCATCTCAGCCAGAGCGTCGATCTGGGAAGCGTCCAGGACGTTACCGTCCATGAAGCCACCCTTGATCACGAACGCGTCGTGGTCCTTGTTGAACTTCTTCATCACCTTCGCAGCATCAACAGCCGCGTCGCCCTTGATGAACGCAACAGCGGTCGGGCCGGTGAGAAGATCGTCGAGACCCTCAATGCCCTGCTCATTAGCAGCGATCTTGATGAGAGTGTTCTTGGCGACGTGGTACTCGACATCAAAGCCCATATCGCCGCGCAGCTGCTGGAGCTGGCCGACGGTCAGGCCACGGTACTCAGTCAGCACGATGGAGTCCGCCTCAGCGAACTTCTCCTTCAGAGCTGCAAGTTCCGCAACATTCTTCGGGTTTGCCATGACACACGCCTCCTTCCGATACTTCATGTCCTTCAATCCGCCCGGAGCACCAATGAAAAATGCCCCGTGCAGAAGGCACGGGGCAGACGCAAGTCCAGCCTCGTTTCTCCTGCGTGGGTCGATCCCTGGAATGGGATACCTTCGACTCCCTTACGGAAGTGACCGACGGTCTTCGGTGAAACTTGAGCGCGACCCTTACGGATCGCTCAAACTTCGGTGGGTATCTTAGCGGGTTTCGCCGCGAGGTCAAATTGCCTGTGGATAAGCCATTACTTTTCGACTGCTTTTCGACGACCCCACGCGCAGTTATCCACAGGCCAGGTGCAATTTCTGCGCCGGGCGTTTAGCGTTTTGGGTATGAATTCGTTCGAGGTGTTAGTGCAGGCGATGT
>NZ_KV801079.1:0-18372 GCF_001810365.1 Corynebacterium sp. HMSC055D05
CCGCCGACAAGGCAGACGACAAGGCAGACGACAAGGTAGAAGCACCAGCACAGGTCGAAGCAGAAGCCGAAGCAGAAGCCCCGGCCAAGGCTAGGAACAAGGCTAACGACAAGGCCGAGGAGAAGGTACAAGACCAGGCTGAAGCTGAGCAGGACGCACCGGCCAAGGTGGACAACGCCAAGAAGCAGGCAGACAACAACAAGCCTGCAGGAGCAGACGTCAACATCGCCGCCATCATCGCCCCGATCGTCGCTCTGCTAGCCATCGTCGGAATCGGCATCGGCTTCGCCAACATGATGCTCTAAAACCAAACAACAACAATGAGTGTGCCCACCCGCAACACCGGGTGGGCACACTCTCTTTTCGTTGCTGCCACTGATCGTCTAGCACCCCCGCAAATACAGCTAGACGGTCTCGAAACCACCCACACAAACCCCCAGGTGATAACGAACACCATGGTCAACACGGAGCTCATCGTCTGGTTCCACAAACACAGAGCTAGACGATCGGTCCGAGCGTCCTTCTTCGTCTGAAGGGGGATCACTGACGCGGTAGCGCCTACTCGCTGACCGAGAACACCTTCTTCTTCGGTGTCTCCTCCGCAGCCGATCCCGCCACGGCGATCTTGGGGGCGTCGAGGACGTCGGTCATGAAGTCGGCGACCCACTGCAGCAATTCCATATCGCGCAGGTTTGGAGCGTTGAGTGCCCGCTTTGCCCCGCCTTCCTTGGGCATCGGCACCTGCAGCGCCTTTGCCGCAGCCCGGAAGTTCGCCCCCGGGTACAAGCGCTTCAGGCGCACCTGCTTGGAGTCAGGCAACTCGACTGGGTGGAGTTTGATGCGCGTTCCCTGGGTCAAGATCTCGGAAACGCCAACTGCACGGGCCTGGTTGCGCAGTCGGGCTACGGCCATGAGCCGCTCGACCTCAATTGGCAAGGTGCCGAAGCGGTCGATCATGTCGTCGGCTGCGGCGGTTAGGGCGTCGTCGTCACGCGCTTCTGCGAGCTTGCGGTACACCTCGAGGCGTAGGCGCTCGGAGTTGATGTAGGTCTCCGGAATGTGTGCATCCACGGGCAGATCGACGCGGATTTCCTTCGGGCCTTTGTCGGTGGCGTCGATGGGTTTGCCGCTCATGAGGCCCTTGAAGGTTTCCACGGCCTCGCTGACCAAGCGGACGTACATGTCGAAGCCCACGCCGGCGATGTGGCCGGACTGTTCCGCGCCGAGCACGTTGCCGGCGCCGCGCATCTCCAGGTCCTTCTGCGCCACGGCCATGCCGGCACCCAGGTCGTTGTTTTGGGCGATGGTGGCCAGGCGGTCGTAGGAGGTCTCGGTGAGTGTCTTGTCCTTCGGGTACAGGAAGTACGCGTAGGCACGCTCGCGGGAACGGCCCACACGTCCGCGCAGCTGGTGCAACTGGCTCAGGCCCATGTTCTGGGCGTTTTCCACGATCAGGGTGTTGGCGTTGGCGATGTCCAGGCCGGTCTCCACGATCGTGGTGCACACCATGACGTCGTATTCGCGGTTCCAAAAACCCTGCACGGTCTGCTCGAGCACCTGCTCGCTCATCTGGCCGTGAGCGACAACGACGCGGGCCTCGGGAACGAGTTCGCGCAGTTGGCGGGCAGTTTTTTCGATGTCGGAGACTTTGTTGTGGATGTAGAAGACTTGGCCGTCGCGAAGCAATTCTCGACGAATCGCCGCCGCCACCTGCTTATCCTCTTGCGGACCGACATACGTGAGCACCGGGTGACGATCCTCCGGCGCGGTGGTAATCGATGTCATTTCGCGGATGCCGGTCAGCGACATCTCAAGCGTGCGCGGAATCGGCGTTGCCGTCATGGTGAGCACGTCAACGTGCGACTTCAGCGCCTTGATGTGTTCCTTGTGCTCGACGCCGAAGCGCTGCTCCTCGTCCACGATGATCAGACCGAGGTTCTTCCACTGCACGCCAGTCTGCAGCAGTCGGTGGGTACCAATGACGATGTCTACGGAACCATCCGCAAGACCTGCGAGGATCTTCTTCGAATCCGTGGTAGAGGTGAAACGCGACAGCTCGCGAACCTCCACCCCAAAACCATCCATGCGCTGCGTGAAGGTGGAGTAATGCTGCTGGGCGAGCAGCGTCGTCGGCACCAGCACCGCGACCTGTTTGCCGTCCTGCACTGCCTTAAACGCGGCACGCACGGCCACCTCGGTTTTGCCGAAGCCCACATCGCCCACGATCACGCGGTCCATCGGCGTGGGCTTTTCCATGTCTTCCTTGACCGCTTCGATGGCGTTGAGCTGGTCTTCCGTCTCTACGAACGGGAAGGCATCTTCCATCTCGAGCTGCCAGGGGGTATCCGGCGCGAACGCGTGGCCCGGCGCGGCTTGGCGCTTGGCGTAGAGCTCCACCAACTCGCCGGCGATCTCGCGCACGGCGGCGCGCGCCTTGCGCTTGGTGGACTTCCAGTCCGAGCCGCCCATCTTGCTTAGCGACGGCTTCTCGCCACCGGTGTACTTACTCAGCAGGTCCAGCGACTCCATGGGCACCCAGAGTTGGTCGCCGGGCTGTCCGCGCTTGGCGGGCTGGTACTCGAGCACGATGTATTCGCGTCGCGACGCCTCATCGCCGGCCTTGATAGTGCGCTCCGCCATCTTCACAAACTTGCCGATGCCGTGGGTGTCATGCACCACGAAATCACCCGGCTGCAAAGCCAACGGGTCGACGCGGTTGCGGCGGCGCGGGGCGCGTCGCTTAGCGCCGGCGATGTCGCCGACGCGGTTGCCGGTCAGGTCCGTTTCAGTAATAACGACCAAGTTCGGCCCGCCGAAAACGAGGCCTGCGTGCGATAACGCCTGGTAGAGCGTAACTGCGCCATCGACGGGCTCGAGCCCAGGTGTGGCCACTCGTGCGGACACGCCGTGTTCGCGCAGCCGCTCCGCCATGCGGTCGATCGCACCTTTGGCCGGAGCGACATAGGCGGCCTTGCCGTGGTTTTGCGTCACGTGCAGTTTCAGCGTGGCGTAGAGCTGCTCAATCTGCTTCGGATCACCCTTCGGGGCGGGTGCCGCCTCGAACTCGAGCGGCAGCGTCTCTGCATCATCCGCAGCAAACATTCCGGGAGGAGCAAATGTCCACCAGGCGTTTCCAGCCTTCGACGCGGAGACCTCCAGGGACTCGAACGAGCGATACGACGAAGCAGAAACGTCCAGGCCTTCCACCGCCACCGGGCCTTCGGCGCCCATCGCGGCGGCCTCCCAGCCGGCCTCGAGGAACTCGCGGTCGGTCGCTTCCAAGTCGGCAATGCGAGTGCGAACCTTCTCCGGGTTGGTCACCAACACCACCGAACCGGCCGGCATCAATTCCGGCAGCACCGAATACGTCTTATCGGTCAGTGCCGGGATGATCGCTTCCATGCCGTCCGCCGGCTGCTTTTCGGAAATGCGTGCAAGCAGCGACGACAAGGTGGGGTTCGACGGGAATTTGCGAGCCAGGTCGTCGGCTTTGGCGGCCACGGTGTCGTCGATAAGCAACTGCCTTGCTGGAAACAGTTCGACGGCACCAACCTCTTCGATGGTGCGCTGATCCGCAACCGCAAAGGAGCGGATGTCGGTGACTTCGTCACCCCAGAACTCGATACGCACAGGGTTCTGGGCAGTGGTGGGGAAAACGTCAATGATGCCGCCGCGGGTAGCAAACTCGCCACGGCCCGCAACCATATCCACGTGGTTGTAGGCGAAATGCACCAACTGCTGCGTCAGGTCCTCAAAGTCGGCTTCCTGGTCCACCGCCACCCGAATCGGCTCAATCGCAGGCAAAACTGGCTGGCACACGGCGCGCGCCGCAGCCACGATGACACGCGGCATATCCCACAGCACCTTCGCACGGCGGCCAACAATGTCCGCAGCTGGCGACAAGCGCTCATGGGGCAACGTCTCGTAGGCGGGGAATTGGGCGACCTTGTCGTCGCCAAGCATTGCCTTGAGCTCCGCCGTGAGGTCTTCCGCCTCGTGCCCCGTCGCCGTCACCAACAGCACCGGGGTCTCACGCGCGATCGCACCAGCAGTCCAGGAACGTGCCTGGTCAATGCCGGTAATATGCAGCGAATCTTCCCCCACATGCGTCACCAAACCCTTCAACTTCGGGTCCGTCAACGCCTGGGTGAGCAGCCCACCAAGCACGGGCGGGGTGTTATCAGTCATGCAATGCTTCCTCTTCGTTCGCTTCGCGATCCACAGCGCGCTCATCTCCAGCGACATCTTCACCAGCAATATGCGGCTTGGCCTCCATCCCCCGCAACCCATTCCAACACAGGTTAGAGATGTGCGCCGCCACAATATGCTTGTCTGGCTCACGCTGGTCCAGCCACCACAGCGCAGAATTAGACACCGTGCCAACCAGCGCCTGACCGTACAACCCGGCCATCGCCTCATCTAATCCACGGTGCTTAAACGCCTCCGCCAGCAGGTGGGAAACCTCAGCGGTCACACGGTTAAGAATCGTCGAATACGTCCGCCCCTCCCCCGGCAACTGACCATGCGCAAGGATAACAAACCCGTCGGTGTCATCCTCCACGTACGTCAGCAACGCCAACACACCACGCTCAATGCGATCGCGCCAGCGCCCCTCCTGGATAGACCCCATAATCGTCTCCTCCAGGCGGACCATCTCCCGACGAATAACCGCCTGGTACAAGCCCTCTTTACCCCCAAAGTGCTCATACACCACCGGCTTGGTCACCCCGGCGCGAGCCGCAATCTCCTCCATGGAGATCCCGTCGTATCCGCGCTCAGCAAAAGCAGCGCGCCCAACGCCTAATAATTGTTCCCTACGCTGGGGTGCAGTCATTCGCCTACGAGCCATATGTTCCACTCTAGATCCCTCTCCGACACACCCCATCTTTGGTTGCCACGGGATGTGGTCTACAATCAGCGATGCTATTCCCCATGGTGTAATCGGCAACACTACGGTTTTTGGTACCGTCATTCTAGGTTCGAGTCCTGGTGGGGAAGCTTTTTCATATGGGGAGGGGAAATGAAACGATTCGCAATACTTTCTACAGCTCTATGCGTGATGCTCTCGGGGTGCACTACAGAGCAACCGCTTAACGACGACACCACGCCCAACATCGAATCCGGCACACCACCCGAATCTGCGGAGGATAAGCCTCAAGCACAAGCGTTCGTGTTCGAAAGCGGCGTGCTAGAAATCGGCGACTTCGACCCGTACACAATCGGCGACGACATCTTCGATCCCTGCACGGAGATCACGCAGGAAGAGTTCGCCGCTGCGGGGTTTGAGGATGTGGAGCCGCTTCCGAAGAAATATGCGGCATTCGCTCGCGGAATGAGTGCTTGCGACAGCCAAAACGGCGATGAGCTGTTTCCTCCAGCGTTTATGAGCAGCAACGCGAATCGCAAAGCTGTTGCAGAGCAAGTGGAATTGTTCGATTACGAATCTGAAGTCCTACCGACGCTTTATACCTTCGGTCCATTGAGTGGCATCGGCCCTAGTTGTTACGCACAGATTGACACTGTTCGAGGAGCAATAACAACAATCGTCGCCGGGATTGAAGGGTTTGGCGATCGTAAACAGAATTGCGACCGCGCAATTAACGCACTGGAGAGCCTTTACCAGGCATTTCATTAACAATTGTCCACTAAAGTGGACAAACTCTTTTCATCCGCTTCTTTCTCATTTATCTTTGAGAATAAGCAACAACTTTTTGGGGGAAAAATGATCATAAAACTCGACATAGCTCAAGCAGAATCTGCGATTAGCCAGCTAAGGGGAATTGCTAGCAGTCTCGGTACAAACATCGGATTTGCAAGCAATCCGCTTTCTTCTTTCTCGCAGGTCAGTGGCCTCGCAGATGCGGGGCGCACGTTGAGCCCAATCGGGGATGTAAACGCACCAGAAGCAAATCAAGCGGTCGCAACCTACCTTCTGGGTACGGCGAACATTCTTGAAACCGCACTGAACAACACGTTGCGGACGGATGACTCTCTGTCCGGTGCGTTGGCGTCGCTCGGTCCGGTGTTTGAGGGGCGCGTTAACCAGGTGCAGCCACAACTGATTGAGCTCCTGCAGAAGTCGCGTTCGGTCGATCCGAAAACCAACACGTTTGCAAACCCGGCGGCAGTCGCGACTGGTGATTCGTCGCTGCACGCCTTGCACGCCAAGTTGTTGGAGACCGACACATCTCGTGCGATGTCTGCTTCCGAGTTCTGGAACTCAAATGCAGAACTGATCGCCGATGCGATGGAGGAACTCAACGAAGTTCAGCACGCGTTGAGTTCGTCGGCAGAGACATCCTGGATTCACAACGCGATGCGCACCATCACACAGGTCCAGAACGCGGGTATGGAATACGTGGCTAACTCGCGTTCCCTCGCAGCGCACACCGCAATGCTTGCCGACGCCGCAGACGCCGAAAAGCTCATCGCATCCAGCACCGTGATGGCCTATGACGCTGCACCGTCGCCGGAAGAAAAGCTTGCGATCGAACAGGCGTACCTGCTCAACTTTCCGGCGCGAATGACATCAAACTTGGTCGCTGCGATCCCGACGTTTAACCGTCTGCTTCCGGAGTTGAAGGAGATGTCTGGGGACTCCTACAGCGTCGATAGCATTCCCTTGCCAGCAGCGCCCGCATTTGAACCAGCAGAGTTGCCGGAACCAATCCAGAATGCGCTGATCAACCGTGGCTACGGGGATATCGCAAACGCGAAAACACCGTCAGAGGTTCTGCAGAACATGGGGCGGCCCTCGCCAAACGTGCTTGATTCCATTCCGGCAGGTGCTACGCCTACGCAGGCTGCGTCGGCAGTGCTGGCACCGCCAAGCACAAATGCGATGGCTCCGACCCCAGGTGCGATCTCTGCTGGCGCGCACCCAGGTGCGCACAGCCCAACGTTCACCGGTGCTATCACCCCTGCAACCACACGTGGGGCGAACTCGGGCGGGGCATCCGCCGGCACCAATAGCGGCGCGGGTGGATTCGCTCCAATAGCTGGTGGGCCCAGCAACGCTGCAGGCGCTGGAAGGCACGCTGCTCGTGGAAACCAGATGGGCGTAGGCACCGGGGTTGGAGGGCCTGGCGGTTCCCGCGGGGGCTCCCCTGCTTCCCAGGCTGTTAGCGGCCGTGGAGCTGGAAATGGCATCGGCACTGGCCGAAGCGCCGGAGCAGGTGCTGGCACCTACTCAGGTGGCGGCATGCACGCCGGTCGTCCGGGTTTCGGCACGGGCGGCGGCGTGAGCGCCGGTGCTGGTGTCGGTCCAAGTACCGGTTTCGGCGCCGGTTCGCCGGGTGCTCACGGTGCTACCCCGCACGGCTCGACGGGGCACGCGCCAACAGGCTCCGGCACAGCTAACGGTGCACACGGTGCCCACAGTGCCCACGGCGCCCACGCCACAAACGGTGCGCACTCCGCGAACAATGCGGCAGGCGCACACCGCGGCGGTGGTGTCATTGCCGGGCAACCGATGATGGCCGGGCGCAACCAAAACGGTCGCGCATCCGACAAGGCCGCCGCCAAGGTCAAGACAGTCACCAGCGCGGTCGAGCGCGACGGCAACCTCAAGGCACTGCTCGGCGACGCCCCACTATTGCTGCCGGAGGTCATCGGCTACAACGTGCGCCGATAGCCACCGCGAGCGGCAACGCTCGAAACAGAAACCCGAAACAAAACCACGCCCCGGTGGGATTCGCGCCGGGGCGTGGGGTCGTCGAGAAGCAATCTAATGCTCGTGGCCGTGCGGGAGTGCAAGGTCCGGTTCTTGGCCAGGCTCAACGATGACAAATTGGCCCATCATGCCCTGGTCTTCGTGGTTGAGCATGTGGCAGTGATACATGTAGGCCAAGGTGGGGTCGGGGTGATACGCGATCTCCACAAGCAACGTCACCGTGGAAAGCGGTGGCACGTCGATGGTGTCGTGCCAGCCGGCAGTGAACTCCACTTCCCCACCCTCAACGCTTTGCACGGCGAAGCGTGCGTTGTGGATGTGGAAATTGTGCAGCATATCCTCGTTTTCGTTGGTCACGCGCCAGATCTCAGGCCCGTCGTGGTCGACGACAAAGTCGACGCGCGACATGTCCATCGTTTGGCCATTGATCTCAATGCCATTGAGTCGGAACTCGCGCTCCACACTTGCCGACGACGGCACGTCCAACGGCACCAACGTTTCCGACAACGCGGGCGAAGCCGGCGCATCTTCTGGCGGGGCGGCGATCTCCAACAGGTCGAAGGTGTCGCGGGCGCCGAACATGTCCGCCGTTTCCTTATCCGGCAGGCCGCCAAGATCCGGGAGTCCATCGCTACGCAACATCAGGTCCTTGCCCGGCTCCAGGTCCACCACGATTTCCACGCGCTCGCCCGGGGTAAGCAGCACGCCGTCGACCTCCACCGGGGAATCGAGGAACCCCTGGTCAGTGGCGACGATCTTGAACGGCACACCCAGCGTCAGGTGGTGGAAGCGCAACACGGAACCGTTGAGCACGCGGAGACGCACGCGGCGGGTTGTGGCCTCGAAACGCGGTTTGGTGATGCCGTTGACCACCACGGTGTCGCCGACCCACCCGTAGTCCTCGTCGAGCTGGCCGTCTTCGGTGAACTGGGCGTTGGTCAGGATCACAGGGATGTCGTCGACGCCGTAGTCGGCGGGCAGGCCTGGGATGGCGGTGGTGTCGTCGTCGACAATCAGACCGCCGGCAAGGCCGCGGTAGGCGTGCACCGCGGATATCTCGTGCGGGTGCGGGTGGTACCAGCAGGTCGCGGCGGGCTGATCGACGGTCCACGACGGCGACCAAGACTCACCCGGGTCAAACATCAGCGCCGGTCCGCCGTCCGCAGCGGCCGGCAGGTGCAGGCCGTGCCAGTGCACAACGGTCGGCTCCGGCACGTTGTTGTGCACGGTCATTTCAATGCGTTCGCCGCGCCGCATGTACAGCGTCGGACCCAAGAACGGCCCGTTGAATCCCCAAGTCTTGGTCATGACACCGGGGATGATTTCGGATTCGCCCTCCTGGGCGGTTAGTTCGAAGCGGCGCACGTTGCCGTCGAGTGTGCCTTCGTACAGCGGCGGGATAGGCAGCGGGCGTGCTTCGGCGTCGGCACCACGCGGGGTGGGCTGGTTTGATGTCGAGCACCCAGCCA
Organism: Corynebacterium sp. HMSC055D05; assembly: GCF_001810365.1. Classification (NCBI taxonomy): domain Bacteria; kingdom Bacillati; phylum Actinomycetota; class Actinomycetes; order Mycobacteriales; family Corynebacteriaceae; genus Corynebacterium; species Corynebacterium sp. HMSC055D05. The sequence goes on from NZ_KV801079.1 coordinate 9,142, forward strand.
ATGCAGCACCCGTGGCTGCGACTGCAACGGCGAAAACGGTCCCTTTAAAAAATGTGCGTCGAGAAAAAGCCATTACGTCCTCCAAAAACTCGCCGAAAACCATGAATGATCCTACTATCCCGATATATGCGTAACGAGGAAGCGAATGCCCGCCGGTTCATCTGGTCGAACGGCTTACAAAACATTGGCGATCAGGTAGTCGCCCCGAAAACGGTGCTGCCGTGGCTGTTCAATGCTGCTGGGGTGCCGGCGGCGTTCACGTCGTTTCTCGTGCCAATTCGCGAGTCAGGCTCGATGCTGCCGCAGGCGTTTTTGAGCCCGTGGGTGACGTCGCAAAGCTCGCGCAAACGAGTCTGGTTGATCGGCTCGTGGGGCCAAGCGCTGGCCTCTGCCGGCATTGCGCTTAGCGCGCTGTTGCTCGAGGGAAGTGCGCTCGGCATCGCAGTCATTGTCCTGCTTGCGGTGCACGCGGTGTTTCGCTCCATCTGCTCCATCGCAGGCAAAGATGTCCAGGGCCGCACGATTTCCAAAGGCCACCGCGGCGACATCACCGGTCGCGCCACCGCGCTCGCCGGCGGTTTCACTCTCGCGATCGGTCTCGCACTGTCGTTTATCCCCAACGAACTTCCGCAGTGGTCACTCGCCGCGCTGCTCGCCGGCGGTGCGTCGATGTGGGCGCTCGCTTCGCTCGTGTTCATGCGTATCGACGAGCCCACTCCCGACACCGACACCTCCAACGGCCAAGGCTTCCACGACATGTGGAAGCTGGTCACCTCCGACCGCGACCTGCAACGATTCCTCATCGTGCGCTCGCTCATGCTGGTCACCGCGCTTTCCACCCCGTTTATCGTCGTGTTGGGCAGCCGCGAAGGCGCCGACCTCACAGGCCTCGGTGCGTTCATCGTCGCCTCCGGCGGCGCGTCACTGCTTGGCGGGCGGGTTTCGGGCCGGTTGTCGGACAGGTCGTCGAAACGCACGATGGCGTGGGCTGCAGGTTTCGCGTCCACTGTGCTCATCCTGCTCGTTGCCAGCGCACAGCTTGTCGACGACACCATCAACGCCTGGGTCATGCCCCTAGGCTTCTTCCTGGTCAACCTCGCCCACACCGCAGTGCGGGTCAGCCGCAAGACCTACCTGGTAGACATGGCCGACGGCGATAGGCGCACCATGATCACGGGTGCCGCCAACACCGTCATGGGCATCGTCCTGCTCGTTGTCGGCGCAATCTCCTCGGCGGTTGTGCTGCTCGGCCCGCAGGCAGCGCTGATCTTCCTGGCTGTTGTTGGTTACGCCGGTGTGTTTGGTGCCGCGAACCTGAAGGAAGTCTCGGCAAACAAGTAGGCCAGAGCCCATAGGCGTTATGCTTGGGGCCGATCTCAAAACGTCCACCCCCAAGGAGTAATCGAGTGCCTAACCACTCCGATCGCGCCGTTGTCGTGCTCGCGGCCGGCGCGGGAACCCGCATGAAGTCCGACCGCCAAAAGACGCTGCACGAAATCGGCGGGCGCAGCCTGCTCTCCCATTCGCTGCACGCCGCAGCCGGTGTGGAACCGACCTACCTCGTTGCTGTGGTCGGCCACCAGCGCGACCAGGTCGCCCCAGCCGTGGAGCACATCGCCGAGCAGATGCACGTGGAGATCCGCCAGGCGATCCAGGAGGAGCAAAACGGCACCGGCCACGCAGTGCAGGTCGGCCTGTCGGCAATTCCGGATTTCGACGGCACCGTCGTGGTCACCAATGGCGACGTGCCGTTGCTGACGCCGGAGACGTTGCAGGCGCTCGTCGAAAAGCATGAGTCCGAGCATGCCGCCGTGACCGTGCTCTCCCTCGAATTCGACAACCCCACTGGCTACGGCCGCATCATCCGCGGCGAAGCTGGCGACGTACTCGAAATCGTCGAAGAAAAAGACGCCACCGACGAACAACGCAAGGTCCACGAAGTCAACTCCGGTGTCTTCGCCTTCGACGCCACCGTGCTTCGCGACGCCCTCGCGCGCGTCACCCCAGACAACGCCCAAGGCGAGTTCTACATCACCGACGTCCTCGGCATCGCCCGCAACGACGGCCGCAAAGTCTCCGCCTTCATCGCACCTGATGCCCGCGAACTCGCCGGTGTCAACGACCGCGTCCAACTCGCCGAAGCAGGCAAAGAACTCAACCGCCGCCTCGTCGAGCGCGCCATGCGCAACGGCGCAACCGTCATCGACCCGGCCACCACCTGGATCGGCGTCGAGGTAGAAATCGGCCGCGACGTCATCATCCACCCCAACACCCAACTGTGGGGCTCCACCGTCATCGGAGACGGCGCCGAAATCGGCCCCGACACCACCCTGACCGACATGGAAGTCGGCGCCCGCGCCACCGTCGTACGCACCCAAGGCGAACTCGGCGTCATCGGTGAAGAAGCCACCGTCGGCCCCTTCACCTATATCCGCCCCGGCACCGAACTCGGCGCCCACGGCAAACTCGGCGGCTTCGTCGAATCCAAAAACGCCAAGATCGGCGAAGGCTCCAAGGTGCCCCACCTGACCTACATCGGCGACGCCACCGTAGGCAAGCACTCCAACATCGGCGCCTCCAGCGTTTTCGCTAACTACGACGGAGTGAACAAGCACCACACCACCATCGGCGACTACTGCCGTACCGGCTCAGACACCATGTTTGTCGCACCGGTCAATATCGGTGATGGCGCGTATACCGGCGCGGGTACAGTAGTCACGGAAGATGTTCCAGCCGGCGCGCTCGCCATCAAGGAGGGCCACCAGCGCAACATCGAGGGCTGGGTAGAAAAGCGCCGCCCCGGATCCGACGCGGCAGAAGCTGCAAAGAAAGCACGCGAGAAGTAAAGGTTCGAACATGACTGGTTACTCCACAGAAAGCCACAAAAACCTCAAGGTCTTCACCGGGCGTGCGCACCCGGAACTGGCAGAGGCCGTAGCAGACGAACTCGGCATCGAGCTCGTGCCCACCACCGCCCGTGACTTCGCCAACGGCGAAATCTTCATCCGCTTCGAAGAGTCCGTCCGTGGCTCCGACTGCTTTGTCATGCAGTCCCACGCACAGCCGCTGAACAAGTGGCTCATGGAGCAGTTGATCATGATCGACGCGCTCAAGCGTGGCTCCGCGAAGCGCATCACCGCGATCCTGCCGTTCTACCCGTACGCACGCCAGGACAAGAAGCACCGCGGCCGCGAACCGATCTCTGCCCGCCTCATCGCCGACCTGCTCTCCGCAGCAGGCGCGGACCGCATCGTCTCCGTCGACCTGCACACCGACCAGATCCAGGGCTTCTTCGACGGCCCGGTCGACCACATGCACGCCCAGCCGATCCTGGTGGACTACATCAAGTCCAAGTACTCGCTGGACAACCTCGTGGTGGTCTCCCCGGATGCCGGCCGAGTGAAGTCCGCTGAGAAGTGGGCCAACATGCTTGGCGACGCCCCCATGGCCTTCGTCCACAAAACCCGCGACATCGACGCCGCAAACAAGGTTGTCTCCAACCGTGTCGTCGGCGACGTCGAGGGCAAAGACTGCATCCTCATGGACGACATGATCGACACCGGCGGCACCATCGCAGGCGCCGTCGGCGTGCTCAAGGAAGCCGGCGCGAAGTCCGTCGTCATCGCCTGCACCCACGGTGTCTTCTCCGACCCGGCACGCAAGCGCCTCAGCGACTGCGGCGCCGAGGAAGTCATCACCACCGACACCCTGCCGCAAAACACCGAAGGTTGGAAGAACCTCACCGTGCTGTCGATCGCACCACTGCTGGCAAAGACCATCCGCGAAATCTTCGAAAACGGTTCCGTGACCACCCTCTTCGAGGGCCAGGCCTAAACCACTCTTGACCGCGACAGCCGGGGCAGCTTCACCGCTGCCCCGGCTTCACGCTTAGGGAAAGGACACAATCTCCATGTACAACCGCTACGCCGAATCCGTAGAAATCACCCCAGAGCTTGAGCACGCCAAAGCCATGTACGACGGCGACGCCACCCTCGAGTATCTGGGCGCCATCATCACACGGTTAGAGCCAGGCGTGGCGGAAGGCGAGTTTGTCGTCGATAAGCGGCATGCAAACGGATTCGGTGTCTGCCAAGGTGGCGTCCTGTTCACCTTTGCCGACGCCCTCTTCGGCGGCGCCTGCAACTCGCGCCGCACCGAACCAACCGTCAGTGCACAGTCCGAAATGGTCTACCTCGCACCCGCAAAAATGGGCCGCACCATCCGCGGCGTCGCCCGTGAACACCACCAATGGGGCCGCAACGGACTGTCCGACGTCACCCTTTACGACGGCGACACCGTCATCGCAGAATTCCGCGGACTCTCCCGCACCACCTCACGTCCCCCGACAGGAAACTAACCCATGAGCCTCCAAGAACAAGGACTCAAACGCAGCGTCAAAAGCCGCCAACTGATGATGATCGCCTTCGGATCATCCATCGGCACCGGACTTTTCCTCGGCTCCGCCAGCTCCATCCAATACGCCGGCCCCGCCGTCTTGATCTCCTTCGCCATCGTCGGCGTCATCGTTTACTTCCTCATGCGCATGCTCGGCGAAATGGCCGTCGAACACCCCGTCTCCGGCTCGTTTGCCGCATACTCTCGCGAATACATCGGCCGCGGAGCCGGATTTATCACCGGCTGGAACTGGTGGTTCACCACCGTCGTTGTCGGCATGCTGGAACTGACCGCCATGGGTACCTTCCTGGACTACTGGTTCCCCCACATCCCCCACTGGGTCACCGCGCTAGTCTCGCTGCTGCTCGTCGTCGTCCTCAACGTGCTCAACGTGCGCGTGTTCGCCACCACCGAATACTGGCTTTCCCTGATCAAAGTGGCAGCACTCGTCCTCATGATCGTGCTCGGCCTCGCGCTTGTCTTCGGCGTCGGCTCCGAGCCCGCCATCGGCCTGCAACACATCACCGACCACGGCGGATTCATGCCAAACGGCATCTCCGGCGTCCTCTTCGCACTCGTCGCCGTGACCTTTACCTTTGGCGGCATCATGTCTATCGGCACCGCCGCTGGCGAAGCTGACGACCCCGAAAAGGCAATTCCCCGCGCGGTCAACTCCGTCGTGTGGCGCATCCTCGTGTTCTACCTCGGCGGCATCGGCACCATCCTGCTGCTCGCACCGTGGAACGAACAAGACACGAACGAAAGCCCATTCATCCGGGTGCTAACCGGCGTCGGCTTTTCAGGCGCAGCAACCGCCCTGAACGTCGTCATCGTCGTCGCCGTGTTCTCCGTGCTCAACACCATGACCTACTCCGGCGCCCGCATGCTTCGCGACCTCGCCCGCAACGGCCAAGCCCCCAAAGCCCTCGCCGAAACCAACGCCAAAGGTGTGCCCACAAAAGCACTGCTTTTCGACGCCACCCTCATGGGCGTCGTCGTCATCCTCAACTACTTCTTCGAAGGCAAAATCTTCGCCATCCTGCTCGCCATCATCGTCGGCACCGAATTGATCACCTGGGCCGGCATCTGCCTATCCCACCTGAACTTCCGCAAACACGCCGGCAACACAAAATTCCCCGCCCCGTTCTACCCAGTTGCGAACTGGATCTGCATCGCATTTTTCGCCCTCGTACTCGTACTAATGGGTATTCTTCCCGATTACCGCATGGGTCTAGCCACACTCTTCGGCTGGATCCTCGCCCTCGGCCTCATTTGGTTGACAACGCAACGCAGGAGCAACGCATGACCCGCAACATGATCCGCAAAGACCTCGACACCATCCCCGCCTACGTGCCGGGAGCCCGCAACGACAGCGCCATCAAACTCTCCTCCAACGAATCCGCCGACGGCCCACTGCCCTCCGTACTCGAGGCGATGCGCGACACCCTCGGCTCCATGAACCGCTACCCCGACATGGGCGCCACCGACATCCGCACCGCCCTTGCCGAACACCTCGGCGTGACCATCGACCAGGTCGCCGTCGGCACCGGCTCCTCCGCCCTGTGCCAACAACTCGCGACGATCACCGCACAGCCCGGCGACGAAATCATCTTCCCCTGGCGCAGTTTCGAGGCCTACCCCATCTTCGCCCGCATCGTCGGCGCAACCCCCGTCGCCATCCCACTCGACGCCGAGCACCGCCTCGACCTGCCCGCCATGGCCGCAGCGATTACCGAACGCACGAAACTCATCTTCGTGTGCAACCCCAACAACCCAACCGGCACCACCATCACCAACGCCGAGTTCGGAACCTTCATGGACGCCGTCCCATCCGACATCCTCGTCGCACTCGACGAGGCCTACTTCGAATACAACCGCGCCACCGACACCCCCGTCGCCACCGACGTCATCACCCGCTACCCCAACGTCGTCGGCCTGCGCACCTTCTCCAAAGCCTACGGCCTCGCCGGCGCCCGCATCGGCTACGCCTTCGGCCCCGCCGACATCATCAGCGCCCTCAACAAAGTCGCCGTCCCCTTCTCCGTCAACGCCGTCGCCCAAACCGCAGCCCTCGCCTCCCTCAAAGCCACCTCCGAGCTGCAAACGCGTATCGACGACACCATCACCCAACGCCAACACCTCACCACCGCACTCAACCTCCCCGAATCCCAAGCCAACTTCATCTGGCTGCCGGATTTCCCGCGTGAAAAAGCTGACCGGCTAGCGGCAGAGGGCGTGCTGGTGCGTTCTTTCCCGGAAGGTATCCGCGTCACCGTCACCAACTCAGCCGAAACCGACGCCTTCCTGAAAGCATGGGACCGTGCGTAGTGAGCGCCGCCGCGTGATCGCGGCGACCACCATCGGCACAGCCATCGAGTGGTACGACTACTTCCTCTACGCCGCCGTCGCCGGTTTGGTGTTTAACCAGACCATGTTCGGTCCCCTCGGACCTGCTGCGGCGACGATCGTGAGCTTCCTCACCGTCGGCTTGTCCTTCCTGTTCCGCCCGCTCGGTGCGGTGCTGGCTGGCCACTACGCCGACCGATTCGGGCGCCGCGGCGTGCTCATGATCACCCTGTTCACGATGGGCACCGCCACCACGCTTATCGGCCTGTTGCCCACCTACGACACCATCGGTTGGCTTGCCCCCGCCGCACTGATTCTCCTGCGCATCCTGCAGGGCACATCGGCCGGCGGCGAATGGGGCTCCGCAGTCCTCCTCGCCGTCGAGCACGCCCCTGTGAACAAACGCGGCCTTTACGGCGCCGGCCCCCAGGTCGGTGTTCCCGCTGGCCTGCTCATGTCCTCCGGCATGCTCGCCCTGATGACCGCCGTCGCCCCCGGTGACGCCTTCGTCGAATGGGGCTGGCGCATTCCCTTCCTGCTGTCCATCGCGCTGACGTTCCTCGGCTGGTGGATCCGCACCGGCGTCGAAGAATCGCCCGTCGTCGAGGAGATGCGCGAGACCGGCACCCGCAGCCCCATCAGCGGCCTGTTCAAATCTCACGCGGGAGTTGTCCTCGCAGCCGCCCTGATCTTCGCCGCCAACGGCGCCGTCGGTTACATGACAACCGGCGGTTACATCCAAAATTACGTCACTGACCCTGCCGGTATCGGGCTTTCACGCGGGGACATTCTGTGGGCTGTCACTGCATCGGCTGCGGTGTGGTTGTTCACTACCGCGTTCGCCGGGTGGGTCTCGGACTACATCGGGCGTAAGCGCACGCTTGCGATCGGGTTTGTGGTTCAGGCGGCGGGTGTTGCGGTGTTGTTCCCGCTCGTCGATACGGGTTCGATTGCAAAGATCACCGCGGCGTTGATTTTCCTCACCGTTGGCCTGGGCCTGACGTACGGCGAGATTGGCGCTTTCTACGCGGAGCTTTTCCCGGCTTCGGTCCGGGCGTCCGGGGCGTCGATTTCGTACGCGTTGGGTGCAATTCTTGGTGGTGCGTTTGCTCCAACGATTGCGGCTGCGTTGCGTGAGGCTACTGGTGGTACGGCGGCGATTACGGTGTATTTGATGGCGGCGACGTTGACGGGGTTCGTCGTTACGCTGCTTGTGCGTGATCGCACCGGCATCCCGCTTGGCCATGATCATGAGGACATCCAGGCGGCGGGGCATTTTGTGTGGGAAAAGTCGGCTGGTAGCCTGTAGCAGTCTCGGCGAGGGCTTTCGGGCCGTTATCGACGCGATGAAGATCCACTATGCGATCACTCGACGAGCACAATCCGTTAAGTGGTCGCAGGCAAAGCCTGTGGCCCTTCCAACCGAAGGAGTACAACATGGCTATTACCCCAACCGTTATCAAGGGTGAGCGTCGCGAGGAGTTTGGCAAGGGCTCCGCACGTCGTCTGCGTCGCGATGGCAAGATCCCGGGTGTCCTGTACGAAAAGGGCATCGAGAACATCCACTTTGCGGTTGACCGCATTGAGATGACCGCGATCGTGCGTAACGACGGCACCAACGCCATCGTCGAGCTTGAGCTCGACGGTGAGAAGCTGCTCGCCATGGTCAAGCACGTCGACCAGAACGTTCTGACCCTCGAGATCGACCACATTGACCTGTTCGGCATTAAGCGTGGCGAGAAGGTTACCGTCGAGGTTCCGGTTGTCACCGAGGGCGAGGCTGCTCCGGGCGCTGTTGTGTTCCAGGAAGCCGACGTTGTCGAGATCGAGATCGACGCTCTGTCTATCCCGGACGAGATCACCGTTTCCATCGAGGGCAAGGAGATCGGCGACCAGATCACCGCTGGCGATCTCGAGCTGCCGGCGGGTGCGGAGCTGATCACCGATCCGGAGAACTTGCTTGTCAACATCACCTTCGAGCAGGTTGATGAGGACCTCGAGGCTGAGGCTGAGGCTGCTGAGGAGGGCGGCGCTGAGGCTGGCGCTGAGTCTTCTGAGGCTGGCGAGGAAGCTTCCGAGTAATTTCGGCACGACGATTGGCCCGCTTTTTTGGCGGGCTTTTTCGTTATGTGAAGAGTTGTTGCATGGCTCCGGGCGGATGCTTCTCGACGACCGACCCTCCCGGCGATACCCACACCGGTATCCCATCGCGTATCTGTATCCGCCCGTAGCGGTTTTCACGCGGGTCATCGTCGTTGCGCCCGTTATGAAACCGACATAACGGCACTAAGTTGGCAAGGTTGGTCTCCCCACCATGCCGCCAGGCCTGGATGTGGTGCATTTCGCAGTTGTCAGCCCCATGCCGACAATCGGGCACCGGACAGGTTGGCGACATCATGGATGCCAACGCACGCTGCTTACTATTGGCGAATCGCTGGGTGCGATACAGGTTGACTGCACCCTCGGTCGGGTGAAACGCCGCGACTTCCA
>NZ_KV801080.1:0-39736 GCF_001810365.1 Corynebacterium sp. HMSC055D05
AACGATTCCGGACACACATTTTGTCGCTTAACCCTGAAATGCTTGGGGGATTGAGTGACGCTCGTGTTCGGTCATACCGCATGGTTATTGTGGGAGAGACTGGGAGAAGCGCGGACAGCATCTCTGATCGCTCAGTTCAATCCTTGTATCTGTGGCAAAGTGCAATTGCTTCGGCTTGGTATGAGGCGCTTTCGGTCTTCGAGCCTGTGCTGAGAAATCGTATTGACGCATCTTTAAGGTCGTGGAACCAAGCGCAAAGCAGTACTGAAGATTGGCTTGAGAACCCGGCTCGTCCACTTAGAAAAGTAGTGGAGCGCATGGCAACGGACGCACGGAATGCAGCGGAACGTAGCGCTCGGCGCAGACCTCGGAATCATCCCCGATTTAAGGCTCCGGTGACATTGGATGACAGGGTTTCGCAGCTCTCGTTTGGGAATCTAAGTGCTCTTTTCCCGTTGCATCCGCCGGCCAATCGTGCGGATTTCGCGACAGGATTTTCAGCAAAAGAGAATCTTTGGATTCATGCACTGGTGAGTGGTTTCCCAGGGTTGACATCGAAGCTTGTTGAAAGGCACCGCTCGAGCATTTCACCTCCAGTTCCCGCCCAAGTTGAGGATGGGTATGCGGTGGCGGTTGCTTTAGAACAGTTGCGTCGGCTCCGGAACCGTGTAAGCCACCAGGAACAGATTCTTAACGTTGACCACCAGGAACGGTTGACGGACATGTATGCCTTGGCGCATGCAATGTCTCCCCAAACACTCGGTGTGATGAAGAAGATGGATCGAATACAGCGCACTCTGCTGTTGAGGCCCCAGTATTAGCCGCGCAGGACGAGGACGAGGTTTGAGACGGCGAACTCGCGCAGCACCGGCACGCGGGTGACCCACCACGCCCACGCTGGGTGGTAGCGGGGGAAGGCGGCGGCGAGGCGTCCGGTGGCTTCGGCCCATTCGAGGCCTTCGCGTGCGGAGACGGCGAAGAGTGTTTCGCCGAAGCGGTTCTTCGGTTCGTGCCCGTGCACTTTTGCGTATCGACGACGCGCGTACTCCCCGCCTACGTAGTGCTGCCACAGGCCTGTCTCGTGCCCGCCGAATGGCCCGAGCCACACCGTGTAGCTGAGCACCACAAGCCCGCCGGGTTTGGCTACGCGTAGCATTTCTTCGCCCATGGTCTGCCAGTTCGGGATGTGCTCGGCGACGTTGGAGGAGTACACGACGTCGAAGGAGTCGTCGGCAAATGGCAGGGCTGCGCCGTCGCCGCGTACGGAGCCAAACCCGGACAGGCCGGCGGCGGACATTTCGGAGACGCTGGGTTCGAGGCCGACGTAGAAGCAGTCGGCGAATTCTTCGGCGAAGTAGCCGGGTCCGCCGCCGACGTCGAGGACGGAGTGGTTGGTGATGGGGGGTAGGGAAAGGTCGTTGGCGAGGGCGTCGATAAGCATGCGCGTATCGCGCGCGAGGGAGGAGTAGAACACGCGCGGGCGGAACTGCTCGTAGGGGAACGAGCGCAGCAGCCGCAGTGAGCGGCGGAGCGTGGCCATCCGGCGGGTGTGGTGCATTCGCGCAATGTTAGCACTGTAGCAACCGTGCTACGCTTCGGCGTATGGCACATCCGGAATCGGACGAATCGCTGGTGGAGCGCAGGATCTCCCAGCGCGAGCTGCGCAATGATTCGGCGAAGATCCTGCGTGAGGTGCGTTCAGGGTGCAGTTTCGTGGTGACGAACAACGGCGAGCCGGTCGGGCGCCTGATGCCTCTCGACGACCCGCAGCCACGCCTGGCCATTACCCGTCCGGCGACCCGGGTGGGTGGTTGGCTCGACCTTCCGGTACCGCAGGTGGAGGGCGAGTCGCTGGCGGATGCGCTCGACGATATGCGCGCGGACAGGTACTGACATGCGCAGGGTGTACGCCGACACGTCGGCGATGGGCTGTCTGCTCAAGTTGGAGCCGCACACGCACGCGATGCGGCTGTGGCTCGAGGCAGGCGAATACGAGGTGGTGTCGTCGGACTTGTTGGAGATTGAGCTGCGGCGCTTGGCGGTGCGCCTCGGCCGGCCGCAGGGGGAGGCCACGATGATCTTGCGGGGAATTTCGATCGCGGAACTTGGCCGAGGGACGCTGCGGGCTGCGAGTATGTTGCCGATGCCGTATTTGCGTACGTTGGATGCGATTCACTTACAGGCTGCGTTGGATGTGGAGGCGGATGCGGTGTTGACGTACGACGACAGGCTCGCCGAGGCCGCCCGTGAAGTTGGGCTCGAGGTCATTGCGCCGTGAAGGTGTTGTTGTTGTGTTGGCGCGACTCCACCCACCCGCAGGGCGGCGGTTCGGAGCGCTATCTCGAGCGTGTCGGGGAGTACTTGGCGGCCCAGGGCCACGAGGTGGTGTATCGGACGGCGAAGCATACGGATGCGCCGCGGCGGTCGCGCCGTAACGGGGTGCGCTACGAGCGTGCCGGCGGGAAGTTCAGCGTGTACCTGGCGGCGCCCTTTTCTATCTGGCGTAACCGGCCGGATGTGGTGGTGGATACGCAGAACGGCATTCCGTTTTTCGCCCGCTTGTTTACGCGCAGGCCGGTGGTGTTGCTGACGCATCATTGTCATAAGGAGCAGTGGCCGGTGGCGGGTCCGGTCATTGGCCGGTTGGGGTGGTTTTTGGAGTCGAAGGTGGCGCCGCGGGTGTATCGGGGGGCGCGGTATGTGACGGTGTCGGAGGCGTCGAGAAGCGATTTGGTGGCGCTTGGCGTGCGCGAGGGTGACATCGAGATCGTGGAGAATGGCGTGGATCCGGTGCCTGCGCATGTGCCCTCGCTTTACGACGACCACCGCACCCACCTGCTCACCCTCTCTCGGCTGGTGCCGCACAAGCGGATCGAGGAGGCGATCGACGCCGCGGCGCGGATTCCGGGCGCGGTGCTGGATGTGGTCGGTTCGGGCTGGTGGGAGGACGAGCTGCGGGCCTACGCGCAGGGCCGTGGCGATGTGGTGTTCCACGGGCACGTCTCCGAGCCGTACAAGCACGCGTTGCTGGAACGCGCGGATGTGCACCTGTTGCCGTCGCGGAAGGAAGGCTGGGGTATTGCGGTGATTGAGGCCGCGCAGCATGGGGTGCCCACGGTGGCGTACGCGTCGGCGGGCGGGGTGGCGGATTCGATCCGCGACGGCGAAACTGGCCGCCTCGTCCAGGATGGGGACGACTTCGCCGAGGCAACCCGAGAAACACTTGAGCGCCGCGCCAGCATGGCCGAGAATGCCAAGCGTTGGGCGCAGCGCTTTTCGTGGGAGGAGACCGGCCGTAGGTTCGCGGCCGTGCTCGCGGGAGTTACTGGCAGAACTTAGATGAGCTGGGTGGTCCAGTTCAGCTGTTGGATCTTGGTGTCCAGTTCGCGGTAGGCCTTGGAGGCGTTGTCGGCCATCTCGCGGAGCGATTTGACGTCGATGGTGGGCACGAAGCGCACCTCGGAGCGGGAGTAGCGGGCGTTAGTCATGGTGCCGGCGTCGGCAACTGCGGCGTAGAGGCGGCGGGAGCGCAGGAGGGCGTCGCGGCGCGCGATGGCGTCGGTAAGCGTGGCGCCTTCGAAGGCGGTCTGCGCGTTGGTGTGGTTGATGCGGCGCACTAGCGTCTCAATCTCTTGGAGCAGCTCGGCGGCTTCCTTGAGCAGTTCGGCTGGGTCCTCGACGGGCGTGTCGCCTTCCTGGATCATGGCGCCCTGGACGAGGCGTTCCTGCAGTTTGTTCAGGCGGTCTTGCGCCTCGGCGCGGCGTGCGAGTGCTTCTGCGAGCAGCATGGGTGCCTCCTTGTAAGTTCTGTCCCCGTTCCCAACCCTCACGAAAGTGTCCGGGTCACCCCCAACGTCGTGGTAGTAAATAGTGCTCGGTGCAACCCTGTGGTGGGGGTTGTGCCCGTGTGCGTCGTGCAGGCCGCATGCGTTGTGCGTGTGAACGGAATCGAACCGCTTCAGCCTTGATACGGCCACAAGGCGCCGGTGTGTGCTCCCTTTTCCCCGGGCGCGTGGGGTTGACGTTCGCTGGGTGCCGGTGTGCTTTCGCTACCGACAGTGTTAAGTGTCGAACATAGCAAAACGCCCAACCGTTGCAAAGGGGTTGGGCGTTGGGTTTTGCTGTGAGTTATGCGGCGGCCTGTGGGAAGAGTTCGCCGTCGCGGAGTCGGTCGCGCATTTCTGCTTCGACGAGGACGGGGATGAAGTCTTCGACGGTTGCGGTGCGCTTGTGGTTGCGGACGACGGCGTCGAAGGCGTCGTTGATCTCGAGTGCGTCGTACTGTCCGGCGAACTCGGCGAGCAGGTCCTCGCGGATGTTACGCAGGGCGCGCTCGCGGATGATGCTGAAATCGATGTTGTTGTTGGCCACGGCTATACCTCCTTGATTCTGCGGTGCGTAACCTTTTGTTCATCTGGAGTTCACTTTAACCGCACAACACAATTCATGCAAGCTTTCAATCATGGGAGGTTCCAACTATCGGTTGCGGCGCAGCGTTGCTGGCACCGCGAGCCACAGTGCGAACAGTGCGATTCCCGCAGGTGGCAGCGGATTCGGAGCCGCTTGCGTATCGACGACCCGCCCATCCGAACGCACCACCACCCCGATACCCATCTCGCGCAGCGCATCGGTGTCGTCGATGGCCGCTTGGGCGGCGACCCAGCGTGGTGATGGAGGGTCTACGACGACGCCGTCGACGGTCAGCGCGCCGGATTCGACCACGTTCATGGCTTTGGGGGCGGGGTCGACGGTGGGGTGGTCGTCGATAAGCGTGAGCGTCGGGCGGGATTCAAAGAGGACGTCGCGGCCGTGGTGGTTGATGGCGGGGATCTCGACGGTGGTGGGGGTGAGTGCGGCGACGGCGACGGGCGCGTCGGGGACCTGCAGGAGTGCGAAGGTGGCAGCGGCGAGCGCGCGGCGGGGACTCAAGGCGCCGGCGGCGGTGACTAGGGCGGGGATGGTGAGGATGAGCCACTTTTGGCCGTCGCGAAGCAGGCCGGCCCCGGGGACATGCGCGACCACCGGCCCCAGCAGGCCCGCCCAGGACGCGAGCGCGATGCAGAAGCCGACCCCGGCGAGCACGAGTAGGCGGCGGGGCACCTCGCGCCAGGCCAGCGCGAGCAGCACGAACAGCGCGATGCCGAACAGGGCGAAGCCGGCCTCGCGGGAGGCGGGCACGGCGTGAGCGTTCCAGATTCCGCCAAGGCCTACGAGCGCGCCGAGGGTGCCGGTGAGCCCTTCGGCGCGCGGGGCGAACACCTCGGCGGACACGGCCGATGAGGTGCCGCCCGCCCCGGCGAAGATGCCTGCGACGACCCACGGCGCGCAGGTCAGCGCGGTGGTCAGAGGGCTGCGGGCCACGCACGCGGCGGCGATGGCGCCGGTCGGTGTCAGTGACGCCAGCCAGTGCGCAAGCCCGGACATCGGGTGCACACCCAACGCCACCAGGGGCAGCAGCCAGGCCGCGGCGGCAAGCGACCACTGTCCCTGCAGCAGCCGTTCTACGACGAACGGGTTCCATACCGCCACCGTCATCGCCGCCGCTTGGCCAAGTGGAGTGCGGCCGAGTTTCCACCCCGCCCACGCGGCGGCCGCGGCGGCGGACACCATGAACACACGCAGGAACAACACCGGATACGGCAGGACGCCAAGCAGGGCGTCTTGGGGGACGTTGCGGGCGGGCAGGTCACCCCACCCCAACGAGGCGCGGGTGAGTTCCATCGCGTCGAAGACCAGCATGTCCCGCAGCGCGAACGCTTCACCGGGGACAAGAAACGGCCAGGTCAGCGCCAGAACCAGCAGGGCGCCATAGACCGGCGCCCACCACCTTTTAGCGGCGGCGCGCATAGGCCACCAGGCCAGCAATGAACGCCGCGGCCGCGATGAAGCGGGTGAGCACCGCCATGACTTGCAGGCCACGCAGCCAGGCCACGTCGCGGCGCGCGGCGTCGACAGCTGCTGCCTTGGTCTCCTCCGCAAGCACCCACTGCTCGGGCGGGCAGTCCCAGATCTCGTCGAGGATGCGGCCGGTGCGGCGTTCCGCGTCGACGGTGCGCACGCAATCGTTGGACAACGCAGCGGTGTACTTGTAGGTCTGCATGCCACGCACGTTGCCGGGACCTAAGTAATCCATGGGGACGTCTTGGCCGGAGGTGGTGTCGAACAGCGGGTAGGTGCGCCGTTCCGGCTGGTAGGGCAGCAGCGGGCCGAGCCCGGCGCGGCCTTTGGCGGGGAAGGCGGGGGAGGGGTCGATGAGAAAACTGTCTACGACATCGCCGTCGACGGTTACCTCAGCCAGCATGGATTTGGGCTGTTTGGTCAGGGTGACGGTGCGGGAGCGGGCGTCGTCGAAAAGCATGGTGTACTCGCCGGGCTGCAGGGTGCGCTGCTGTGCAATCACGATGGGGGAGGCGATGTTCAGCGCGGCGCAGACGACAATGATGCCCAGGCAGATGGCTAATCGACGACGCAGGTTCACCCGCCTAACCCTACCGGGCGACTAGACTTTGCCCATCGTGAATCCAAGACCCGCTGTGTTGCCCGAGCTCGACGGCCTGCGCGCCGTGGCCGCGTACGGCATTGTGGCCACGCACGTTGCGTTTCAGACGGGGACCGGCTCGGCGGTGTTGGAGCGCTTCGACTACTTCGTGGCGGTGTTTTTCGCGCTGTCGGCGTTTTTGTTGGCGCGCGGTGGGATGCGGCCGGGCTACTACTCGCGGCGTGTTGCTCGCCTGGTGCCGGCGTATGTGGTGTGCGTGGCGGTGGTGCTGCTTGCGCTGCCGCCGCTCGCGGGGGTCAGCGCAACGCAGGTGGTGGCGAATGTGCTGTTGGTGCAGGTCTACGTGCCGCACGCGCTTATCGACGGCCTCACCCAAATGTGGTCCCTATGCATCGAAGTCGCCTTCTACCTCGTGTTGCCGCTGTACCTGCGGCTGGGTGCGCGGGGCCGGTACGTGGCGCTGGCGGTCGCGGTGGCGCTCGGGTTCGTGTGGCCGTGGGCGGTCTCGGGCATTGCGGACCCGGCGGTGCTGAACCTGCAGATCTGGCCGCCGTCGTATGCGCTGTGGTTTGCGGTCGGGTTGGTGCTCGCCGAATTGGAGCGCGCCGGGGTGCGCTACGCAGGACCCCGCTGGCCGTTCGTGGTGTTGGCACTGCCGGTGGCGTGGGTGGCGGGCGTGATCGGCCCGCGCGGCCTGGAGCACCCGAGCCCGCTGGAGTTCAACGTGCGGATAGTCCTCGGCGCGGTGTTCGCCGCCCTGCTCGTGGCGCCCTTTGCGCTGGGGCAGAGGTTTGAGGGGACGGTGCTGTCGTCGAAAAGTATGCGCACACTCGGCCACTGGTCCTACTCGGTGTTTTTGTGGCACATGGCGGTGCTGTACTTCGTGTTCCCCATACTCGGCGTGCCCATGTTTTCGGGGCACTTCTTGCTGATCTTTGCGACGACCACCCTGCTGAGCACCGCCGTTTCCTACATCTCTTACGAACTGGTGGAGGTACCCGGCGCGCGGCTGATCAGGCAGGCCACGGCGAAGCAGGCGGCGAGGATGAGGAAGGTCGACGAGCCGGCGTAGTTCGCCGCCGGCCAGGGCGCACGTGCAAGCACGAGCCCACACACGGTCATGGTGGCGGCGGCCAGGTGCGGCATCGGGATCACGGTGAAGCGGCGCACCAGCCACGCGAGTACGACGGCGGCCGCGCCGGGCAGGGGTGCCACGGCGATGACGGCCAGGCCCGGCAGCCAGTTCGCGCCGGGTGGGGGAGTGAAGCGCTCGAAGTGGCGCCACGGCACCCACAGGCAGCGGGCGGTGACCAGCAGGCTCAGCAGGGTGCCGGCGACGAGCGAGTACTGGTAGGCGCCGTCGCCGGTGAAGAACATTTCAAACTCGCCGTCAGCGTGTTCGGGGACGCGGAACGCCTGGGCGTTGGCGTCGATACGCATGGGCTCGAGCGGGACGCCGCCGAGGGTGGCGCGCAGGCCTTCGTTGAACGCGCGGGTGGTCAGGATCATGCGCTCGCCGGTGTGGTTGGGCAGCGGCGCGCGCGAGAGCATGACGGTTT
The DNA here is from genome assembly GCF_001810365.1 of Corynebacterium sp. HMSC055D05. Classification (NCBI taxonomy): domain Bacteria; kingdom Bacillati; phylum Actinomycetota; class Actinomycetes; order Mycobacteriales; family Corynebacteriaceae; genus Corynebacterium; species Corynebacterium sp. HMSC055D05. The sequence continues at coordinate 8,059 of NZ_KV801080.1, forward strand.
CGGCGCGGGTGGCAATCTCATGTGTACCGGCCGCGAGGAACACGCGGCCGACGTGGCGCTCACCGTCGATCGTCGCAGGTTGAGAGAGCGTCCATTCGCTGTCCACGGCGGTGGTGAAGCGGCGCTGGATCACGTCAGTGGCAGGGAAGCGGCGTTGGAAGAAGTAGCGGTCCGCGGTGCCCTCCACCTGGACGACGCGCGTGACGCCCACGTCGAGCTCGCGGATGCCCACGGGTTCGGTCAAGCGCACGATGGTGGCGTCGCCGCGGGTCAGGCGGCGCGGCTGGTCCTTGACCAGGGTGACGTCGCGGCAATTGTCGTGCCCGTCGCAGAGTTGCACGGTGGTGTCCGCGGTGGCGGTGAGCGAAATCTGAGGCTGCTGAGTCTGAAACTCGATCCAAGCGTCGCGGTCGCCGGGCGCAGGCCACCAGGCTGTCTCATCCAAGCCGTCGAAGGCGGCGGTGATCGACTTCGCAGGGTCCGGACCACCGAAAGCACCGGCATCCGCGCGTGACGACGACACCCGCACCTCACCATCTTGTGCGACCCCAACACGCGTGCCCGCGGACGGGTAGTCCTTGACGCGGTTGCGCACGGTGGTGTCCTCGGATTCGTCGGCAAGGTGGCCCGATTGCCCGTGGATGGTGCCGTAGTTGCGCACCGCCAGCGCCGGGGTATCGGTGACGATGTCGGGGGCCTCGCCGGTCAGGCGCGCCGGGAAGTAGCCGAGTTCGCGCCACAACAGCGCGAGGACCTCACCGCCGCCGTCGACGGCAATCGGCGCGCGGTCGGTGTCCATGATGTCCGCGTGTGGGTCCAGCAGGAAGATATCCACCTCCCCAAAGCTCGCGTCCGGCTCGCCCAGGTTCGGCGTGACGGGCTGGCGCTCCAGGTCGCGGCGCACCACCACCGCGCCCACGCCGATAGAGCGCAGCGCCTGCTGATCTGCGACCGCCACCTGGCCGTCCAGCCCACGAATCGCCTCCGGATCCACCAGCGGCACCGCATCGCGGAAGGCAAAGCGCGTGCTGGTCAGGGCCTGGATCGGCTCGTCGCGCGTCCACCCCCAATGCTGGCGCGCAAAGGACGACGCCGGCACCACCAGCGTGCGCGTGCCCGCGGCGTGCTCCTCCAACCACTCGCCTGCCGCCACCCAGTCCTCGGAGACCTCCGACCAGGTGCCCTCCGGCAGCAGGCGCAACGACCACGCGGGCGCGAGCGCCACCGCAGCCGCCAACGCCACCCCAACCACCTGCGGGCGACGCACCGTTGATGCCACGAACCCCACCCCGAGCACCAACGGCAGTCGGACCAGTGGGTCGAACTTGTGGAGGTTGCGCAAGGGGGCGAGGGCGTCGTCGTAAAGCGGTGCAAGCATTGGCGAGGACCCCAACACCACAAACCCCACCACAAACACAACAAGCAGCGGCCCGCGCCACGGCATGTCGCGCCGCGCCAAGCCCGCCAGACCGAACGCGGCGATCAGGCAGGTGGCGATGATGAACACCGGCTCCGCAACCAACAGGTGGCCTGCGACGCGCTCCGTGTCCACGAACGGAGTCCAACTGGTGGTGCCACGCAGGATCTCCACCGGGTTGAGCCACGCAGTGGTCACATGCGCGGACTCGATGAAGTCTGTAAACGGCGGCGAATACATGCCCAGCACCAGAAGCGGGCCGATCCACCACGCCGACACCAACATCGCACCCAGTGTGAAGCGTGCAGCCTCGCGGAAGCGGCGCAGCGCCACCAGCAGCACAAACGCCGGCAGGCACGCCGCGATGGTCGCCGTCGCGTTGACCGCACCCATGCACGCCACCGCCACCACCGCCGGCGCCACCTGCGGGCGACGCTGCACCAGCGGCACCAACGTCCACGGCACCAGCGCCACCGGCCAGGCCTCCGAAGAAATCGCCGTCAGCGTGGTCAAAATCCTTGGGCTCAGCGCGTACAGCAACGCCGCACACACCGGCGGCCACGTACCCGTGATCCCGATGCGCCGCGCCAGCACCAACGTGCCGGAATACGCCACACCCAGCAGCAACGCCCACCACGCACGCTGCGTCAACCAATCCGGCAACCACCCAAACAACCAGAAAAACGCGCCCTGCGGAAACAGATACCCGTACGCCTGGTTCTGCACCTGCCCCAGCGGAAACTCATCCGTGTACGCGTGCGTCGCCCGCGCCAAAAACCGCGCCGGGTTGGCAACGAGATCAAACTTGGTGTCGGCCGCCACCTGCCCTGGCGGCTGCGCCAGCGCAAGCAGGGTCAGGACCAGCCACCCAAGAACATGGGCGCTTCTCGACGACCCCACCCAGCCCTACTTCCGCGAACCGTACTCCGGCCCGCCAAGCACCGCATCATCAGCGGAAACGGCCGTATTCTCCGGCACCGTCGATTGGCCCGACGCTGCCGCAATACCGAGCACACCAACCACGCCGAGCACAATGCCAACGACAGCGCTCGCCACGACAGGGGACGCGGCGTGGCGCTTCAGCGGCTCTGGTAGGACAACGACGTGGGACATGTCGGAAAAGGCTACCAGCAGCGAGTAGAGTAAGGGCGTTTTCACACGCAATACAGGGGTCAATCACATGCGGAATCGAGCCTTCGGCGCACGCGCAGCGCACGCCACGCGTGCCGTTGCGCTTGCCGCGTGCGTTGCGCTTGCCGGATGTGGAGCCCCCGAGCCCGCGGAGGAAGCCACCCCGACCCCAGAAGCGGTGACGGCGCCGTCGACGGTGCGGGAGGGTGGGGTCGTCGATAAGCAAGAAGCTCCTGCACTGTTAAGCCCCGCGCAACAACGCGTGCCCGAGGACCTACGGGCGCGAGTGGCGTCGCTGATGGTGGTTGGCGCGGCGAACTACGAGCAGGCGCGGGTGGCGCTCGACCAGGGTGTCGGCGGGCTGATCATTCCGAGCTGGGCGGACCCGCGGCTGCTCACTGAACCGGGCCGCAACATCAATGCGCTGCGGGAACAGTACGAGAGGCCGTTTTCCGTCGCCATCGATTTTGAGGGCGGCCGGGTGCAACGGCACACCAACGTGCTCGGCGAGTTCATGCCGCCGCGCGCGCTGGCCGGCACCCCGCCGGAGGTCATCCGCGGCACCGGTTGGGACATCGGCCGCTCCCTGCGCGCGCACGGCATCAACGTGGACTACGCGCCGCTGCTGGACCTCGACGTGACCGACCTGGACATCGTCGGCGACCGCGCCTTCCACGGCGACCCGGCCGAAGTCGTGCGGGTTGCCACGCTGTTCTCCCAGGGGCTCACCGACGCCCAGGTCACGCCCACGTTCAAACACTTCCCCGGCCACGGGCGCGCCTCCGGCGACACGCACCACCAACTCGCCGTCACCCCGCCGCTGAACCAGGTCCGCGACCTAGACATGCGCCCCTACGGCCCGCTGCTGACGCAGTTCCCGCGCGCCAGCGTCATGATGGGCCACATGATCGTGCCGGGCCTTGGCCCCGACGGCGTGCCCAGCTCCATGAACCCCGAGGCCTACCGCGTGCTGCGCGAGGGCGACTACCCCGGCGGAGTGCCCTTCAACGGGGTCGTGGTCACCGATGACCTGTCCGGCATGCGCGGCATCCTCGATTACGCGCCCACCCGCGACGCCGTCGCCCGCGCCATCGCCTCCGGCGCCGACCAGGCGCTGTGGTCCACGGGTAAGGATCTGCCCGCCATCATCGACCACGTCGTGTGGTGCGTGAACAACGGCTACATCGCCGAAGACCGCATCGATGAGGCAGCCACCCGCGTGCAGCAATTGCTTATCGACGACAACCTCTAACCCGCTTTTTCAAACATCTGCATTACCCTTGTTTGGGTGACTACGGTGAAGGCAACCTCGCACAAGGCGAGCAGCAAGGGACGCGGCGGCAAGATCGCGCTCGGTGTGCTGCTCGGCATCCTCGCCATCGCGCTTGCTGTGTACCTGGCGGATCTGGCGATGCACCGCGGCAACGTCCCGCGCGGGACCACCGTCGGCGGCGTGAACATCGGTGCGATGAAGCCGGACGAGGCTCGCGCGAAGCTCGAGGGTGAACTCGGCAGCGCTGCTGACACAACCGTCGAGGTCCGCGCCGGCGACAAGACGTCCACGTTCGTGCCCGCGAAGTCCGGCCTGGACATCGACTACCAGGCCACCGTGGACGCCGCCGGCATCGAAACCGCCAACCCGATCTCGCGCCTGCGCGGCCTGTTCACCACCCACGAGATCGACGCGGTTCCGCTTATCGACGACACCGCCCTGAACCGCACCCTCGACCGCATCAGCGACGAACTGCACTTCGACCCCACCGACGGCACCATCCGCGTCGAAGCCGGCAAGGCCGAGACCACCAAGCCGATCAACGGCCAGAAGGTCGAGCGCGACCTGCTGCGCGAGGAGACCACCACCGGCTGGCTCAACCCGGACGGCATCGATGTGGATCCGACCTCCGTGCCGCCCGCCATCGACGACGCTGTGATGAGCGCCGCCATGGACGGCCCCGTGCGCGCCGCCTTGGACGGCCCGCTGACCGTGACCGGTCGCGATGATCACAAGGCCGCTATCCCGCAGGAGCGGCTTGGCGAGGTGGTCAGCTTCCCCAACGTCGACGGCAAGATCGCCCCGAAGGTGAACGTCGAAGCCGCGCAAGCCATCCTGGCCGAGCAGCTCGCCGAGACCGAAGTGGAAATGCAAAACGCCCGCGTACTCACCGGCGGCGGCGTCGAACCCTCCGTCGACGGCACCGCTGTGGACTGGGAAAAAACCCTCGCCGGCTTCAACGACCGCGTCCTCGGATCCAAGGGGCGTTCCTGGGACGCCGACTACAAGCCGGTGCCCGCGGACTTCACCACCGAAGAAGCGAACAACGCCACCTTCAACGAAGTGGTCGGCTCGTTTACCACCGGCGGCTACTCGGGTGCTTCCGGCACCAACATCGCCCTGGTGGCCAACACGGTCAACGGCGCGATTGTGAACCCGGGGGAGACGTTCTCCCTCAACGGCTACACCGGCCCCCGCGGCACCGCCCAGGGCTACGTCGAATCCGGCATCATCCTCAACGGGCGTGCCGACACCGCCGTCGGCGGCGGCATTTCCCAGTTCGCCACCACCCTGTACAACGCGGCCTACTTCGCCGGCATGACCGACGTCGCCCACACCCCGCACTCCTACTACATCTCCCGCTATCCGGCCGGCCGCGAAGCCACCGTGTACGAAGGCGCCATCGACCTGCAGTTCCGCAACGACAGCCCCTACCCGGTGCGCATCGCCACCAACGTCGGCGGCGGCCAACTCACCGTCAGCCTCATGGGCGTGAATACGGTCAACGTGCAGTCCATCAACGGCGGCCGCTGGGCCCAGACCAGCCCGCAGCCGGTCAACGTGTCCGGCCCGAACTGCTCGCCGTCCGGCGGCGCACCCGGGTTCACCACCTCGGATACCCGCATTATCTACGACCTCGCCGGCAACGAACTCTCCCGTGAAACCCAGACCACCGTCTACGACCCGCAGCCCATCGTCCGCTGCGGGTAGGGGAGCGGGTACCGCACCACTTGACACTAGACCGCTTGGTCTATATTGTGTCGTTTTGGATCAAGAAATCTGACGGATAAGGCCCCTCGGCTCGTCGATTAGCAACCGCGCTCATCGCGCACGGTGCTCCCGAGGGAAGATCCGCCGGCACGCGCAACCGCCGCGCCGGAAGAGCGATATTTCAAGGAGCACCATGTCTTTTGGCATGCCCACCGACTGGACCCCAGCCACCCTCAGCAGCATGGACGGGCTGACCTTTGCGTTTACGCTTGATGAGACGGGTGAGGTGGTCGTCGCAAAGTTTGATAGCGCTGCGCAGGGCCACGAATTCGTCGCCAACACCGGCGCGACATTCGAATACTCGCCAAGCGCCGCCGCCGTACGCGTTGGCGATGACGCCGTCCCCTTCCCCAAACGCCCCGCCACCCGCCGCACCTGCACCTACCGCGAATGCGACCAACGCACCCGCGGCCACAACCAGCACTACATTCCCGTGCTGCGCGCCATGAACCAAAAATTCTGCTGGTTCCCCATCGACATCCTCGCCCACGACGGCACCACGCTCACATTCCGCGTGAGCACACCACTTGGCGACGACACCATCACCGCCCACAACCACAACCCCGAAGACCTCGCACTCGCGCAGGAATACAACCCAGACTGGAAGATCCTGCGCTACACGGTTGATGGTGGCGGCTACCGCGCCATCCTGCTGTCGGATAAGCCCGTCACGGCGTGCACGACGGAAGCGTGAGGGGTTTAAGACTCCTCGTCCGGGATGTCTGTTACGCGGGGTGTTAAACGGGCTCGGTCTGCAAGAATCCGGCGGTCAATCTGCTTCATGGTCTCGACCAGTTTTGCGTCAGCTTCGGCTAGATTGTCGGATTCCCGACCAGCATTAAATAGCTCGTAGCGTTCTTTGGCTAGTCTGTTGGCCTCTTCGCGCGAGATTCTTCCGCGATCCTTCAACGGCTCGAAGCCATTGAATTCAATAAACGAATCGGTATTCTCCAACCAATCCTTCATGTAGATAGGGCTTCTCATACGAGTCTGGAGGTCTGCATATTCCAAAAACTAGGAAACTAGCAGGTTGAGTGTGGTGAGCTCGGAATTTGTTAGATAGTTTTTTGCGGTGGTTACATCACCTTTCCTTACCACTTTCCCCTTGAAAGTGGATAACCCCAGGTTGTCGGCTCCGGGGTCGCAACGTGTCGCAATGATTTCTGAAGCAGTTTGACCGGTAACTGCGTAATGGAGTTTGTCCTGAATCCAGCTGAAAATCCCGCGTGTTTTGGGGCTATCTTTGTTGTAGTCCGTAGCAAGCGCGACAATGTCTCGTAGTCTGAGGTAGAGGCGAGCTTCGGAGGATCGAATATCCCGGATTCGCGCGAGTAGCTCGTCGAAATAATCGGTTCCGCGGGGGTCTTTGAGCTTTTCGTCGTTGAGGACGAAACCTTTTCTCAAATACTCCTGGAGTATTTCACTGGCCCAGCGTCGGAACTGATTTCCTCTTGGTCCTTTAACTCGGTAGCCGACAGCAACAATCGCATCCAGATTGTAATGTTTGAGTGTTCGCGAAACATCGCGATCTCCTTCAGATCGAACTATTTGAATTTCTTTAATAGTTCGATCCCTGCTCAGCTCGTTTTCGGCGTAGATATTCTTGAGGTGAATGCTCACGCTTGCCGGAGATATATCAAAGAGATCTGCGACTTCACTTTGAGTCATCCATACTGATTTGTCGACAACTCGCAGATGGACTTCCGTTAATCCGTCCTCGGTCTGGTAGATGACAAACTCGCCGTGATCCGTCGAGTCTAATTTGACCGTCCGCTGATCCATTTCGCCCCCAAAAATAACCAGTGCCTTGGAGCCGGCGACGGTGTCCGAAGTCACGACATATTTGACGGGGTGTGCCTGCGAGGGCAGTCCTGATACTTGACAGGTGAGTCGCGACAAAGTTGACACTTAGGGTTACCTCAGCCGTGTCGGTGACGCTTGACCGGTGAGTCGGGACATGTTTGACATCATGAACAGTCCCAACCGCAACCTTGCCATTGTCAGAGCCGTCAGAGACCAAGGTGCGACACCCACCAACGTCGCCAAACGCTTCGGCATCTCACGCCAACGAGTCCACCAGATCCTCAACGCCTACGACGCAGGCGGCGCCGAAGCAATCGCACCGAAATCACGTGCACCTCACACCCACCCACACGCGGTACCGGACGCGTTACGAAACGAAATCATCGACATCCGCAAGCAACTCACCCGGCACGGACTTGACGCCGGACCCGAAACCATCGCCTACCACCTCGAACAAGCCGGCAAACGTGCCCCTTCAACCTCAACGATTCGCCGCATCCTCACCAACGAAGGCCTAATTACCCCACAGCCGAGGAAAAGGCCGAAAAACTCCTACATCCGCTTCGAAGCCGCAATGCCCAACGAATGCTGGCAAGCTGATATCACCAACCTCTACCTTGCCGACAACACACGAGTAGAAGTCCTCGACTTCCTCGACGACCACTCGCGATACCTGCTGTCAATCACCGCAGCTGCCGCATTCTCAGGCACCACCGTCGCTGCCGAACTGGGCCGTCTGATTGACCAATACGGCCCACCAGCATCCACACTGACGGATAACGGCATGGTCTTTACCACCCGTCTTGCCGGGTGTAAGGGCGGGCGAAACGCGTTCGAAAAGACACTCGCCGCACACAAAATCCAACAGAAAAACGGACGGCCAGGCCACCCCCAAACCCAAGGAAAAATCGAACGATTCCACCAAACCCTCAAAAAATGGATCAAAGCCCGACCCCCAGCACAAACCATCGACGAGCTGCAACAACTCCTCAACGAATTTCGCCAATACTACAACTGCACACGCCCCCACCGAGCCCTAGGCAGACGCACCCCGCAACAGGCATACACCACCGGAGTTAAAGCCACGCCCAACGACAACCCCAAAGAAGAATGGCGCACCCGAAACGACACCGTCGACAAAAACGGCAAAGTCACCGTGCGCTATGCCGGCAAACTCTTCCATCTCGGCATCGGACGCGCCTACAAACACAAGAAAATCCTGATGGTCATCACCGACAACCACATCATCACATCACTCGCCGAAACCGGAGAGGTCATCACCGAGCACTACATCGATACCGCCCGCGACTACCAAAAGGCCTACTGGAAACACGGCGACCCACCACTTCACGCCGAATGAACAAAACCGGCACCCCAGAACAAAAACAACTGGGATGCCGGTCCGTCCAGCATGTCGCGACTCATCCGTCAAGCATGACGCGACTCATGACATTGGAGCCGGCGACGGGAATCGAACCCGCACTCTCAGCTTGGGAAGCTGATGTTCTACCACTAAACTACGCCGGCAGCTTTTACGACTTTAGCACTGCAGGAACCGGCTCCAAAAACCGGGCAAGGGGTGGGGAAGTACACTCTGTGTCGTGCTGCTTTCAGATCACGACATTCGCGAATCCATTGACTCCGGCCACCTCGGCATCGACCCCTTCGATCCGTCGATGGTCCAACCGAGTTCGGTTGACGTGCGCCTGGATAAGTTCTTCCGAGTCTTTAATAACTCGAAGTACACGCACATCGATCCGAAGCTGGAAATGCCGGATCTGACGACGCTCGTCGAGGTTGCCGACGACGACGCGTTCGTCCTCCACCCCGGCGAGTTCGTCCTCGCCTCCACCCTGGAGTGCTTCACGCTGCCCGCCGACCTGGCCGGCCGCCTCGAGGGCAAGTCCTCGCTGGGCCGTCTGGGATTGCTGACCCACTCCACCGCGGGTTTCATCGATCCGGGCTTCTCTGGGCACATCACGCTGGAACTGTCCAACGTGGCCAACCTGCCGATCATGCTGTGGCCCGGCATGAAGGTCGGCCAACTCGCGCTGTTCAAGATGACCTCCCCGGCTGACACTCCGTACGGCTCGGGTGCGCTCGGCTCGAAGTACCAGGGCCAGCGCGGCCCGACACCGTCGAAGGCGTATCTGAACTTTCAGTAGGGCTGGTGGTGCATCGTCTAGCTAGACGGTCCGAACTGCTAGACGATCCACCCGCCTTGTCTGCGTTTCCCCAGGTCATGTTGAAGATGGTTTGCAATACGGTGCGAATCGTCTAGCAGCCTGCCGAGGGAACTAGACGATCAACCCCACCACCGCGCTCACCCTGCAGTGCCAACACCGCCACGGCATAATGGCCACCATGCGACTGACTGTGATCGGCACTGGTTATCTTGGCGCGACGCATGCGGCGTGCATGGCGGAGTTGGGCCACGAGGTGCTCGGCGTCGACGTGGATGAGCACAAGATCGAGGCGCTGAAGAACTCCAAGGTGCCGTTCTACGAGCCGGGCCTGCCGGAAGTGCTGGAGCGCAACATCGACGCAGGTCGCCTCAGCTTTACGACGAATTACGACGAGGCCGCCAACTTCGCCAACGTGCACTTCATCGGGGTGGGCACGCCGCAGCAGCGCGGGTCGTATGCGGCGGATACGCGCTTTGTCGAGGCGGTTATCGACGACCTCGTGCCCAAACTGCACGGTCACCACGTCATCCTGGGCAAGTCCACGGTCCCGGTTGGCACTGCAGCGGCACTGCAGGAACGCGCCGATAACCTCACCCAGGACGGCGCGACCGTGGAGATCGCCTGGAACCCGGAGTTTCTGCGTGAGGGATACGCCGTCAAGGACACGATCGAGCCGGACCGGATCGTTCTCGGTGTGCGAGGCGCAAGCGCCACGCACGGAGAAAGCCAAGCCGAAGCCGTCGCCCGCGAGATTTACGCCAAACCGCTGGCCAACGGCACCCCGTTTATCGTCACCGACCTGCAGACGGCGGAGTTGGTGAAGGTGTCGGCGAACGCGTTTTTGGCCACGAAGATCTCGTTTATCAACGCGGTGAGCGAGGTCTGCGAGATCGTCGGCGCAGACGTGACCCAACTCGCAGACGCGATTGGTTACGACGACCGCATCGGCCGCAAATTCCTCGGCGCCGGCCTCGGCTTCGGCGGGGGCTGCCTGCCGAAGGACATCCGTGCGTTCATGGCGCGCGCCGGCGAGGTTGGCGCCGACCAGGCGCTGACCTTCCTGCGCGAGGTGGATGCGATCAACATGCGACGCCGCCAGCGCGTGGTCGACATGGCACGCGAGGAACTCGGCAGCCTGATCGGCCGCAACATCACGGTGCTGGGTGCAGCGTTTAAGCCGAACTCGGACGACGTGCGCGACTCGCCAGCCCTTGCCGTGGCGGGCCAACTCTCCCTGGCCGGCGCGAACGTCACCGTCTTCGACCCGCAGGCGATGGACAACGCCCGCAAGGTCTTCCCAACCCTGGACTACGCCGACACGCTCGAAGAGGCGCTGCGCGGCGCGGAGCTGACCATCCTCGCTACCGAATGGGGGCAGTTTAGGGAGATGGATCCGGAGTGGGTTGCTGGGGTCGTCGAAAAGCAATTGCTTATCGACGCCCGAAACGTCCTGGACGTACAACAATGGCGCAACGCCGGATGGGAAATGCGGGCGCTCGGACGCACCCTCTAGTCGACGAAACCGCGTGCCTGTCAACAACTACAGATTATTAAGGCATGATGGGGCGCATGCCTAAGGACAAGTCAGGAAACTTTGCCAAGGTCGCCCTCGGCAGCGTCGCAGCGGCGTTGGGCGGCGTGGCCATCCACGACCTCACTCAGACCAAAAACCCGGTCCTGCGCAACTACCCCGTACTCGGGCACATGCGCACCCTGCTCACCGATATCGGCCCCGAACTGCGCCAATACTTCATCGAGCGCGACTGGGACGGCCGCCCCTTCAACCGCGACCAGCGAAACGCAATTTACGAACGCGCAAAGGGCATGCAAAGCGAAACGTCCTTCGGCACCGTCCAGGACGTCTACGCCACCAACCACGAACACCTCGTACATACGCTCGCGCCTGTCGACGAACCCTCCGAACCGCCCCGCACCCTCATCGGCGGCAAGGACTGCACCCAGCCGTACTCCATCTCCATGCTGAACGTGTCCTCCATGAGCTTCGGCTCCCTGTCCAAAAACGCCGTACGCTCCCTGAACAAAGGCGCAGCCATGGGCGGCTTCGCCCACAACACCGGCGAAGGCGGCATCTCCCCTTACCACAAGGAATTCGGCGGCGACCTCGTCTGGCAAATGGGTACCGGCTACTTCGGCGCCCGCACCCACGACGGCGACTTCGACCCCGCTAAGTTCCGCGACCGCGCCGCCGACGACCAGGTCAAGATGGTCGAACTGAAAGTCAGCCAGGGCGCCAAGCCGGGCATCGGTGGCGTGCTGCCAGCCGACAAGATCACCAAAGAAGTCTCCGAAATCCGCGACGTGCCCATGGGCAAGGACTGCATCAGCCCCGCAGCCCACCGCGTGTTCAGCACCCCTGTCGAGTTGATCGAGTTCATCGCGAAGATGCGCGAGCTGTCCGGCGGTAAACCGGCGGGGTTCAAGTTGTGTGTGTCGAGTCGTCGAGAAGTGCTTGCCATTTGCAAGGCCATCCGCGAGGTCGGCACCGCACCCGACTTCATCGTCGTCGACGGCTCCGAAGGCGGCACCGGCGCCGCCCCCATCGACTTCGAAGACCACATGGGCATGCCACTGACCCACGGCCTGATGACCGTGCACAACGCACTCGTCGGCACCGGCCTGCGCGACCAAATCAAACTCGGCGCATCCGGCAAAGTCGCCGGCGGCTCCGACATCGTCATGCGCATGATCCAAGGCGCCGACTACACCAACTCCGCCCGCGCCATGATGATGGCCGTCGGCTGCATCCAGGCACAACGCTGCCACACCGGCGAATGCCCCACCGGCGTGGCTACCCAAGACCCGCGCCGCAACCGCGCCGTCGTGGTCAAGGACAAGTCCGAAGCGGTGTACAACTACCACAAGACCACCGTCAACACCGCCGTGCGCCTCATGGCCTCCATGGGCGTCACCGACCCGGCCGATCTCACCCCCGAGATGCTGCGCCGCAACATCTCCCCAACCGAGTCCCGCTCCTACGCCTCCATCTACGAATGGCTGCGCCCAGGCCAGCTGCTCGAAGACCCGCCGTCATCCTGGGCACAGGAGTGGAAGGCCGCGTCGCCGGATACCTTCCGTCCGGTGTAGGTGGGGTGCTACGCCCGTAGCAGGCGGGCATGCAAAATAGTTCCCGGTTTCAGTGCGAAACTGGGAACTTTCTTGCCTCAACGGCGTGCTGACCTGGGGGAATGCCGGTGAGGAGAGGTCGAAGACCCCAAATAGTTCCCGGACGGGGAACTATTTTGCGGGAGCTGCAGGGGCCATCAGGTCAGATCATCGATGGAAACTTCCCTGTCAAGGTTCATACGCTCACAGAAGTCTTCGTCGTGGCTGACGAGAAGAACCGCACCTGCATAACTCTCAAGAGCGGAGACAAGCCAGTTCACGGTTGAGATATCGATGTTGTTGGTGGGCTCGTCGAGAAGCAATAGCTGCGGAGCAGGCGACGAAAGAAGAACGCGGGCAAACTCAACGCGGAAACGCTCACCACCCGAAAGCGTTCCAATAGGCGCGTGCACAGTCTCATTCTGAAACAACAGTTGCGCGAGTTGGTCCCGAATATACTGCGGGTCAGCAGACGCGTTGGCCTCCGAGACCAATTCCAAAACTGACCGGTTGGGGTCAAGAACAATGCGTTGCCGGAGGTACCCCACATTCCTAATCACATACCCCGCGCTACCGTCTGCAACAGAGTTGAGCAGGGTCGTCTTTCCGCTGCCGTTCGGCCCAGTGATCCGGACACGCTCGGGGCCCACAACAGTGAGCCCTGGGATTTCCATAACACGGGTTCCGTTCGGAAGCGCCGTACCGGGAAGCTCAATGAACACATGTTGATCGTCGCGAACCTTGTCTTGCGCGTGCCGATACGCAGCGAGAGACGACTCCACAGACTCGGCATGAGCCGCACCACGCCGAGCAGCAGTCTTCTCAGACCGATCCTTGTCCAGCCCCATCGCCATACCAGGTTTGCGTTTGTTAGCCGCGAACTTCTTTCCGCGACGAGCGTCCCGGGCAATGCGAGTTTGCATCGCCTCACGCTCCCGAACCTGCCTACTGTGAACCGCCTTCTTGTCCCGCACCTCCCGCATCGCTGCGTCCTGTTCGCTGGCCAGAGTTTCGCGGTAGGCGGAGTAGTTGCCGGGGAAAAGACGTAGCTTCCCGTCGTGAAGTTCTGCAATTTCGTCCACGGAATCCAACAAGTCGCGATCGTGGCTCACCACAATTGCAGGAACAGTGGATTTGGAAAGAGAATGGATCAGCTGGGCTTTTGCTTCCGAATCGAGGTTGTTTGTTGGCTCGTCCATCACGATGAAATCGGGGTTGTCAGACATGAGCGCAGCTAGTGCAACACGAACAGCCTCTCCACCGGACATGGTGGACAGCGGCCTGTCCAAGTTGAGCGGGAGGCCGTGAGCGGACAGCACAGCCTGAGTCTCTTCAGCAGCATCCCACCGGTCGCCAATAAGCTCGAACAATTCGGGATTGAACTGGCCACCTTCGACGGCGTTGATTGCCTCGATGATTTCGGTAACCCCAAAGACGTCCGAAACCGTAGTGTCCGGTTGCAGTCCAAGATCCTGAGGTAGGTAAGCGATTTTCAACGGGCGTTCGACCGAACCCGTGCTCGGCTGTAGCTCGCCGAGAATGACCCTGATCAGAGTCGTTTTTCCGGAACCGTTATCGCCGATCAAGCCGGTCAAGTGACTTGAAAATATGGCATTCAAGTCCGAGAAGCAGGAGGTTCCGTTAGGCCACTCGAGGGAGACGTTATTTAGGGAAATAGGCATGCTCATTCAACTTTCTGTTTCGTGTTAGGCGGAAACACGGAACATGAGCACGGCCTACTCCTTCCTCCGGGGACAATTCCTCGTCGATACTATGGCAGTGCCTGTTGGGGGTCAAGGGGTTTGTGCTGCTGTAAGTCGGGGTAGGTGTCGGCCACTCACAACCCCTCGCGGCTGACAGATTGCGGCGGAATGTGTCAGCGACCGGCATCGCGCCTGGTCAGAAATTGGCCCTGACAGATTTTGTGGAATGTGTCAGGAAACGCGCCTTAACGCCCGTAGCCGGCGGGCGTGCAAAATAGTTCCCGGCCTCAGGGCGAAACCGGGAACTATTTTGTCTCAACGGCGTGCCGACCTGGGGGAATGCCGGCGAGAAAGGGTCGAAGCCCCCAAATAGTTCCCCGGCCGGGAACTATTTTCGGAAAGGGGCGCCGGAAGGGGAGGCACCGGCAGGAAGCGGCGCCCAACCGCCAACCGCCAACCAACCGCCAACAACCCCTAGTGCTGGTGGTAGTCCGCCAGGAAGTTGCCGAGGCGCTCGATGGCGTTTTCCAACTGGGACGCCCACGGCAGGGTGACCACGCGGAAGTGGTCGGGGGTGGGGTAGTTGAAGCCGGTGCCTTGGACCATGAGGATCTTCTCGGATTTGAGGAGGTCGAGCATGAATCGTTCGTCGTCGTGGATGTTGTACATTTCGGCGTCGATTTTGGGGAAGCAGTACAACGCACCCTTGGGTTCGACGACGGAGATGCCGGGGATCTCGCGCAGTTTGCGGACGGCGATGTCGCGCTGTTTGCGTAGGCGGCCGCCGGCGCCGGTGAGCTCGTAGATGGACTGGCGGCCGCCCAAGGCGACCTGGATGGCGTGTTGGCCGGGCACGTTGGCGCACAGGCGGGTACCCGACAACAGATCAAGCCCTTCGATGAATCCCTTGGCGCGGCGGCGCGGGCCGGTTACGACCATCCATCCGGCGCGGTACCCGCAGACACGGTACGCCTTGGACAGGCCGTTGAAGGTGATGCAGAGGAGGTCGGGGGCGACTTCGGCCATGGAGATGTGCTTGGCGTCGTCGTAAAGTACGCGGTCGTAGATTTCGTCGGCAAGGACCATGAGCTCGTGCTCGCGGGCGATGTCGGCGATGCCTTCTAGGATCTCGCGGGAGTAGACGGCGCCGGTGGGGTTGTTGGGGTTGATGACCACGATCGCTTTGGTGCGCGGCGTGACCTTCTCCCGAATGTCTTCCAGGGACGGGTTCCAGTTGTCCTCTTCGTCGCAACGGTAGTGGACGACGTTGCCGCCGGCGAGCGTGGAGGCGGCGGTCCACAGCGGGTAGTCGGGGGCGGGGATGAGGATTTCGTCGCCGTCGTTGAGCAGGGCTTGGGTGACCATGCTGATCAGTTCGGACACGCCGTTGCCGAGGTAGACGTCGTCGATGTCGAAGTGCGGGAAGTCTTCGATCATTTCGTAGCGGGTGACCACTGCGCGGCGGGCGGAGGTGATGCCTTTGGAGGTGGTGTAGCCCTGGGAGGTGGGCAGGTTGGCGATCATGTCGCGCATGATCACGTCGGGCGCCTCGAAACCGAACACGGCGGGGTTGCCGGTGTTGAGTTTCAAAATGGTGTGCCCGTCACGTTCCATCTGCTCGGCGGTGGCGGTGACGGGGCCGCGGATGTCGTAGAAGACGTTCTTGAGTTTTTCCGCCTGGTCGAAGTGGCGGTGCGGTTTCAGTGGCTCGCTCATGGGTTACCACTGTAGGCCGGGTCTACTTCCGGCGGAAGCGATTGACGGTGTCTTGCGCGATGTTGAGTGCGTCGTTGGTCATTTGGTTGATTTGGTCTTTGCGTTGCGCGCGCATGAGGGCCTGCTGGTGGACCTGGGCGGCTTCGATTTCGAGTTGGCGGCGTTTGATTTCTTGGCGGCGCTGTTGTTCGAGTTGGCGCAGGCTGGGGGTGTACCAGGAGTCGGGCCCAACCTTCATTACGTAGAGCAGGATGAACAGGGTGGGGATGAGCAGGATCGACAGGCCGGACAGCGCAGTTGATCCCGCGGCTCCGAAGATGCTCACCAGGCCGATGGAGCCGATGGTGCCGAGCCAGAACACGCCGGCGCGGGTGCGGCGCCCGGAGCGGCGTGCCTGCATGATTTCGGCTTGGCTGTACAGGACCGCATCGTCGGACACTTGCTTATCGACGACCCCACCGCCCCGGCCCGTCGGCAAATCCCCCAAAATCGGCTGCAGGTCCTGCTGCGTTTGGGCCTCGGCGACGGCTTGGCACCGGTTGTCAAACTCGGCCATGTCCAACCGGCCTTCGCCGAGCGCGCGGCCGAGGATGTCCATGGCGTCCATGCGCTCTTGGTCGCCGATGCGGAAGTTGCCGTAAGGGGTGCTCATGGACGTGATGTTAGTTCAATGCGTGCCACTGTTCGTCGATACCTGTGGTGCCGTCGGCGAAGCGCTGCTTTGTGGCGTCGTAGACCTCCTCGGGCAGCTGGTAGAAGTACACGCGCGGCATGACTGCTTCGGCGTTGTCGAGGTAGGTGGTGACAAACTCGCCGACGTTGTCCTTCTTCGCCGATTCCGCGTTGACGTAGATGAACAGCGGGCGCGACAGGGGGTAGTTGCCGCTCTTGGCTTCGTCGGCGGTGGGGGCGATGCCGTCGACGAGTACGTTGTCGATCTTGTTGCGCACCGTGCCCTCGGTGGCTAGGTAGTTGCCGATGCCCATGAAGCTCAGGCCGTTGACGTCTTCGGAGACCCACGTGGACAGTTCTTGGATGTCGTCGCTGGATTGGTAGTCGTCGCGGATGGTGTCGTTGCCAAGCACCATGTCCTCGAACACGCCGAGGGTGCCGGAGCCGGCGGGGCGTCCGTAGAGGTTGATGGTCTCGTTCGGCCAAGATGGGTCGATGTCGGACCAGGTGGTGACGGTGGATTCCTTCGACCAGATGTCGTGGAGTTGCTCGACGGTCAGGTCGGTGGCCCAGTCGTTGTCGGCGTGTTTGACGATGGTGATCGCGTCCAGACCAATCGGCAACTCAAAGAAGTCCACGCCGGACTCGGCGCATTGTGCCTGGTAGTCCACGGAGGATTCGCTGCCGGGAATGGCGACGGAGGCGTTGTTGATGTCGGCGTCGCCTGCGCAGAACTTGTCAAAGCCGTCGGTCGAACCAACTGCCTCAAGCGCGGCGTCGAAGTTGTAGCGGTTGAGCATGTAGCGCGTGATGGGCTCGACTGTCGACGACCCCGTGATGGTGAACGCCTCGCCGGAACCGGAACCGGAGCCAGTGCCAGAGCCGGAACCGGCGCAAGCGCCCAGCGTCAGCGCCGCCGCGGCCGCGAGCGCGGCGGTGAGGGTTTTACGCATCGTTGGCATCGTTGTGACCCTTTCGCATTTCGACGCGGAACTCGCGAAGCAGTTTGAACAGGCTCGACCAGGACCCTTGCGCGTTGGCCCAGTATTCGGGGAAGTTCTCCAGCTCTTCTTCCTGCTCTGGGGTGACGTTCGGGTTGGTCTTCTTGTAGCGCGCGTGGTGGTCGGTGTCGGCGTCGGTGTCGTCGCTAAGCAGTGTCTGGTTGGTGGCGTGGCGGGCGGCGAGTTCGTCGCGAAGTTCTGCGGCGGTTTCCTCGAGCTCGTTGAGCAGTGCCACAAGGGCGTTGTCGGGGGCTTCATTCTGGATGAGTTCCTGTGCCATGGGCGACAGGTCTGGCGTCTGGTTCGCGTCGGTCATGGTGCTGTTCCTTAGGTGAGCGCGTTGGAGATGAAAACGGCGAGGATTGGGATGGCGAAGAACACTCCGCCGATCCAGAGGAAGACGTAGAGCTTGTTCTTTACGGCGAGGCCGGCGAGCCAGTCAGAACCGGCCGGCGGCAGTTTGCTCATGAACGGGATGCCAAGGATCACGGCTGCGGCGCACACGTTGAATAGGGTGTGCACCAGCGCGCCTGCCATGGCGGCTTCGGCGTCCGCGCCGGAGACAGCGAACGCGGCGATCAGGCCGGTGACGGTGGTGCCGATGTTCGCGCCGACCACGAACGGGAACAGCGTGCGGACCTCGAACTTGCCGGAGGCCGCCAGCGGCACCGTCAGTGCGGTGGTGGTGGAGGAGGACTGCACCAGGGTGGTGATTACCGCGCCGGAGAGCAGGCCGACAAACGAGTTTTTGCCCAGCGCGGCGTAGAGGATCTCTTGGGCCTTGCCCACCAGCAGGGCGTTGAGCAGGTTGCCGATGAACTGGATGGACCACAGAATCAGTGCGATGCCGATGATGGAAAGTACGATGCCGCCCCACATATCGCCAAGCGGGGAAACGAGGTTGCCAGCCAGGGCAACGAGCGGTTCGGTGATGGTGTCCAGCGCGTCGCCGATGGCCTCGAAGGCACCGGCGACAACACCTTCGCCCTGACCACTCAGCGACGGCGCGATCGCCGACGCGGTGCGCGACAGGAACCCGGTGAAGATCTCCAACGGGAAGAAGATCAGGATGGCGATGAGGTTGAAGAAGTCGTGCACGGTTGCCATGGAGAAACCGTTTTTGAACTGGGTCTTGTTCCCCGCCAGGCCGAGCGCGACCAGGGTGGAGGTCACCGAGGTGCCCATGTTGGCGCCGAACAGCATCGGCACCGCAATGCTCAGCGGTAGGCCACCGGCGATCATGCCGACCACAATCGAGGTGGTTGTCGACGACGACTGAATAATCGCCGTGGCCACCACACCAATCGCAAGGCCAACGAACGGGTTCTCAGCAAACGAGAACAGTTCTTCGGCCTGGTCGCCGGCGACCATTTTGAAGCCGTCGCCGATCATGCCCACGCCGTTGAGTAGCAGCCAAACGCCGAGCGCTACGGCGATCCAGTTCGCGGCCTGCTTGGCGGCGCCGTCGAGAGACAAAAAGCCCAGTGGATCCTTGGGAGCGTCATCCTCCCGGGTGGCGGTGTTCTCCGGGTTTTCTGGTGCTGCTTCCTTAAGCGCGGTGCCCCCGCCCGCTGCGTGTGTGTTCATGCTCGCCCAATCACTCGTGTACGGCAGTCGTTCGCGCTGACCGTACACACGCAGAGTGAAATCTGGGTGAACGCTGGGAGAACTTTCCTAGTCCTCCCCGAATTGCGATTGGTGCAGTTTCCAATATGCGCCTTGCTTTGCGACGAGCTCAGCGTGGTTGCCTTGCTCCACAATGGCACCCTTTTCCATGACGAGGATGGTGTCGGCGCCGCGGATCGTCGACAAGCGGTGCGCGATAACGAACGAGGTGCGGTTGGAGCGCAGCGCGTTCATCGCCTGCTGGACCAGCACCTCGGTGCGGGTGTCCACCGAGGAGGTGGCTTCGTCGAGAATCAGCAGGGCGGGCTGGGAGAGGAACGCGCGCGCGATGGTGATCAGCTGGCGCTCACCTGCGGAGATAGACCCGCCGTCTTGGTCGACGATGGTGTCGTACCCCTCGGGCAGCGCGCGCACGAAACGGTCCACGTAGGTGGCCTTCGCAGCTTCGATGACTTCCTCGTCGGTGGCGTCGAGGCGGCCGTAGCGGATGTTTTCCATGATCGTGCCCTTGAACAGCACGGCGTCTTGCAGCACCATGCCGATCTGGCTACGCAGCTCGGCGCGAGGCATGTCTCGGATGTCGGTGCCGTCGATGGTGATCGCACCCGCGTCGACGTCGTAGAACCGCATGATCAGGTTCACCAGCGTGGTTTTGCCAGCGCCGGTGGGGCCGACGATCGCGGCGGTCTGGCCCGGCTCGACGCGCAGGTTCAGGTCGCGGATGAGGGGAGTGTCCGTGTACGAGAAGGACACGTCGTTGAACTCCACCAGCCCGTTGAAGCGTTTGCTTGACGACGACCCCTGCTCCCGCGGCTCTTCCTCCGCGTCAAGCAGTTCGAAGACGCGCTCGGCGGACGCGACCCCGGATTGCAGCATCTGCATCATGCCGGCGATCTCCCCGAGCGGCTGGTTGAACTGGCGGGGGTATTGGATAAACGCGGTGGCATCCCCAAGCGTGAGCCTGCCGGAAGCGACCTTCACACCACCGAGCACCGCGATGGCCACGTACGACAGGTATGAGACGAACTGCATGATCGGGTGCATCGAGTTGGCCAAAAACTGCGCCTTCTGAGCAGCACCTGCGAGTTCCTCGTTGCGTTCGTCGAACTGTTCGCGCAGTTGGTCGGTGCGACCGAAGATGACCGCCACGTCGTGGCCGGAGAAGGACTCCTCCACGTGCCCGTTGACGTCGCCGGTGGCCCTCCACTGGGTGGTGAACTGCTTTTGTGAGCGCGTACCTACAACCGCCATGGCCAGGCCGGTCAGCGGGATGGCAAGCAGGGCAACAAGCGCTAGCTGCCAGGAGATGGCGAACATCATCACCAGGATGCCCACCACGGTCAGGATCGCGTTGAACAGCGAGGACAACGACTGCTGCAGGGCTTGCTGGACGTTGTCTACGTCGTTGGTGGTGCGCGACATGACGTCGCCACGCTGACGGGTATCAAAGTAGGACAGTGGCAGACGGTTGATCTTCGCCTCAACCCGTTCGCGCAGGCTGAACACCGCACGGATGGACAGTTTGTTCAGGATCGCGCCCTGGGCCCACATCAGCACCGCAGAAGCCAAATACAGCGCCAGGACCAGCACGATCAGGTCGCGCAGGCGGTCAAAGTCGATGCCGCTGCCCGGGGTCAGTTCCATCGCGCCGGCCATGTCTGCGAACCGGTCCTGCCCGGCCGCGCGCATCGCCTCGACGGCCTGCTCCTTGGTGGTGCCGGGCGGGAGTTGCTTGGATACCACGCCGGAGAAGATCACGTCCATGGCGCGGCCCATCACGCGAGGTGCAAGCACGCCCAACAGGACGGACAGGGCGTTCATGACAAACACCGCCGTCAGCGCAGCCTTGTAGGGGGCGAGCAGCCCGAGCAGGCGTTTCGCGGACGGCCAGAAGTTCTTCGCCTTGCGCGGCGCCTTGCCGGAGTAGTCGTCGCCGGCCATTTTCGCTTCGTATTCGGCGAGTTGCTCGTCAGACAACTCGGTCATCTGCTCACTCATGCGTCCACCTCCGCCTGGCTGCGCTCGATCTGACGGTAGGTCTCGGACTGCGCCAGCAGTTCTTCATGCGTGCCGCGGGCGACGATGCGCCCGGCCTCCATGACCAGGATCTGATCCGCATTGCGTATCGACGCCACCTTCTGCGCCACCACAATCACCGTCCGGTCCTGTACCGTCTCGCGCATCGCGGCGTTCAGGTTTGCCTCGGTGGTGGCATCCAGTGCGCTAAACGAGTCGTCGAACACATACACCTTCGGATCCGCCACCAGCATCCGCGCAATGCACAGACGCTGGCGCTGACCACCGGAAACGTTCGTGCCTCCCTGGGAGATCGGCATGTCCAGATCCTCCACGAACGACGCCTGCGCGGTCCGCAGCGCCGCCCACAGTTCCGCATCGGTCGCCTCAGGGTTGCCCATGCGCAGGTTCGACGCCACCGTTCCCGAAAACAGCCACGGCTTCTGCGGCACCATCGCCACCGCCCGCACGAGATCCGTGCGAGACATGGTGGTCACCGGGGTGTCGTCGATAAGCACACGCCCTGACGTGGGCGAATACAGCCGCGGCAGCAGTCCCACCAGCGTGGTTTTGCCACTGCCGGTCGCGCCGATGATCGCCGTGGTCGTGCCCGGACGCGCCTCAAACGAGATCCCCTCCAGCACCGGCTTTTCCGCGCCGGGGTAGGTGTACGACACATCCTCGAAGCGCACGACGCCACTGCTTATCGACGACCCCACCGTCGCCGGCGCCTTCACCTCATGCCCGAGCACCTCCTCGATGCGGGTGGCGCACACGATCGCGCGCGGCAGCATCATGAGCATGAACACACCCATCATCACCGCCATGAGAATCTGCATCAGGTACTGCATAAACGCGGTAAGGGAGCCGACTTCGACCAGGCCGTCGTCGACACGATGCCCGCCGAACCACAACACCGCCGCCGTGGCCAGGTTCAGGATCAGCATGATCGCCGGGAACATCGTCACAAACACCCGGCCGATGTTCAGGCTCAGCCTGGAGATGTCCTCGTTGGCCTCCGTGAAACGCTGCGCCTCGAACTCCTCGCGGCCGAACGCACGCACCACACGGATGCCGGCGATCTGTTCGCGCAGCAGACCGTTGATGTTGTCCAGCTTCGACTGCATCTTGCGGAACATCGGCATCAACAGCGCCGCAGTGATACCGACAACCACGGTGAGCACCAACACCGCCGTGACCACCAGCCAGGACATGCCCGCATCCTGGCGCAACGCCATGATGATGCCGCCGATAGCCATGATCGGCGCCGCCACCATAAAGTTCATGAACAGCAGGAACGTCATCTGTACCTGCTGCACGTCGTTCGTCCCGCGCGTGACCAGGGTGGCGGTGCCGAAGTGTGACATGTCCTCGTGGTCAAAGCCCGTTACGCGCTCGTACACCGCCGCGCGGATGTCACGGCCGGTGTCCATGGCCACCTGGGAGGCGAACCACACCGCCGCGATCGCCGCGGCGATCTGCACCAGTGCCACCACCAGCATCGTGCGGCCGACCCGCCAGATGTACGGCACGTCGGCCTGCGCGACACCGTTGTTGATGATGTCCGCGTTCAAATCCGGCAGGTACAGCGTGGCCAGGGTGGTGACCAGCTGGAGCACGATCACCAGCGCGATCTTGCCGCTGTACCGCTTGCCAAAGCGCGCGGTGAGGCGGATGAGATCCATCTAGTCTCCTGAATTCACAAAAACGGTCTTACCTCGCAGCTCGATCACGCTGCGTGCCAACCACGGCAGTGACCAGAGCCAAAAGTGCCAGAACCATAGTTGGGAAAGCGAATCGCCTCTCGGGCTCAAAGTCCACCCACTTTCCAAGCGAAACGTGAGGCAACCACTTCGAAGCATGTTCGGACAGCATTGAAGCTAACAGGGGTTCTGCAACGACGAAATAAGCTACGAGTGCAACCAAAACGACGACCCACCGTCTTAGCAGTGTTGCTGCCGCAAATGCGATCACGGCAACGGTGGCGTAGAGAATGGATCCGCCCAGGATGACGGTACCAAGGGGCGCTTCGGGGGTGAGGCTTGGTACTTCGGCTTGCCTCAAACCTGTCGTCAACCCAGCGATCGATAATGCGGTTAGGATTGCTCCGGTTATTAACGACAAAAGTACCAGAGATAGCGCCCGAACGGCGAAGATCGTTCTCAAACGCCGCGCCGCGACCGCAATATTGAGCAGAGCGCCCGATGAGAGCTCGCTTCCAGCGAAAAGAACGCCGTGGAGTGAAGCGGCAAGTGGCGCTAGTAGATAGATCGAGGTTGCGGCGAGATCCAGCTTCTCCGGATCTTCTGAGTCGGGCCCGAGTGCTGCCGTGGTGTCGATCGAGACCGCACCGGCATCTGAGGAGGCCCCGCTTGATGCCATGACTGCGGCGTATGACAACAGTGCGGTTAGTAACGACACAACTACGAGTAGAGCAAAGACTCCCGGATGAAGTAACCACCTTCTGGTTTCGACTTTGACCACCGTCTTACGGTCTGCCGTGTGCATGAAACTGATCCTCCAAAGTGTGCTTCTTCGTCTCCAGATTCAAGACCGGAATGGAGTGCTCCTCCATTAGGGTCCGTAGGGTTTCGACATTCTGATCGTCCACCTCCAGCACGCCAGGGTTGTGTGAGCCAGTTCGGACAAGTCGATGATCAATGATGGAACTGATCGCCTCACTCAATTCCGGCGGATAATGTACTAAGAAAGTTTTCGCTTCCCCCACGTAGCTAGCGAGCTCACCAGCAAAAATCATTCTTCCGCGTTCCAGGTGGATGATGTGGGAGCAAAGGGTTTGAATTTCATTGAGGTCGTGGCTTGAGATTAAGACAGTGCGTTCGTCAGTTGGTAACTGCTCTATGAGGTTTCGCATAAGCAGGCGCCCCTGGGGATCTAAACCGTTCATTGGTTCGTCAAGAATGGTAAGGAGTGAACCATTAATCAAAGCGGCACCAATTTGCACCCGTTGACGGTTTCCAAGCGATAGCGTCCGAACTTTTCTCGACGAATACTCACCCAACGACAGGGATTTAATTACGTCCTTGACTTCCTCGTCCGTTCGCCCAGTAAGTTGACCAAGGTATGTCAAAGTTCGTTTGACTGACCAGCGCGGCCAAAGCGCCATTGCGTCGATTGCAGCTCCAGTCCCGCTCCCTATAGTTTCGCTGGAGGCGAGGTTTTTCCCGAAGAACTCGATTTCCCCGTGGGAAGGGCGTTCGACTCCGGCAATAAGGCGTAGAAGTGTGGACTTTCCGCTACCGTTCGACCCCACAAGACCCACTACTGTCCCTGCGGGGACCTCTACATTGATGTCATCGAGTGCGAGAGTCGAACCATACCTCTTGCTAAGATTAGAAAGTTTTACAGCGACTTGAGGTGTTTTCATCTAAGTACCATTCGTAGGCAAGTAGCCCCGCTTGTAATCGGGGCTACTTCGTAGGTGGTTACGCAATGATATTTCGCAATAGCCAGCAATGAACGCTTGCATTGCGCAAGACGTTACATTATCTTCTGAAACATATAGCGCACCTTGTCCAGGCGGCTGTTTGGACGGCGGGGCTGGATGACTGGCTTGCCGACAGCGGCCTGATACCCTTTCAGTTCTGTAAGGCATACGCTCTGCCCGTTGGTGTAAAAGGCCAGATCAGTACGGTATGCCTGTATACAGCGGGCGGGAATCTCGCCAGTAAAGACAACTTCATCCTTTTTTACCTGGACCGTTTCGATGGTGGCACAGTATTTCGGTGCATCATGATAAGCCCTGGAAAGATATTCCCGGGGCGCATAGAGGGTGAAGGAGAGATAAGGTTCCAGCAGTTGCGTCCCTGATTCCTTCAATGCCTGTTCCAATACAATCGGGGCCAATGAGCGGAAGTCCGCCGGCGTGCTGACCGGACTGTAATAAAGCCCGTATTCAAAGCAAATCTTACAGTCCGTTACGTTCCAGCCGAACAAGCCCTGCTCCAGCCCGTAACGGATACCATCCCTGACAGCGTTTTGAAAACTCTGGTTCAAGTATCCCAGCGAAACCCGGCTCTCGTATTGTACACCGGAGCCAAGCGGGAGTGGTGTAGCAGACAGTCCGATGGATGCCCAAAACGGGTTGGGCGGCACCTCGATATGGATGGTGTGGCTGGCTGCTTTGAGCGGCCGCTCCATATAAATGACGGTGGGTTCCTTTACCACTGTTTCAAGCTTGTATTTTTCCGACAGCAAAGCGGAAACAACCTCCAACTGCACCCGGCCCAAAAAAGAAAGAATGATCTCATGGGTGATGGAATCCACCTCGCAGCGCAAAAGCGGGTCAGTATCCGCAAGTTGCGTAAGAGCGTCCAGCAGCCGTTCTCTTTGCGCTGCCGTTTTCGGCGCAATCGACGTCCGCAGCATGGGGAGGGGGTCCTCACGCCACCTTTTACGAGGGAGCCGGGTTGGGTCCCCTAATACATCGTTTAACCTCACGCTGTCGCTGGGAAGGATAACAATTTCACCCGGATAAGCGGTGTCTGTCCGAACAATTTCCCCTTTGGATGGAATACGCATCTCTGTGATTTTCAGCTTTTCTCTCCCGGCCAGGGCCACCGTATCCCGCAGGCGCAGCGTTCCGCTGTATAGCCGTAGATAGACACGCCGCTGGCCGCAATCTGTATACTCCACCTTGAAAACGCTGCCGCATAGGGCGGCGCTCCCCTGTTCCCCAATCGGTTGGAACAGCCCTGTCACCGCATCCATCAACGGTTGAATGCCAAGGCCCTTTTTGGCGCTGCCATAATAGACCGGGAACAGGGAGGCGTCTTGAACCCGCCGCTGTTCCTCCCGCACAAGTTTTTCCCGGCTGATTGGTTCTCCTGCGATATACTTTTCCAATAATTTATCGTTATTTTCGATGACCGCATCCCATGCTTCTATGTCGGTATTTTCCTCCAGGACTATTTCCGGGGACAGCGACACCGTCTGCTTGATGATAATATCGGCGGAGAGCTTATCCCGAACAGACTGAACCACGCTCTGCAAATCAACGCCAGCCTGGTCGATCTTGTTGATAAAGATAACGGTGGGAATGTTCATTTTCCGCAGGGCATGGAACAGAATACGGGTCTGGGCCTGCACGCCATCTTTAGCGGAGATCACCAAGATGGCCCCATCTAAAACAGCCAAAGAGCGGTACACCTCCGCCAAAAAATCCATGTGGCCGGGCGTATCCACAATGTTGACTTTACATCTGTGCCACTGGAAGGAAGTGACTGCCGCTTGAATGGTAATCCCACGCTGCCGCTCCAAAAACATGGTGTCCGTCCTCGTTGTCCCTTTTTCGACGCTCCCCGGTTCTGAAATGGCTCCGCTGGCATATAGCAGGCTCTCCGTCAAGGTCGTCTTTCCAGCGTCTACATGGGCAAGAATTCCAATATTGATTATTTTCATGTGATTGTCCTCCCTTTTATGCCCCGAAGGGCATAAAAATCCCCAGCAGTAAAATACTTTTACCACTGGGGATGATAATTTGCGGACATACACATATACAGCATACACCTGTTTGTGAGTGCTGTTTTTGGGGATATGTCAAAATTGATAAGGCAAAAGTATTCTTAAATTGGGTACAAAAAACTAAGCCCCTACAAAAGGGACTATCATAATCCTTTGTTCCCACTATTTGATTATAGTTTTATTTAAGAATACCTTGCCGCATATTTTTTACTCCTTTTCTGGAATTGAATTATTATATCACATCAGTTTTAGGAAAACAAGTATCTAAAAGAAATTTTTCTTCCCCTTATATGTAACAATCATACCGGCTTCCTAACGTTCAGAATGGTTTCTACTGTCTGCTGCGGTGTTTGGTTGGAATTGTCCAGCCAAAAGCCGATCCGTGGTGTTGTCTGCATTTTACTAAATACAAATTCAATGTATACAGAAAGAAATATATAAGGAGTGGGAGGGATTCCGCCGTAGTCGGCATTGTAGGAAAATCCAAAAGTTTAGATTTTCTCAAAATGCTTATCTTTTGGTCTTTGGTTCGGAATAGTGTAGTGCTGGCGGTCTATCTATTGTTTTCGGTTGCTTGCTTCTTTACCGTACATGAGCATTCAGTGTTGGGGATAAACACGACTGCCGCAGCATCCGGCATGACCAACTCACTATCGGAAAGCGTGGCACCGGGTGCAAGGGTGACAGTCGGCAACGCCAGCACATCGCGTGCAGAAAGCATGCTTGCACGCCGACGTTTACGAGTCCTGCCGGGGTCGGGGTTGGTGTTGTAATCGGCCCAATCCTTCTCTGGTGGCTTGGGGATCAGCGGGGGAATATCGTGTGGGGACATGGGTGCGGACCTCCTTCGGGTTCTGGCCCACAACCAGCCTGCCACCTAGGGTTAGGGCGCAACTTTAGCTAGTTGCCGTAGCTGGCGCAGACGTAGAAACCGATGCTGATGCAGCCTCCCATTCGCGGATCAGGTTCCGGTCGAACCTTGAGCAGGGGACCCTCAGCCTCACGACCATCTTCGGGTAGCTCGAATTCGCGCGTTGTGAATCGCAGTCCGTCAGGAACTGGCACTCCGCGCTCTCGCAAAGTCTCGAGATTGGCGGTCTTTGTAGTAAGCTCCTTCCTTTTCGCATGGGGTGGGGAGCTGAGCGACATCGTTGATGTAGCCGATGAACCCATCAGAAGCGATAACTTCGATGAAGTCATCGATTTGCTTCGTGATCGTTTCCTTGTTGATGCGAAGCTCTACCTCGGCGATCTCGCTGTCGATCTTGTTGAACGTGGTATTTACGGACATGGTGAATCCTTTCTGGTATTGCAATGATTTGCTTGGGGTGAACAAAGGGAGTCATCCGATGTTGGCGAACGAGCGAATTTTCTCGAGCCAGGACTTATTGTCGTTAGTTCCACTGACGAGTCTGAAGTTCACTAGAAGCGAGATTCTGTCTCCGTTAGTGAGATAGAGGTTCAGGGGCTTACCAAGATCCCTAATGAATCCGAGAGAGGGAAATCCGCCTCGGCTACCGCCCGCTGTGAAGCGTCCATACTCGGGTGTGAACTCGACGTCAACATCCTGGATATCAGTGGGCCGCAGAGTCAGCCAGTCACCAAGGACCAATTTCTTCTCGTTGAGAAAGATTTCGCCTTGGTGCGGAAAAAGAGCCGCCTGATTCGCAAGCCCGAACAGTCGTCGACCAGCATCATTCGACTCGAGCTCAGTTTTAGTTGCGCCGTGAAAACTGGCGCTATCTGTGAATTTCTTAGTCACTTCCACAGGTGCACCTCTTAAGCTAGTGCCGCGTCGCTGTCGAACGTGTAGGTCACTTTCCTGACCCCGTCTGACAAGAGTTTCGCCACGCAAAACAGAGTGGGTCGGCCGTCGCCAAACCGCGAACGTTGGATCTTCAGGCCCTCAGGCACATGGATACCTCGATCTTCTAACTCATCTTCGTCGAGGATCGTGCCTCGAACGAACTCGTCGCGTTCCTGAACCGGTAGCGCATACAGTTCTTGCAGCATCGCGACAAACTCGTCCCCGGTCACAAAATCTCTGATCTCGAGAAGCCCCTGCTTTGCTTCCTGTCGGACCATCTCCTGGCTCAATGGGGGCATTGGAGCGTCTTCCTCGATTACCGGGTAGTCGATCTGCTCCATTTCGAACGGGGCAACGTTTTCCTTGTCCAACGTGTACTCCTTTCTATTTCCGATGACTTCAGTGGGGAGGGCGATCGTTTGACCGCCATCCTCAGTTTGAATTACCGGGTCCGATCCGGGTATCGGCCAACTGGACATTTAAATTTGGCCAAGTAGCTATGAATCCTTAGTTGCCCGAGTGTGTGTTGTCGAGCTAGAATTGCGCAATATTCCGCCTGTTTCTTGCTGGTCAAGGATCTTTGCGACTAAAAGGGGGTGTCACTTTGGAGCGCGTAGTCTCAGATTCGGGTGACGGTCCCTTTGGGGGTCAGACGTGGAGCGACCTCATCTACCTTGCGTCAATCTGCTTGATCGGTTTCGTCTCACTGAGCGGAGCTAGCGAGCAAAGTCGGGTGGCGTTAATAGCGCTAATCGCATTGATGATCGCGCTGCAATTTCAACGCAAACGACATCCCTTTCTGGTTCTTTTTCCGCCAGCAGTTTGTGCTCTTTTTGCAACTAACGTCTTCTTTCTTCCGACCGTGTTCAACTTGGCACTGCGTAAGCGAGGATGGGGCAGTTTCGCGGCTGTGGTCGCTGCCTTCGTCCTCTGCCGAGTCGGGTGGTCGGAGAAGGAAACGATCGTCACTGTTCAGGCGGGTGAGAAGGAAACCAATGATCCAACTATTGCCTGGCTGGTTGAAGGCACGGTTCTCGTCATTGCGCCGTTCCTGGCTGGGCTGGTTATTTCCTACAATAGAAATCTGGTTGAGTCGTACCGGGTGATTGCGCAGCATAAAGAGCTAGAGCGGCAAAGGGTGGCTACAGAGGCCGTCCTCAGGGAGCGAGCCCGGATCGCCAATGAAGCGCACGATCATGTTGGCCATAAGCTAGCGCTGTTGTCACTGCAAGCGGGTGGCCTCGAGGTCAACTCCGAAGCTGGCCCCGACGTGATCAAGGAGAACGCCCAATTGATACGAGAGACCGCGGTAGAGACGTTAGCGGACCTCAGAGTTCTTATTGACCGCTTGGACGATGCGTCGGCTTTCCAGGCCCCCGAAGATTTAGCTGCGATCGTGGCTGAAAATCGGAGAAGCGGGGCCGACATTACGCTGAACACTAGATCGCTTCGCCAGGTGGATGAAATGCCACGGGAAATGCGCCAGCTCGTCTCGCAAGTAGTTCGAGAGGCTCTAGCCAATGCTAGTGTTCATGCTCCACAAAGCCCGATTTCTGTTGAACTGAGTGGCAGCGAAGGAGGCGAATTACAAATCTATATCCAGAACTCCGTGCGTGAGGTTGAATCGGGAGATCTAGTTAAGAAGCGCCGTGGGACGGGTTTGAAACGGGTAGAACGGCGAGTAAGCAAGTTCGGTGGCGTTGTGCGGTTTGGAGAACGGTCCGGTCGCTTTGAACTACACGTTATAGTCCCTTGGCCTAAATCGGTGATCGCGTAGGGAAACCATCGGATGATACGTGTGTACCTAGTGGATGATGATCCGATGGTTCGCCGGGGCTTGAAGTTCATACTCCAAGCGACCGACGATATCGAAGTTGTCGGCGAAGCAGGAAGCGGTGCTGAGGCTATTGATCAGCTTCCGAGTCTGCGTCCCGACGTGGTTGTTCTGGACGTCCGGATGCCAAACGTTGGAGGCCTTCAAGTTGCCGAATCGATTCTCAAGACTGGGCATAGCCAAGCAATATTGATGATGACTGCATTCGATAACGAATCGACCGTCATGGAGGTCCTTGAGGCCGGTGCTATCGGGTTCCTATTGAAAGACGCGCCTCCTGAATCCGTAATCCAAGCAATTAGGGACACCTCCGCTGGCAAGGTCACTCTTTCCCCTCGTCATACTCGCATCCTGCTTGACGCGTACACCCGGGACGGCCAGGTTAATCGGCGGGTTCAAGCTCAACAGGCCCTAGCGGGCCTTAGCGAAAGGGAAACGGAAATAGCGATCTTAGTTGCACAGAGCTTAACTAATCAGGAGATAGCGAGAGCGATGTTGTTATCAACCGCTACGGTCAAAACCCACTTGACGAAGATTTTTGATGAACTCGGAATCGGTAACCGCGTTCAACTGGCACTCTTGGTGAGGGAAGCTGAGCTTATCTGAAGTGCGGCCCTATCCACATTCCTCGGCCTCTGGACTTCTGCTACTTTGTGCAGGTCCCCCAGGTTGGGTTATCGTAGCTGACCTCGGGTTTGAGATCCGAAAACCGATCCTGAGAAGGGCGCAGCTAGTAGCAGAATTCCCGACGCGGGCTGGGATGCCTATTACCCGAATCGTGATCGCAGAAGCTGACATGTCGATTTTCACCGTAAAAATCGACATGAAGGCAACGAAATGTCTGTTGATTCGAAATGACGTCGCCCCGACCACGAGTTGTCGATCTAGAAGGTGCCGTCTTGATTAACCCTCGCGCTTGTGCGTGGAGTGCCCCAGCATGTCTTCCCACTCGACGATCTTCTTGCGCTCACGCGGGAAGCTCGGGTCGGCGGCGCTGCAGTGATACCGACAACCACGGTGAGCACCAACACCGCCGTGGCCACCAGCCACGACATACCCGCATCCTGGCGCAACGCCATAACGATGCCGCCGATAGCCATGATCGGCGCCGCCACC
>NZ_KV801080.1:39836-69960 GCF_001810365.1 Corynebacterium sp. HMSC055D05
CCGTCACGCGCTCGTACACCGCCGCGCGGATGTCTCGGCCCGTTTTCATCGCGGCCTTGGATGCGAACCACGTCGCCCCGATCGCCGCCACGACCTGCACCAGCGCCACCACCAGCATCGTGCGGCCAACCCGCCAGATATACGGCACGTCAGCCTGCGCGACACCGTTGTTGATGATGTCCGCGTTCAAATCCGGCAAGTACAGCGTGGCCAGGGTCGTGACCAGCTGGAGCACGATCACCAGCGCAATCGTCGGCGCGTAGCGTTTTCCAAACCGCGTGGTTAAGCGGATGAGATCCACGTGGGTGCCCTTTCTGTAGGTAACCGGGCAAGTGTAGACGTTTCTGGCGTGCTGCTGCCTAAAAGACGATATCGCCTTTTGCAGGGTGGGCCACTGCAAAACCCCAGGTCGCGGCTCGGTGATTGGTGCAAAAGACGATATCGCCTTTTGGGCTGTGGTTGTAGCAGCGGTCCGCGGGGTGCGTCATGTCGATTTTGCAACAAAAAATCGACACGTCGCGCGGACGTGTTTATTCTTTCGACATGACTGGAAACACAGCGGCGTTCGACCCTGCGAAGCCGTACAACGATCTTCCGCCGCTGCCACCACAGCACACGCTTGAGACCGCAAAGGTGCTCAAGGCTGTTATCGACGCCCGCAGCGAACTGGCCGCCCTCAACACCGCATGCCGGTTGATCCCGAACCCGGAGATCATCACCTCCACTATCCCGTTGCGTGAGGCGCAGGCATCGACAGAGATCGAAAACATTGTGACCACGAACGATGAGCTGTTCCGGGCTCAGTGGAGCATCGATCCGGAGCCTACGCCGGCAACCAAGGAAGCGCTGCGCTACCGCGATGCTCTGCGGCGCGGCGTGGACCTGATCGCGGATAGGCCGGTGTCGGAGAAGGTTGCGGTTGAGGTGTGCTCGACCCTGCAGGGTGGGCAGGCCACGCTCCGCTCAACACCGGGTACCTACATCGGCGACCCGGTCACGGGCACGCGCGCATACACCCCACCCGAAGGCCTCGACGTGCTGCAACGCCACCTTTCGGCGTGGGAACGCTACATCTACTCGGACCACGGGTTGGATCCGCTGGTGTTGATGGCGGTGACGCATTACCAGTTCGAAGCTATCCACCCGTTTTACGACGGCAACGGCCGCACCGGCCGCATCCTCAACATCTTGTTGTTGCTGCAAGAGAAGGTGTTGTCACTGCCGGTGCTGTATCTGTCAGGGACGATCGTCGATAGGAAAGCGGAGTATTACCGGCTGCTGCGCGCGGTCACCGCAGACGGTGGGTGGGAGCAGTGGATCCTGTTCATGGTCAACGCGGTGACTGAGTCGGCCCGGAGCACAAGCTTGCTTATCGACGACCTCTGCACCCTCCAGGACACCACCACCGCCCGTGTCCGCGAAGCCGGCATCTCGCCAGCAGCCGAACTGGCGGAGCTGCTGTTCGTTCAGCCGTATGTCCGCATCACGGACGTGATCGATGCGGGACTGGCGAAGCGGCAGACAGCATCGATGTGGCTGTCGCAGCTGGTCGAGGCCGGCATCCTCGAAGAACAGAAGGCGGGGCGGTCGAAGGTGTTTCTGAACACGGCAGCGCTCGAGGTGCTGACCCGACGCTAAACCCCGATATCGGGTTCGCGCTGCTGTGGCGTGCTGCTGCGCTGCTGTGACCTGCCGTGCTGCTGTGGCACCGCGACTGCCCAAAAGACGATATCGTCTTTTACAGGGTGCGCCGTTGCAAAACCCCAGGTCGCGTCTCGCCGATCGGTGCAAAAGACGATATCGCCTTTTTGGCTGTGGGGGCCGCTACGGTGCGCGGGGTGCGTCATGTCGATTGTGCGACAAAAAATCGACACGTCGCGTGGACGTGTCGATTCGGTGTACATGACGAGGCGCGCTTCTGGCGCACGCCACGGGGGCGCCGGAGCGCCGGGGCGCCGGCGTTACTCGCCGGCGCGGGAGTGACCCAGCATGTCTTCCCACTCGACGATCTTCTTGCGCTCGCGCGGGAAGGTCGGGTCGGCGGCGCCGAGGGCGCGCTCGGCCTCGTCGAGCTTGTACCAGCCGGCCCAGGTGGCGTAGTCGATGCCGCGCTCGCGAAGCAGGTCGAGGATCTCGTCCTTGCCGGTGTGGGTCGGTGCGGCGAGCTTGCCGGCGTCGGCGTCGGCGATGAGCATGTCGGTGGTTTCCTTCGCGTCCGACTTGGTGTTGCCGATCAGGCCGACCGGGCCACGCTTGATCCAGCCGGTGACGTACAGCTTCTCCTCCGGTGCGGCACCCTCTTCGGCGGTGACGAGGACGCGGCCGCCGTCGTTAGGAATGACGTGGCGCTCGAGGTCGAACGGCACGCCCTCGACAGGCTCGGAGCGGTAGCCGACGGCGTGGTAGACCTGCTGGACTGGCCAGTCGGTGAACTTGCCGGTGCCGCGGATGCCGCCTTCGCCGTCGAGTTCCTGGCGCTCGGTGCGTAGGCCGGTGATGTTGCCGGCGTCGTCGGTAAGCACCTCGACCGGTTCCTCGAAGAAGTGGATGTAGATCTTGTGCGGGGAGTCGTCCGGCTCGCGCATGGCGTACTGCTCAAGCACTTGGCAGTTGAGGTCGATGGATTTGTCGGCGCGACGGACCTCTTCGGAGAGCTGGTCGTAGTCGATGTCCTCCGGGTCGACGAGCACCTGGATGGTGTCGGACTCGTCGAGTTCGCGCAGTTCCTTCGGGGTGAACTTCGCCTGGGCGGGGCCGCGGCGGCCGAACATGTGGACCGTCTCGGCCTGGTTCTTCTTCAGGGACTCGTAGACGTTGTCCGGGATCTCGGTGACGGCGAGCTCGTCGGCGGTCTTGGCCAGCACGCGGGAGATATCCAGGGCCACGTTGCCCACGCCGATAACGGCGACTTCCTTGGCCTCGAGGTTCCAATCGCGCTCGAAGCGCGGGTTGCCGTCGTAGAAACCGACGAACTCGCCAGCGCCGATGGACTTATCGCCGCCCGGGATGAGCAGTTCACGGTCGCGTACAGCGCCGGTGGAGAGGACGACGGCGTCGTAGTAGTCGCGCAGCTCGTCGATGGTGATGTCGCGGCCGACGGTCACGTTGGCGATGAGGCGCAGCTTGTCCTTGTCCAGCACGTTGTGCAGGGATTTCACAATGCCCTTGATGCGCGGGTGGTCGGGCGCAACACCGTAGCGGATGAGGCCGAACGGGGCGGGCATCTGCTCGAAAAGGTCGACGTGAATATCGTGCTCTTCGTTGCGGATGAGCAGGTCAGAGGCGTAAATGCCGGCGGGGCCGGCGCCGATGACGGCGACGCGCAAGCTCATGGGTGATGGTCCTTTCGCAAAAGGGGAATTTTTTCGATGACCGACACTATAGCGCATAGACAGAGCGGTCTTAAAGTTTCAGTGATTTACATTCGTGTTTCGCGGGACAAGTAAAACGGACCTTGATAGACACGGTCAACCTATTACATTCACGCCATTAACCGGCAGTTTCGTGGATTTGGTTGTGCTAGACAGGGCGGTACGGCATGCTTGCTCACCAACGCCAGAACTAACCGCATAGCCGAACCGATCGGTCTACTTTTTGGAGGGCCCGTGACCGCACCAACGAAAACCGCGAAACCGCGCGCAAAGAAGCCGCAGGGGCAATGGCTTATCGACGGCACCGCGCCGCTCAACCACGATGAAGAAATCAAGCAGGCGTCCCCGGTCCTCGACGTGAAGCAGCGTGTGATCGATACCTATTCCAAGGGCGGCTTCGACTCGATCGATCGCGAGGACCTGTACCCGCGCTTCAAGTGGCTTGGCCTGTACACCCAGCGCAAACAGAACCTGGGTGGCGAGTTCACCGGCGAGGACAACAAGGTGCTTGAGGACAAGTACTTCATGATGCGCATCCGTTTCGACGGAGGCATCTGCTCCACCGCGCAAGCCCGCGCCGTCGGGGAGTTGTCCCGCGATTACGCCCGCTCCACGGTGGACCTGACGGATCGGCAGAACATCCAGTTCCACTGGGTGCGCATCGAGGACGTCCCGGCGATTTGGGAGAAGCTCGAGGCTAACGGCCTGAACACCTGGGATGCCTGCGGGGA
Organism: Corynebacterium sp. HMSC055D05; assembly: GCF_001810365.1. NCBI lineage: Bacteria > Bacillati > Actinomycetota > Actinomycetes > Mycobacteriales > Corynebacteriaceae > Corynebacterium > Corynebacterium sp. HMSC055D05. The sequence continues at coordinate 43,939 of NZ_KV801080.1, forward strand.
TGTGCCGCGCGTAATCCTGGGCTCGCCGGTGGCAGGTATTGCCAAGGACGAGATCATTGACGCCACTCCCGCGATTAGGCAGATCCAGGAGATCGTTACCGCAGACGAGTTCCAAAACCTGCCGCGCAAGTTCAAGTCCGCCATTTCCGGCAACGCACGCCAGGATGTGGTCCACGAGATCAACGATCTCGCCTTCATCGGTGTCGAGCACCCCGAACTTGGCCCGGGTTTTGAGTGCTATGTGGGCGGCGGCTTGTCGACGAACCCGATGCTGGCACAATCCCTCGGCGCCTTTGTCACCCTCGAGCAGGTCCCGGACGTGTGGGCGAACGTTGTGCGCATCTTCCGCGATTACGGCTACCGGCGCCTGCGCAACCGGGCCCGCCTGAAGTTCCTGGTTGCGGAGTGGGGTGTGGAGAAGTTCCGCCAGATCCTCGAGGAGGACTACTTGGGGTACAGGCTCCCGGACGGCCCGCACGCCCCGAACAACCTGGTAGACCGCGACCACATTGGTGTGCATGAGCAGAAGGACGGCAACCTGTACATCGGTGTGAAGCCGACGCTTGGCCACATGTCGGGCGAGCAACTCATCGCCCTGGCTGACCTGGCGGAGAAGTACGGCGTGACGGATCTGCGCTTCACCCCGTTCAAGGAGGTCCTGCTGCTCGGGGTTGCGCCAGACACCGCAGCAAACCTCCAGGCGGACCTGGAGGAGATGGGCCTGTACTCCAAGCCCTCCGAATTCCGCCGCGGCCTGCTGTCGTGCACTGGCCTGGAGTACTGCAAGTTGGCGCACGTGACCACCAAGTCCCGCGCCATCGAACTCGCCGATGAGTTGGAGGAGCGCTTCGGGGACCTGGACTCGCCGATCACCATTTCGCTCAACGGTTGCCCGAACGCCTGCGCCCGCCACCAGGTCTCCGACATCGGTTTGAAGGGCCAGATGGTGGACAACGGCCACGGCGAGAAGGTCGAGGGCTTCCAGGTGCACCTTGGCGGCACGATCGGCGAGGGCGCGAACTTTGGCCGGAAACTGCGTGGTCACAAGGTGTTGTCCAGTGAGTTGACGGAGTATGTGGCCCGGGTGGTGCAGCGCTTCGTCGATAAGCGTGAAGGCGCTGAGACCTTCCGCGACTGGGTCGCGCGCGCCGACGAGGAGGACCTGCGATGAGCTTTCGCCGCGAACCAAACCCGAACCGCAACTTTCCCACCTTCTGCCCCTACTGCGGTGGCGAGGACCTGTGGCCGAACGAACAGACCGAATTCGCGTGGAAGTGCTGCGAATGCCTCCGCATCTTCGAGGTGAAGTTCCACGGACAGGACGACCCGCAAGGCGCGCCGTCGAAGGCGCCATCCACGGAAGAAGCGCTGCAGGCCTCGCTCGCACGCCACGGCCACACCGGCGCATTGAAAGGCAACCAATGATCAACCTGCTCAACCAGCCCAGCAACTTCCGCGATCCCGATATCAGCCCCGACGGCCCGACAACGACATCGCCGCTGCCACACAGGGTGGCGCAGCAAAACGCATTGCTTGTCGACGACTGGGCCGCAAAACTCCACAACGCCCCCGCCTCCGAGATCCTCCAGTGGGCGAACGAGTACGCGCCGGGGCCGCTGGTGGTGACCCTGTCCATGGAAAACACGGTGCTCGCCGAACTTGCGCAGCGTCACCTGCCCGGCGCGGACTTTCTGTTCCTGGATACCGAGTACCACTTCCCGGAAACCCTTGAGGTGGCCGACCAGGTGGAGGCACGCTACCCCTCACACCGCCTGGTGAGAGCGAAGGCGCAACTGACCCGCGCACAGCAGGACGAGACGTACGGGCCCAACCTGTACCTGCGCGCCCCGGGTGCGTGCTGCCGCATGCGAAAGGTCGAGCCGCTGGCGGTGCATATGAGCCCGTACGCCGGCTGGATCACGGGGCTGCGCCGCGCCGACGGACCCACCCGCGCCGACACGCCCGCGCTCAGCCTCGATGCGACCGGCCGGTTGAAGATCTCCCCGCTGGTCACCTGGTCCCTGGAAGACACCGCCGCATTCGAGCGCGACAACGACCTGATTATCCACCCGCTGACCCGACAGGGCTACCCCTCCATCGGCTGTGCCACCTGCACCCTGCCCGTGGCGGAAGGGGAGGACCCACGCGCCGGGCGCTGGGCGTTTGCCACCAAGACAGAGTGCGGTCTGCACGAATAGCCGAATAGCGCAACAACCGGACAACAAGGAGCAACACAATGACGCAAGCAACGGCAACGGCAACGCAGCTATCGCCGCACCTGAAGGATTTAGAAAACGAGTCGATCCACATCATCCGTGAGGTGGCGGGGCAGTTCGACAAGGTTGGCCTGCTGTTTTCGGGCGGGAAGGATTCCTGCGTGGTGCTGGAGCTGGCGCGCCGCGCGTTTTACCCGGCTAAGCCGCCGATTGAGCTGCTGCACGTGGATACGGGGCATAACTTCCTGGAGGTGATTGAGTTCCGGGATGGTGTCGTCGATAAGCATGGGCTCCGTCTGCGAGTCGCGCATGTGCAGGATTGGATCGACCGCGGTGACCTGCAAGAACGCCCCGACGGCACCCGTAATCCGCTGCAAACCGTGCCGCTGGTGGAAACCATCGCCGAGGTCGGATACAACGCCGTGCTGGGCGGGGCGCGTCGCGACGAAGAACGTGCCCGCGCCAAAGAACGCGTCTTCTCCGTCCGCGACTCCTTCGGTGGCTGGGACCCGCGCCGCCAACGTCCCGAACTGTGGGACCTCTACAACGGCGCGACTCTGCCCGGCGAAAACGTTCGCGTGTTCCCAATCTCCAACTGGACCGAAGCCGACGTGTGGGAGTACATCGGCGCGCGTGGCATCGAACTGCCATCCATCTACTACGCCCACGACCGCGAAGTGTTCAGCCGCGACGGCATGTGGCTCACCCCCGGCGAATGGGGCGGGCCTCGCGACGGCGAACAGCTTCACACGCGCCGGGTGCGCTACCGCACTGTCGGCGACATGTCCTGCACCGGCGCGGTCGATTCCGACGCCGAAACGATCGACGAGGTCCTCGTCGAGATCGCTAATTCCACCCTGACCGAACGCGGCGCAACTCGTGCCGACGACCGCCTGAGCGAATCCGCCATGGAAGACCGCAAGAAGGAAGGCTACTTCTGATGACCGCCCCAACCATCGCACCCGCTGCTACCTCCGAAAACGCCCCTGAAACCGGCGCTGCCGAAACTGCCACCGCCGCGCTGTCCGCCCGCGAGACGCTGCGCCTGTGCACCGCCGGCTCCGTCGACGACGGCAAATCCACCTTCGTCGGCCGCCTGCTGCATGACACCAAGTCGGTGCTCGCCGACCAACTCGCCTCCGTGGAGCGCACCTCCGCCGACCGCGGTTTCGAGGGCCTGGACCTGTCGTTGCTGGTCGACGGCCTGCGCGCTGAGCGCGAGCAGGGCATCACCATCGACGTGGCCTACCGCTACTTCGCCACCGACAAGCGCACGTTCATCCTCGCCGATACCCCTGGCCACGTGCAGTACACACGCAACACCGTCACTGGCATGTCCACGTCGCAAGTGGTGGTGCTGCTTGTCGACGCCCGCAACGGCGTCGTCGAACAAACCATCCGCCACCTCACCGTGGCCAAACTGCTCGGCGTGCGCACCGTGATCTTGGCGGTGAACAAGATCGACCTCGTTGATTATTCGCAGCAGCGTTTCGACGACATCCGCACCGAATTCGACGCCAAGGCCGCAGCGTTGGGCATCGAAGACCCCCACGTGGTACCGATTTCGGCGTTGCGCGGCGACAACGTCGCGGAGCGCAGCGACGCGACGCCCTGGTACACCGGCCCGACGGTGCTCGATCTGCTGGAGAGCATCCCGGTGCAACACGGCCGCGCCGATGACTTGGACTTCCGCTTCAACATCCAGGTCGTGCTGCGTGAACACGCCTCCGACTACCGTGCCTACGCCGGCCGCGTCAACGCCGGCTCAATCACGGTTGGCGACGAGATCCTCGCCCCCTACGGCCGCACCACCACCGTTGCCGGCATCGACACCGCCGACGGCCCCGTGGACACCGCCCATGCCGGCGACTCCGTTGCGCTGCGGCTTGCCGACGACATCGACCTGACCCGCGGCGACCTGCTGGCCACGCACACTCGACCAGAAGACACACGCGAGTTCGACGCCACCGTCGTCGGCCTCAACGAGAAGGACCTGCGCGCAGGCCAGGCCGTGAAGCTCCGCATCGGCACCGCGTTCGTCCGCGCCCGCGTGGCCAGCGTGGATCGCGTCCTGGACATCGACGGCGCCGACGGTGACAACACCGCACCCGAGGCGGTTGCGCTCAACGACATCGCACACGTGACCATCCACACCGCCGACGAACTGCCCGTCGAGCAGTACGCCGCCCGCGGTGCGGTGGGTAACTTCCTGCTCGTCGACCAGTCAACTGGCAACACGCTGGCGGCTGGGCTCGTCGGAAAGCGACTGCGGTAATAACCATGACCGCGCTGATCACCCTCTCCCACGGCTCGCGACACCCCCGCGCCAAGGAAGGCATCCGCGCGCTCACCCAAGCCGCGGCTACGCAACTCGGTGTGGAGTGGGCCGACGCCCACCTGGAGTTCGACACACCCACCCTCGCCGAGGCAGCCGCCTCCGTCTCCTCGTCGCGCGCGATTGTGGTTCCGCTGCTGTTCACCCGCGCATTCCACGCCAAAATCGACGTGCCGCGCCACCTCGCCGAAGCCCGTCAGCACTGCGACCTCGTGCTCGCCGAGCCGCTCGGTACCGGCAGCGACATCGCCGATGTCCTTGCGCGCCGCTTGCGTATCGACGACCCCACCGCCACCCACGCAACCCTTTTCCCAGTCGGCACCTCCAACCCTGAACAAGCCGCCAACTACGACCGCCTCGCCGCCGAAGTGGCCAAGCGTGCCGGGGTGGAAACGGCAGTGGTGTCGGCGACGCGTGGTCAGCGGCGCTTCACAGATACGCATGTGCTCCCACTGTTTGTCACCCACGGAACCCTGCTCGACCGGATCCCAGACCACCTGCCGGCATCCGGGCCGCTGACCACAGACCTCGCGCGGATCGTCGCCAACCGATACCGCGCCGCCGAGAAAGGCGCCTGACATGTACAAACTCGAAACACTGCTGCTCATCGCAGTCACAGGTCTTGCCGCGCAACTTGTCGACGGCGGCCTCGGCATGGGCTTCGGCGCCACCTCTTCCACCATGCTCATCGCGCTCGCCGGTATCACTCCGGCCGCTGCCTCCGCCGTTGTCCACACCGCGGAACTGGGCACCACACTCGCCTCCGGCGTAGCCCACACGCGTTTCGGCAACGTGGACTGGCGCACCGCCTGCGCAATCGGCATCCCCGGCGCCATCGGGGCGTTTCTCGGCGCAACCGTGCTCGTGCGACTCTCCACCGAAGCGGCACGTCCGGTGATGTCGCTGATCCTCGCGCTAATCGGGCTGAACCTCATGCTGCGCTTCGCCCGGGGGCTCACCCAACGCAAACTCGCCACGAAGCCTCACTCTCGCGGTTTCCTCGCAGGCCTCGGGCTCTTCGGCGGATTCATCGACGCCACCGGCGGCGGAGGCTGGGGACCCGTCACCACCTCCACGTTGCTTACCGCAGGGCGTGCCGAGCCGCGCCGCATCGTCGGCACCGTCAACACCGCCGAGTTCCTGGTCACCCTCGCCGCAACACTCGGGTTCGCGGTTGGGATGTGGCGTGACCTCGTCGCAAATCTCGCGGGCGTGCTGGCTCTGCTCATCGGTGGCGTCATCGCCGCGCCCATCGGCGCGTGGATGGTCAGCCGTATGAACCCCATCGCGCTCGGCGGCGTCGTCGGCACCCTGATCGTGCTGCTGAACCTGCCCGTCGTCTTGTCGTATGCCGGCATGACCAGCGGACTCTGGGTCGTCCGCTTGCTTATCGTTGCAATCGGAGCCGCCCTCTCCTGGCGAGGCATCCAACGCGCCCGCGCCAACTCCCGCGCCGCATCCGAGCGCGAAGGCGCAACAGTGGTGGAGCCACAGCCTGCCCGCATACGATAAGCAACTATGTCTGATTTGCTCATCGTTGCAGCCATGAAAGAAGAAGCCGCCGACATCATGTCCGGGGGCGACCACGAAGTACTCATCACCGGCATCGGCACTCTGCCCGCCGCAATCGCCTTGACCCGCCGCCTTTCCGAAGGCCCGCTGCCGTCACGCGTGATCAACGTCGGCACCGCCGGCGCGCTCGTCGACCTCGAGTCTGGCGTCTACGAAATTTCCGACGCCGTCAAGCACGACTTCAAAGTCGGCGGCACCTCCGACATCACCGACTTTGTCTACCCACGCTGGTTCAACTTCGAACCCCTCACCGACCTGCCGAAGGCGAAGCTGGCCACCGGTGATGCGTTTGTGAACCGCTCTGATCTTCGCGACGAGCTCGCCAAGGAATGCCAACTCGTCGACATGGAGGGCTACGCGCTTGCTGCCGTCTGCTCCACCTTTGGCGTCCCGCTGACCCTGCTCAAGCAGGTTTCGGACTCCGCCGACGAAGGCGCCTCCGCTGTTTGGGAAGCAGCCCTCGAGCGCGCCCGCGTGGAACTCGAAGAAGCCCTGCGTGAGCACCTTCGCTGAAGACGCGGGCATTTCGCTTGACGACGACCCCACGTCCCTCTTCCAGCTCCTCGTCCTGTGCATGCTGCAAGCGAAGCCCATACGCGCCACCGTCGCCGTCGACGCCGCACGCGGACTGTTCGACGCCGGCCTGACCTCACCATCTGCACTGGTTGAAGCGCCGCGCTCGCAATTGATCCGCATCTTCGGCGCCGCCGGCTACGCCTGCGCGACCATGTTCGCCCGCGAGGCGCAGGGGGTGTGGCCGGAGTTGGCGCCGGTCTTCGACAAGAAGGCACTGCAGGGGGCCGCGAAGGTGGGACTGCCGGAAGATGCGCAGGAGCTCGAATCGCACGCCCGGTCCGAGGGTGTTGCCTTGCCCGCTTTCGCTGCCCACCTAGTCAAAGTGGCCCTCGGCGTTGAATGATCGGTCGTGGCAGGCGGATCGTCTAGCTAGACCTTCTGCCGGACTAGACGATCAAGCATTCCGCGCTGAATTTCCCCAGGTGAAGTTGCAACTGGTTTTCATTTAGGGGCGAATCGTCTAGCAGCATCGGAGGCGAGCTAGACGATCCGCTCCGAACAGCTCCCAGACATGCAGAAAGCCCGCCGGCGTAAACGCGCCAGCGGGCTAAAAGCAGCTACCTCGCAGAAGTTACTTTGCAAACTCCTCGACGAGTGCGGCGTTGAAGGCCGGCAGATCGTCCGGGGTGCGCGACGAGATGACGCCGGAGTCGATGACAACTTCCTCGTCGACCCACTCGGCACCTGCGTTGACCAGGTCGGTCTTGACGTTGGCAACGGAGGTGATCTTCACGTCCTTCAAGATGTCGGCATCCGTCATGATCCAGCCACCGTGGCAGATCACGCCGATCGGCTTGCCTGCGTCCTTGAACGCCTTGACCAGGGCGACGGCGTCAGAATCAACGCGGATGGCATCCGCGTTGAGGGTGCCACCCGGGAGGATGAGGGCGTCGTAGTCGGCAGCCTTGGCATCGGCGGTGGTGACGTCGACGGCGACCTTGGCGCCCTTCTTGCCCTCGATCTCACCGGTTTCGGTGGAGACGACCTTGGTGGTTGCGCCGGCTTGTTCGACGGCCTCCTTCGGGGAGGTCAGTTCGGAATCTTCAAAGCCGTCGGTCGCGAGGATTGCGATGGTCTTGTTATTCAGATCGGCCATTGGTATTTCCTTTCGTCGATAACCAATTGCGGCACACCACCGTACCTAGTCTTCGTCGTTCACGCCGGGGAGGCGACCGGGTGGGTTGGTGTCGATGTCGGACGGGGTGTCGTCGTCAAGCGGGACGCGCGTGGAGCCAAGCCCCTCTTTCACGGGCTCCTTCTCGCGTTTGGCCAGGCGCATCATGTGGTCGCGCACGGCGAGGAAGGATTCCTTGGAATCCATGGTCTGAGTTTGTTGGGTGGCCATGGCTATTTCGTCGGCGGTGATCTCGCCGGAGCGCAGCGAAACCATTTCAGCCCAGTAACGCAGCCACACGGCGGCGACAGCGGCAACCGGAACCGCGAGGAACGCGCCGACGATGCCGAACAGGGTGCCGCCGACAGCGACGGCGAGCAGGACCACGGCGGCGTGTAGGCCCATCGCCTGGGACTGCAGGATCGGGGAGAGAACGTTGCTCTCCAGCTGCTGTACGGCGATGATGAGGATGAGCACGAACACGGCGTTCATGAACCCGTTGGACACCAACGCGATGATCACCGCCAGAGCGCCTGCAGAAATCGCACCGACGATCGGGATGAAGCCGGCGAAGAACGTGATCACCGCGAGCACCGGCCACAGTGGCACGCCGAGGAACAGTAGGCCGAGACCGATGAAGAAGGCGTCAACACCGGACACGATGGCCTGGGTGCGGATGAATCCGGACAGGGTGTTCCAGGAGCGGCTGCACACTTCGGTGAGGTGCCAACCAGCGCGCACGCCGGTGTACTTGCGCACCCATGGCAGGAAGCGGTCGCCGTCTTTGAGGAAGAAGAAGGTGAGCACGAGCGTCAGTGCGAGCGTGGTGCCTACCGACGCAATCGCGCCCAGGCCCGAGAACACTCCCGACGCGATGTTGGAGGCCTGGCCCTTGGCAAAGGCGGTGACCTGATCGACGGTCTGCTGGATCTGCTCCGGCTCGAGGACTTCGAGGTCGCGCTCTTTCAGCCAATCGACGATCTGGTTCACGCCCTGCTCGGCCTGTCGTGCGAGCTCGCTGCCTTGGCTTTTCACGGTTGGCGCCATGGCGACGAAGATGCCGCCGATGATGCCGAAGAATCCGATCAGGGTGATGAACGTGGCCAGGGATGCGGGGACCTTGTGGTCGCGCATCCAGCGCACCGGTGGCCACAGGACGGTGGACACAATCAGTGCTAGAAGAATCGGCAGAAGGCCCATCCAGACCCATTTGAGCAGGTAGAGAAGGATGGCCGTGGCTGCGACAACGATGATGAAGCGCAGTGCCCACGCGGCGGCGGTGCGGCCGTCGGAGGCGATGATCTCGCCGCGGTCGACCGGCTCGCGGGAGAGGTCTTGGGCGGCGTCGGCCGTGGTGGGCAGTGTCTGGATCGGGTCTACAGCCGTGTCCAGAGCTCCCACATATTTTGGTTTTTTACGTTCACTCACGTGGTCATTGTGTCAGAGATGTGGGGTTATGCATAAGGGGAAGGGGCGTGGGGTCGTCGAAAAGTGCGCGCAAGGGGAAGTTGTCCTAGACCACAAAGAGATTTGGGTGTAGTGTGGCCCACAATTCATTCCACGACCGAGAAAGGCCACAACGATGACTGTGTTTCCCAACCCTGGCACCGAGGGCTCGAACGTCAAGTTCCGTAAGCGCTACGACAACTACATCGGTGGCGACTGGGTTCCGCCGGTAGATGGCGAGTACTTCGAGAACATCACCCCGGTCACCGGCGAGGTGTTCTGCGAGGTTGCACGCGGTAAGGAAGCCGACATCAACCTGGCGCTCGACGCCGCACACAAGGCCGCACCCGCGTGGGGGAAGACCTCCCCGCAGGAGCGTTCCGGCGTCCTGCTGAAGATCGCGGACCGCATGGAGGAGCACCTTGAGGAGCTCGCCGTCGCGGAAACCTGGGAGAACGGCAAGGCTGTGCGTGAGACGCTCGCTGCCGATATTCCGCTGGCGATTGACCACTTCCGTTACTACGCAGGCGCGCTGCGTGCACAGGAAGGTCGTCTGAGCCAGATTGACGACGACACCGTCGCCTACCACTTCCACGAGCCGCTCGGCGTTGTTGGCCAGATCATTCCGTGGAACTTCCCGCTGCTCATGGCGGCCTGGAAGCTTGCTCCGGCGTTGGCTGCAGGTAACGCGATCGTGCTCAAGCCGGCGGAGCAGACCCCGGCGTCGATCCTGTATCTGATGGATCTGATCGGCGACCTCATTCCGGCGGGTGTGCTGAACATTGTCAACGGTATGGGCGACGAGGCCGGCGCGGCACTGTCTGGTTCTGACCGCATTGCCAAGATCGCGTTCACCGGCTCAACTGAGGTGGGCAAGATCATCAACAAGGCCGCGGCCGACAAGATCATCCCGGTCACCCTCGAGCTTGGTGGCAAGTCCCCGGCACTGTTCTTCGAGGACATCTTTGCCAAGGATGATGACTTTAAGAAGAAGGCCATCGAGGGCTTCGCAATGTTCGCTCTGAACCAGGGGGAGGTCTGCACCTGCCCGTCCCGTGCGCTGGTGCATGAGTCCATTGCGGACGAGTTCCTTGAGCTGGGTGTGCAGCGCGTCAAGCAGATCAAGACCGGCAACCCGCTGGACACCGAAACGATGATGGGTGCGCAGGCCTCCACCGAGCAGATGGACAAGATCAAGTCCTACCTCGAGCTTGGGCCCCAGGAAGGTGCTGAGGTGCTCACCGGCGGCGGCGTGAACAAGATTGAGGGCCTGGAAAACGGCATGTACATCGAGCCGACCGTGTTCAAGGGCACCAACGACATGCGTATCTTCCAGGAGGAGATCTTCGGCCCGGTCATGTCCGTCACCACGTTCAAGGACTTCGACGAGGCCATCCGCATTGCCAACGACACCATCTATGGTCTCGGCGCCGGTGTCTGGGCGCGCTCCGGCACCACCGCATACAAGGCGGGTCGCGCGATCCAAGCGGGTCGTGTGTGGGTGAACCAGTACCACTCCTATCCGGCTCACGCGGCGTTCGGTGGTTACAAGAAGTCCGGCATCGGCCGCGAAACCCACCTGATGATGCTCGACCACTACCAGCAGACCAAGAACCTCCTCTGGTCCTACTCCGAGAAGGAAACCGGCCTGTTCTAAGAGCATTTGCTTAGCGACGACACCCTCACCGCCCACTTATGTTCCCGGTCGGTGAGGGTGTTTTTGCGTGCTTCTACCTGCGGAAACAAATAAAGTTGCGTCGAGTGGGAACAACTTTGGGTACAGTGCCGTTACATAGATTGAGTGCAACAGGCTCAAGGATGTGTCCGCCGGTGTTATAGTGGTGGCCGTCAAGTTGAGTCGAAGCGCATCAACTTACTGATAAACCACATTCCAACAGGAGGAATTACTCTTATGGCACGCGCAGTTGGTATTGACCTTGGCACCACGAACTCGGTTGTTTCCGTCCTTGAGGGCGGCGAGCCGGTAGTTATCGCTAACGCTGAGGGTTCCCGCACCACCCCGTCGGTTGTAGCTTTTGCGAAGAACGGTGAGGTGCTTGTTGGTCAGTCTGCAAAGAACCAGGCGGTGACCAACGTCGATCGCACGATCCGCTCCGTTAAGCGTCACATGGGCGAGGACTGGACCGTAGATATTGATGGCAAGAAGTACACCCCGCAGGAGATTTCCGCTCGTACGCTGCAGAAGCTGAAGCGCGACGCGGAGGCTTACCTGGGCGACGAGGTCACTGAGGCTGTTATTACCGTTCCGGCTTACTTCGAGGACGCTCAGCGTCAGGCCACCAAGGAAGCTGGCCAGATCGCAGGCCTGAACGTCCTGCGTATCGTGAACGAGCCGACCGCTGCGGCACTGGCTTACGGCCTGGATAAGGCTGAGAAGGAAGAGACCATCCTGGTCTTCGACCTCGGTGGCGGCACCTTCGACGTGTCCCTGCTTGAGATCGGCGATGGCGTTGTTGAGGTACTGGCTACCGCTGGTGACAACGAGCTCGGCGGCGACGACTGGGATAACCGCGTAGTCGAGTGGCTCGTGGACAAGTTCAAGTCCCAGAACGGCGTTGACCTGTCCAAGGACAAGATGGCTATGCAGCGTCTGCGCGAGGCTGCGGAGAAGGCAAAGATTGAGCTTTCGTCTGCACAGCAGGCTTCCATCAACCTGCCGTACATCACGGTTGATGCAGAGAAGAACCCGCTGTTCCTCGACGAGACCCTGACCCGCACCGAGTTCCAGAAGATCACCTCCGACCTGCTGGATCGCACCAAGAGCCCGTTCAACCAGGTGATCAAGGATGCTGGCATGTCTGTCGGTGACATTGACCACGTTGTTCTGGTTGGTGGCTCGACCCGTATGCCGGCTGTGTCCGATCTGGTCAAGGAGCTCACTGGCAAGGAGCCGAACAAGTCCGTGAACCCGGACGAGGTTGTGGCTCTGGGTGCTGCTCTGCAGGCTGGTGTCCTGCGCGGCGATGTCAAGGACGTGCTGCTGCTCGACGTCACCCCGCTGTCCCTCGGTATTGAAACCAAGGGTGGCGTGATGACCAAGCTCATCGAGCGCAACACCACCATCCCGACGAAGCGTTCGGAGACCTTCACCACGGCTGAGGACAACCAGCCGTCCGTGCAGATCCAGGTCTTCCAGGGTGAGCGCGAGATCGCTTCCGCGAACAAGCTGCTCGGCTCCTTCGAACTGGCAGGTATCGCTCCGGCACCGCGTGGTGTTCCGCAGATCGAGGTCACTTTCGACATCGACGCCAACGGCATCGTGTCCGTGTCCGCGAAGGATAAGGCCACCGGCAAGGAGAACACGATCAAGATCCAGGACGGCTCTGGTCTGTCTGATGAAGAGATCGATCGCATGATCAAGGACGCCGAGGCTCACGCTGACGAGGACAAGAAGCGTCGCGAGGAGCAGGAGACCCGCAACAACGCGGAGACCATGGCGTACCAGACCCGCAAGTTCATGGACGAGAACGGCGAGAAGCTCTCCGAGGACATCAAGACCCGCGTCACCGAGGCTGCCGATGCTGTCGACGAGGCACTCAAGGGCGAGGACCTGGATGCCATCAAGTCTGCAGTGGAGAAGCTGACCACCGAGTCCCAGGCAATGGGCACTGCGCTCTACGAGGCTCAGGCCAACGAGGGTGCTACCCAGGCTGATGCTGGCGACGACAACGTTGTGGACGCCGAGGTTGTCGAGGACGACGACACCGACGCCGACAACAAGTAATCCAACCCAGTACGTGTAAGGAGGCGACGTCTGATGACGAACCCGAACAACGAGCAGATGCCCGACAACCCGGGTAATCCGGAGGCGACGGACGAACAGTACGTCTCCCCGGATCAGGCGGAAGCCCTGGCCGACGAGGCGGCTGAGTCCGAGGCACTGTCCACGGACGAGGACCCCCTTGTTGCCGCGGAAGCTGAGTTGAAGGACTTGGAAGGCGCAGCGCAGATCGCCGACGGCGAGGTAGACCCGGACGTCGATGGTGACGGCGCGGTCAGCGACATCGAGTTGCAGCTCGCAGAGCGCACCGAGTCCCTGCAGCGTGTTAGCGCCGAATACGCCAACTACCGCCGCCGCACCGCGCGTGAGCGTGGCGAGATTGCCACCACCGCAAAGGCAAAGTTTGCCACCGACCTGCTGCCGCTTCTCGACGATCTCGATCTCGCCCAGCAGCACGGCGACCTGGAAGAAGGCCCGCTGAAGGCTTTCGCGGATAAGTTCCGTTCCATCGTCGCTGGCCAGGGTGTGAAGGAGTTCGGTGCCGAAGGCGACGAGTTCAACCCGGAGGTCCACGAGGCCGTGCAGGATCTGTCCCAGGGCGATGAAAAGGTTCTGGGAACGGTGCTGCGCAAGGGCTACACGGTGGGTGACCGCCTGGTGCGAAACGCCATGGTGATCATCGCCGATCCGGCCGAAAGTGCCGATACCACCGAGTAACAACAACTTGGTGGCAGGGCCGGGGAATGGGTACACGCAAACAAGAAGCGGCCTGATCCCCGGCCTTTTTACTTAGATTATTTAGTGAACGAAATTTAGAAGACAACAACTCCACACCGATTTACAGCGAAAGGAGGGTGCGAGATGGCTATGCAACAGGAATGGGCCGACAAGGATTATTACGGCGACTTAGGTGTGTCGTCGACGGCAAGCCAGGCCGATATTAAGAAGGCGTACCGCAAGCTCGCACGCGAAAACCACCCGGATTCGAACCCCGGCAACAAGAAGGCCGAGGAGAAGTTCAAGCGGGTCGCGGAAGCGTACGACGTTATTGGCGACGAGCAGAAGCGCAAAGAATACGACCAGTTGAAGTCCATGATCGGCTCGGGCGGCTTTGGCCGGTTCGGGCGGGGAGGAGCGTCCGGTTTTCCGGGCGGGTTTCGCGGCACGGAAACGGAATTCGACCTCTCGGACATCTTCGGATCAGCCACTGGTGGACAAGCTGGAGACGGCGGCCTTGGTGATATCTTCGGTGGCTTCTTTGGCGGCCGCGGCGGTGCTGGCAGGAACGCTCGGCCGTCGCGGGGGGCCGACGTCGAAACGGAAATAACCCTCGACTTCCGCGAAGCAGCCAAGGGCACGACGTTCCCCGTCGAGCTCACCGGCGACGCACCGTGCACCACCTGCCACGGCTCCGGTTCGAAGTCTGGCAAGACGCACACGTGTGAGGTCTGCTCCGGCTCCGGCTTCATCCGGGAGAACTCCGGCGCGTTCGGCATGGCACGTCCCTGCACGAACTGCCACGGCACCGGTGAAGTCATCGAGGATCCGTGCACCACATGCAACGGCACCGGCACCGTCCGACGTACCCGTTCGATCACGGTCCGCATCCCCGCAGGCGTCATCGATGGTCAGAAGGTGCGCCTCGCCGGTCAAGGCGAGGCAGGCCCGAACGGCACTCCCGCCGGCGACTTGTTCGTCACTGTGCATGTGCGTAGCGACGACACCTTTACCCGCTCCGGCGACGACCTCGAAGTCACGGTCCCCGTCTCCTTTGCGGAAGTCGCCCTCGGCGCCACCATCGCGGTGCCGACCCTGGACAACCCAGTGAAGGTCAAGGTTCCCGCAGGTACCCCGAATGGTCGCACCCTGCGCGTGCGTGGCCGCGGTATCCCGAAGCGTTCCGGCAACGCCGGCGACCTGTTGGTCACCGTCGAGGTGAAAGTGCCGAAGGATCTCGACCCGTCCGCAACCAGTGCACTGCGCGCATACGCCCAGGCCGAGAAGGATTCCGGCTTTGACCCGCGCGCCGGCTGGTCCGAGCGCTAGACGGCGAAAGGAGGTGTAACCATGGCAGAAGAGAAGGAATACTTCGTCATCTCTGTCGCCGCCGAGCTCACCGGCATGCACGCCCAGACCCTGCGCACCTACGACAGGCTCGGCCTGGTCACCCCGATGCGTACCAAGGGGGGCGGTCGCCGCTACTCCAGCCGCGACATCTCGATGCTGCGCCGCATCCAGTACCTCTCCCAGGAGGAAGGCGTGAACCTGGCGGGCATCAAGACGATCATTGAGCTCTCCGCGCAGATCGAGGAACTGCAGGACGAGTTGGATGCCCAGCGCGGCCACAACGAGGAGTTGCGCCAGAAGTTGCGCAACGGTTCTCGCCGTGGTGGCGAGTTGGTGCACGTGCCGCGTTCCACCGCGGTCGTGGCATGGGAGCCAGCTGCTTCACGACGACGCCGTCGCCGCAACCTCACCCCCGACGCCTAGTCGGCGGCAACGACAGACAAGAAAAGCCCGCGCTACCCATCACAGGGCAGCGCGGGCTTTATCGCGCGTTCGAACTACCGCAACCTACCCGCCGAACTCGATGGCAGCAGCACCACCGATGTGGCGGAGGTTGGACTTGGCCAGGTTGAACAGTCGGCCGACGCCACCTTCGAGGAAGGCGGTGCGGGCGCCGGACTTGGCAAAGCCCTTCATCATGTCCCAGGTGATTCCCGGTGGCAGGGAGAGCGCCTCGGGGTCGGTGACGATGTCAACGACTACGGGGCCGTCGTACGCAAGTGCTTCCTTAAGCATCGGCTCGAGGTCCTCGGGCTCCTCGATGCGGAAGGACTTGATGCCAACGCCGTCGGCGATCTCGGCGAAGTTGACCTGTTCGTGGTCGGTGCCGAAGTAGGGCATGCCGGCGACCATCATCTCGAGTTTGACCATGCCGAGGGAGGAGTTGTTGAAGCAGATCACCTTCACCGGCAGTTGGTGCAGTTTGATGGTGAGCAGTTCGCCCATGAGCATGCCGAGGCCGCCGTCGCCAGACCAGGAGATGACCTGGCGGTCCGGCTGTGCAGCCTGGACGCCGATGGCCATGGGCAGAGCATTGGCCATGGTGCCGTGGAGGAAGGATGCGCCTTCGTCGCGCTTGCCGTTCGGGGTGAGGTAGCGCGAGGACCACACGTTGCACATGCCGGTGTCGACGGTGAAGTAGGCGTCGTCGTCGGCAAGTTTGTCCAGCACGGAGGCTGCGAGCTCGGGGTGGATCGGCTTCTTCGACTCGAAGGCTTCCTCGGTGTAGCTCTTCACCACGTGGTCCAGCAGCTGGTAGTGGCGCTTGAGCATCTTGTCCAGGAACTTGCGGTCCTTCTTCTCCTCGACGTGGGGGAGGATGTTTTCGATGACGCTCTTGACGTCGCCGACGACGGGGTAGTCGACCTTGGTGCGGCGGCCGATGTGGGTGCCGTTGATGTCGATCTGGGCGACGTTTTCCTCGGGCAGCCAGTCGGTGTAGGGGAAGTCGGTGCCGACCATGATGAACAGGTCGGACTCTTCCATGGCGTCGAGGCAGGCGCCGTAGCCAAGGAGGCCGGACATGCCGACGTCGTAAGGGTTGTCGTACTCGAAGTACATCTTGCCGCGGAAGGAGTGGCCGATCGGGGATTTGATCTTCTCGGCCAAAGCGAAGACTTCGTCGCGGGCGTCGCGTGCACCGTAGCCGCAGAACAGGGTGACCTTGTCGGCGTTGTTGATGGCCTCGACAAGCCGTGCGGCCTCAGCGGGGTCGGGGTAGACGCGCTTGTCCTTGCCGGTGGCGTAGACGGAGTCGGCGGTGTGAGGACCGTCGGCAACGTCGGCGGCGAACACGTCGCCAGGCACGACCATCACGGACACACCGTTGCCGGCGAGTGTGTTCTGCAGGGCGTTGTGCAGCACGCGCATGCCCTGGTCGGCGGTGTGGACGACCTCGCAGTAGGAGGAGCACTCCTGGAACAGCATCTCCGGGTGGGTCTCCTGGAAGAAGGAGGAACCGATCTCGGCCGTCGGGATATGCGATGCAATGGCGAGTACCTTCGCGCCGTTGCGGTGGGACTCGAACAGGCCCTGGACGAAGTGAGTGTTGCCCGGGCCGCAGGACGCGCCGCAGACGGCGAGTTCGTCGGTGGCTAGCGAGTCTGCACCGGCAGCAAACGCTGCGGCTTCCTCGTTGCGGACGTGGACCCACTCGATGTCGCTTTCGCGCACGGCGTCAGAAAGCGGGTTGAGCGAGTCGCCCACCAGACCGTAAATGCGTTTAATGCCGAGGGCCTCGAGGCGCTCGACGACTTGCTCTGCAAAGTTTGCCATGGTTTATCAGACTCCTAAAGGTAGTTTCTTTAAACGTTCGCCATGGTAACGCCATTTCTTAAGTTGTGCTTGCGCGCTGTTGCAAAGCAGACACAAAAGCCGGGTCTGTGAAGTAGTCGGAGTGCCCGCCGCGCACGCCCTCCACGCGCTGTGCGCCCCACCCTACATACGACGGCGACGCACCGAGCACCGCCGACGGTCCAGAGCGCAGCAACAGGATGGGGTCCTGGGGTGAATCGACGACGTGAACGGTGGCGTACTCATCCGCAAGTGTGAGCTCGGAAACGTGCTGGCCTGCGACGCCGGCGCTGCCGAGGACCCATAAGTCATCCGCTATAAGTCCATGGTCGCGCGCCGCCGTGGTGGCCAGCAGCGTGCCGTAACTATGGGAGACGACGGTCTTCTGTGCGTCCGGGAAGCGCTCCTCAAGCGCCGCCTGAAACATCGCCAGATCATCCGCACCGGCCGAAGCACGCAGGGGAGAGACCGCCCGCGGCACCGAGCGTGGTGGCGCATAGCCCTGCCACACCACCACGGCAGCACCGGTCTGCTGCGCCAACCGTGACGCCTTTGCCAACTCACCCTCCAACTTTGCCGGCGCGCCCGTGGTCGCGCCGGCCACCATGGTGATCACCCGCGCCGGGTCCACAACATCACCGACGACAACGGTGGTGGATGCAGGGCCCGCCTCTACAACGGTGCCGCCGGCGGCCTCCACCACCTCGAGGGTTGCGGCGGGCAAGGTCGGCACATGACGCGCGTGCAGGTCCTGAAACGACTCATCCGGGTGGGCGAACAGCGGGTCGTAGTCCTGCTCGTGCCCGCCAAGGCGCAACAAGGACCGTGCGAGTTCCAGGTCCAGCGCCATCGACATCGCGTTGAGCCACAACACGGTGCGCGAGTGCAGGTAGCGGGTGGCAAACATGGCGGCCTCGTCCAACTGCCGTTGCAGCCCCGCCGCAGCGGCGACCAACGACGCCGCCGTGGCCAAGTCGTCGGCACCGCGCGCAAACACAGACCCGAACGCATCTAACCGCGCGTACGCCGCATCCGCCGCCACACCCCGAAACCCGGTGGACGCTAACGCCTCGCGTGAGGTTGGCACATGCTCGGCGCGCTCCCGGGCGGCATCAGAGGCGAGGCGCAACGCGGCCGCTGCCGCCGAGAGTTCCGCCGCGTCCAGCGCCGGACGGTACGTGGCAACACTCATGGCGCAAGCCTCGCTTCCAGGTCGGCGTCCACGCCCTCCACCGCGCGGGCAAAGCGCGCGATGGAATCAAGGTGGGTGTTGAGGTGGGCGGTGGTGTCGTCGATAAGCATGTGCGTGCTGTTGCGTATCGACGACAACGCTTCCGCCGTCCGCGACACCCCCACCTGCGCAAACGGTAACGGCGTGAACGTTCGGGTGAGGCCGCGGGCGACGGGTGCTGTGCGTGTTGAGATTTCAAGAGTCATGGGCCGAATCCTCTGCGCACCAGCACACAACCACAAGGGGCGAAGAAAAATCTGTGGATAACTGCCCCGAACTCCACCTAAAGTTATCCACATGAAGATCGCGTTGGTGCAAACCGTCACAGGCAGTGACACAATGGACAACTTTGCCCACCTTGCTCCGCTGGTGCGCGACGCCGCCGCCCAAGGCGCGAGCCTGATTGTGCTGCCGGAGGGTGCCAGTCAGGCCTTTGAGCAGGGCCGACTGGATACGCAGGCGGAGGACCTCGACGGCGCGTTTGCCACCAACATGCGCGACCTGGCAGGCGAGCTCGGCGTGACCATCGTGGCTGGCATGTTCCGGCCCGCCGATACCGTGCAGCGCGGCGAGAAAACCATCAACCGCGTCTACAACACCGCCCTGATCACGGGAAATGGCCTGCATGAGGGCTACGACAAGATTCATACGTACGACGCGTTCAACTACCGCGAGTCCGACACCGTGCGCCCCGGCGAACGCCTGGTCACCTTCGAGCACGACGGCGTGACGGTGGGCGTGGCCACCTGCTTCGACATTCGCTTCCCCGAGCAGTTCCAGGCCCTTGCGGACCGCGGCGCCCAAGTCATTGTCGTACCCACAAGCTGGGCCGACGGGCCCGGCAAGGTGGAGCAGTGGCGCATCTTAACCGCCGCGCGCGCCCTCGACGCCGGGGTGTTCATCGCGGCCGCTGGCCAGTCGCGCCCGGATTTTGAAACCAAAGCGGGCGAGCCGTCCGGTCCCACCGGCGCGGGCCACTCAACCGTGGTCGACCCTTCCGGCGTGCGCATCGCCGAAGCCGGCTACGGGCCCGAAACCCTGGTCGTAGACATCGACCCCGAAGAGGCCGCCAAGCAGCGCAAACGCCTTCCGCTCGGCCAGATCCGCGCGGACACTACGATGCGCTAAACCACTCCGGCGTCGCGTCGTGGGCGATGACCTGCACGCCCTCGGCGCCAGCTTCTTCCAACGCGTCGGTGATCGCGGCCGCGCGTGCCTGGTCCGCGCACACGATCACGTCGCGACCCCACCACATTCCCGGGCCCGACACCACCTGCTCCAGCGGCGCACCCAGGCGCGACTCCACCACCCAACTCACGTCCAGCCAGTCCTGCGCGCCAGCCAACGCGTCCAGCGCCGCCCGGTCGTACGTCACATCCGAAACCAGGTGCACATCGGGGCGCTCCTCGCACTCCAACCAGTGAAACACCAGCGCCTTCGCCGCAGCCAACCCCGTCCCCGCGGCCACCAAGAGCACTTGCTTATCGACGAACCCCTGCAGACCCCCGCGCGCCACACCCAATGTCAACCACGCGCCGGGCGCAACCGCAAGATCGGTGCCCGCGCCGATGTGAAACTCCATTTGTCCGAATGGGTTCGACGGCAGCGCCGGGATCAGTCCGGTCCACACACCGGGGGCTTCCGGCGACATCACGGGCAGCGTTTCACCGGGGGCATAGATGATGCGCGTGCCTGCCTCGAGGCGCACGATCTGCACCCCGTCGCGCTCCTCCACGCTGGTGACCTGCGCCGCTGAGGCCGCCGGCACGCCCGCGTAGTCGGCTTGGGATGCTGCCTTGCGCATGACCTCGCCCGCTGCCACGAGCGCCGAGGTGGGGTCCTCGGTGTCGGCACCGCCAGCACCGGTGCCGACCTCGGCGCCGGTTTCTCCGGCGACGGTGCGGATGGCGTCGCCAAGCAACTGCATCGCGTTGGGGTACTCCTCGGCGGGGAAGCCCGTGCGGCGCAGGTCCAGCGCGATCGCGCGCAGGCGGTCGGTGGTTTCGGTGGGGGAGTGGCTGAGGAGGAACGTGGTGGCGTCGATAAGCATCTGCGGCATGCGCTCACCAGGAGGAAGCATCATCGGCGCATGTGGATACGCCTCCACGAACTTCGCGCGCCACGCCTCACTCACGCGCGACCCGTGGGTGCGCAACAACTCAACGGACTCCGAAAAAGCCATGAAAACAGCGTACTGGGTTACAGTTACACACTGTTTTATATGCGATAAGTGGATAAAGGAAGGTGCTGCGATGGAATTCACCCCATACACGCTGCTTACCGACATCGGATGGATCTCCCTCCTCCTCATCGTCGGCAACGTCCTGCGCAACCGACTGCGCGTACTGCAAGCATTGCTGCTGCCCGCACCGATCACCGCAGGCCTGCTCGGGCTCATCCTCGGGCCCGAAATTCTTGGCCTGATCAACTGGTCCGACCAGGTGGGTACGTACACCACGCTGCTCATCGCGGTGGTGTTCGCGTCGATGGCGTACTCGATGCAATTCGGCGGCTCCGTGGCCACCGGTGCGCGCAACATGTGGGGTTACTCCACCGCAATGTTCATGGGGCAATGGGGCCTATTCATCCTGCTTGGCATCTACCTCTTCGCACCCGTATTCGGCACCGAGCCGTGGTTCGGCATGATGCTGCCCGTCGGCTTCGTCGGCGGCTTCGGCACCGCAGCGGCCGTCGGCTCCGCGCTTGAGGAGATCGGCGTTGAAGGCGCATCCTCTCTCGGCTTCACCTCCGCCACCGTGGGCACCCTCGTGGCGATTGTCGGCGGCGTGATCATGGCCAACTGGGGCATCCGCAAAGGCAAGGCATCCCAGCTCGCGGGCGATCTTCCCGACGACCTGCGCACCGGCTACATCCGCAACGAGGAAGAACGCCCCTCCATCGGCAAAGCCACCACCAACCCGTCGTCCATCGAACCGCTCGCACTGCACGCCGGCTTCATCGTGTTCACCGTGCTCATCGCGTACCTGGTGAACACGCTGATCAAGGGCCAGTGGCCAAACGTGTCCATCCCGCTGTTCGCCATGTCGTTCGTGGTCGGTCTGGTCGGCCGTCTTGCCTTGCGACTCGCCGGCCGCCCGAACTACCTCGACGGCTCCACCATCAACTCCATCTCCGGTGCTGCCACCGACTACATGATCGCCTTCGGCATCGCGTCTATCGTCCCCGCCGCACTCGCCGGCTACTGGCAGGCACTGGTTGTCATGTTCGTCCTGGGTACCGTGTTCTGCGTGGTCTGGATGCTGTGGGCCGGCCCGACCTTCTTTGGCGAAAAGTGGCTCGAGCGTGGCCTGTTCGGCTGGGGCTGGGCCACCGCCGCCGTGGCCACCGGCATCGCGCTGCTCAAGATGGTCGACCCGAAACTCAAGTCCGGCACCCTCAACGAGTACGGCGTGGCCTACGTCGGCTTCGCCCCCTTCGAAATCGGCATGACCATCCTCGCACCGATCGCCGTCATCGCCGGCTTCACCACCGGTTTCGGCTGGGTGTCCTTCGCCGTCGCCGTGGGCGTGGTCGTGCTCGCCTACGTGCTCAAGTGGGTGCCCGTGCGTAACGACGACCGCAGCGCCTCCCCGGCGCGGGAGTAGCTACACGGGTTTCCTTTTAAGCACTGAATGGATGTATTGCTGCCCCGCTAGCCAGGATGCGGCAGCGGGGTTCATTGAATGCATAAGGCGTGCGGATATTCGATGAACACGGATCAATTGCCCAGGGTCAAGCAGCGGTTCTAGATGGCTTGCACGATTTCGTGCGTGCCGTACTGCATTTGCCCACTGGTAAATGACAGCGGGATTAGCGCTCTGGAATTCGGAAGCGTTCCGAGCAGTAAATGCATGCTTGAGAGTCTCGTCCCAAATCCGCATCCGGGGATTTTGAGGAGAAGAAACCTGGGGTTGAGGCAAGATGAAAAGCCATGAACCGAAAGGCAAAGCCGCGACAAGGTCGTCATGAGAAGGATTCGGCTTTGCACAATTGCCAAGTTCGTCTCGTAGGGCTGGTTCCGCTTTTTGCCAAAGTGGCCTTTTGCGTGGTGGCGAAATAATCTGGCGAAGTCGAGGTGCAGGATCCTTTAGCCAGTCCCTTGTGTACGCACAAGTACGGTTTGGATCATTAACCGGTTGGGATGCATTCCAAGTTTGAAGGCGTGAATTGATGCTGTTTCTGAGTTGTACTTCGACCATACCTGTGGTCGCAGCGACAGCTCCCGCCATCTCGATATTCCAAAGGTAGAGCAGAAGTGCTTGTTTTTCTGAGCCCCCGGCTGCCTGTATGTAAGTTTTGAAGCGAGGGTCAGAAAGAGCACGCGTAATCGAATATGTAGTTTGCTTCTGCACAAAACTATATATACAGTTGGTTCTCACAAGACGGGTTAAAATCCGGTAATTAAGAGAATGTCCGCTAGGTGCAGTCGCGCCCAGCGGCTTTCTTTTTGTCGCTTAACCCGTAACAACCGTGAGGCAAACGCGCCCCTGATCGTCTAGCTGCGTTTTTGTGCAACTAGACGATCTTTCTTTTATCGACCATCGTTTCCATCATCACCTGGGGAAACATTTTCGACGAAAGCTGATCGTCTAGCACGCACTGCCGCGCAACTAGACGTGTTATGTCCATGAACATTTTGGACATGGAGTCCAGCCACTTATTGGACACGGAGTCCAGGAGCTTTTTGGACTTTGGCTAGTGTTTCGGTTTGCGTCTTTTTGGCCGGGGTTTGGATAGGTTGGGGCGCAGCTGGGGTGGTTGGCTGTTAGGACCACGGATTTAGTAACGCTGTGGTGAGTATCCAGTAACGCCCGGGTGAGTATCGGGTAACACCCGGGCGTTGACTATGAGCCGCTACTGCGTATTGGCTTCGAGGCGCATGTTCGGGCCTTCCAGCGTGATGATCTCAGCGCCAACGACAAGCCGATTCAGTATCGACTCGGCGATGACAGCATCCGGGATGGACTTGTACCACTCATCGGGCGTGAACTGGGAGGTGACAATGGTTGATCCCCGGTGTTCACGCTCAGCAAGAATGTTGAGCAGCTGGTGTGCTGTGGCAGCATCAATCGGCGTTGTTAAGAAGTCATCAAGTACGAGTACGTCTGCCAGGTGTAAGTCTTGAAGAAACTCCATGCGTGCTGTGTCATCATGGCGTAGCACCATTAGCTGGTTGGCCAGGGTGTCTGTGCGGAAGAAACGGGCAGAGTAGTCGTTTCTGCACGCAGCGGTAAGGAGTGCTTGGGCCAGGTATGTTTTGCCGACGGATGATTTGCCGAGGATGACAATGCTTTGCGCTTTTTGACACCATTGGCAGTGAGCGAGTCTGGTGATTTGCTCTTTGTTGAGGTTGCGGCCGGGTGCGTAGGTGATGTCTTCGATACACGCATCGAGATTTGGCGATCGGGATGCTTTGAGTAATTTGTTGACTCGTCGTTCACGCTTGGCCGCGACTTCTTTATCGAGCGCGTAGAGCACTTTGTCAGAAAAGCTCCACGAGTCGAAGACAGGATCTGCTGCAATATCAATCACGGTTCGGCCAAAAGCCGTCATACGTAGATCGGTAAAGACAGGCAGGATCGATTCATCAAGAAAGCGCGCTGATGCTGATGCTGGTTGTGGCTGTGTCATGACTGTAGGGGTCCTTTCTTCGTGAGGTTTTCCATACTGAACTGGGCAGACCCACCCAGATATGCGCCGCGGGTATCGCGTGCGTGTTCCACCGGTGGTGTTTCAGGCGCTGTTGTGGCTGGCAGATCATGGCCTGTCGGGCGGGTTGATTGGTCTTTGCGTACCGCGGCCATCATGTTTTTCACCGCGGTATACGACACTGCTCTCCTGGTGCCATCAGGTGCGATCAGGCGTGCACAGGCTTGTTCCAAAATCACTTTGTTTGCGTGTTTGCCCATATTCAGTACGTTTCGGCACGACTGAAATGCCTGGGCAGGGATTGCCTTTGCGCTGATGAGTTCTTCGATGACTGTCCGGGTTGCTGGCCCGATCTTGGCTGCTTCACGGTAGAAGTAGTCACTGGTCCACAACCCTGTGGTATCAGCCATGTTGGCAGGAATATGATCCACATCGGTGACATAGATTCCCCGGGCTTGGGCAAGCCGGTGGGTTGCAACACGCTGCCCGGCATCAAAGACGGTTACTTCATTGCCAGTGATACGTACATCGACAGTCCGGCCGACGAGCTGGTAAGGCACCGAATAACGTGCTGTGTTGACGGTGATGTGGAAGTTGGGGGCGACTTTCGCACGTTTCCATTCGGTATGCTGCCACGGTGTGGTGGGAAGTTCGCCGAGTACATCGCGTTCAAACTCGTCAAAGAGCATCCTTCTGCTGGTGTTGATGCCGCGAAACGGTACCGCGTCATTGATGCTGTCAACCAGGCTGCGGATGCGTGCATTGAGTTCATCGAGCCCAATACATTGATGTCCGTGGAGGGTGTGGATGACTTTTTGGGTGATGATCTTGACTGCTGCTTCTACATTCGCCTTGTCCTTTGGACGCCGAGCACGAGCAGGCAGCGCGGCAGTGTTGTAGTGCTCAAGGAATTCCTCGTAGGTGGAATTGACCTGCCGGTTGCGGTCAGCAGCACTAATTGCGTGGGATGCTGTCGAAGCATTGTCCGGCACGATGACTTCAGCAACCCCGCCGAAGTATTCAAATGCTTGGATATGCGCCCACAGCCACGCTTGTTGCCGCTGGTTCGGGCAAGCACAGGCAAACAACATGCCGGAATACGGCAGTGACGCCACGAAAATGCTGACTTTTGCACCCCGAGCATCAGTTGGGTCGAACAGGCGCATTGCGGTGCCAGCCCAGTCGACTTGCATGGTGTGTCCCGGGGCATGGGTAATGCGTGCGGTAAGTCCTGTGGCATCGACGTGTTCAGCAACAAGCTGGCGGAAACGCTCGTAGCTGTAGTAACGCTGGGACGGGTGGGCTGGTTGGGTGGTGTAGCGGCCCCACAAGACTTGGAGAGTGACTTTGTTGCGGCCGGTACGTGCTTTGGCCACTGCGTCAAAGTCGATGGGTACGAAGTCGCCTTGGGCACCACTTCGGCCATCGACAAACCATGTGGCCATTTCTTCGTCGGTGATACCGGCGAGTTGTTCACCGGTTGTGATCTGGTGTGCCGCCATTGTGTGGCGGGCTTTTTGAACTGTGGTGTGTGAGCATCGCACAGTCGAGCAGATTTGGCGGACGGACCAGCCTTGTAAGACAAGATCCATCACAGCCCGGTAATCAGTCACGATCGGACTCCTCTGATGATGCCGCGTGTCCTTTTGCCACGCGGTCAGAAGAATCTTCTCCCAAAGCGTTACCCGATACTCACCATTGCGTTACCCGATACTCACCACGGTGTTACTAGATACCCCCGCGCAACAGGTTGGCGGTGTTTCATGCCTTCGACGTGGTTGA
>NZ_KV801081.1:0-5581 GCF_001810365.1 Corynebacterium sp. HMSC055D05
GCCGATAGCAGACACACTTTTTGAGCCTTAACCCAGAACGGTAGCAAAAACGCCCCGCGTAGAAACGCGGGGCGTGAAATTTGCGGAGGATGTGGGATTTGAACCCACGAGGGTCGTGAAACCCGCACGCGTTCCAGGCGTGTGACATAGGCCGCTAGTCGAATCCTCCAGCGAACAACCTCCCCGGCATGCACCGGCGAAGCGTCTTTGGACATGGTAATGCACACACCCCACAGCGCCAAAACGGCAGGTGGGGCGCGCAGGTTGTGTTCTCACGCGAGAGATGGCTACAGTGTCAGGCAGGATCTCACGCGGTGTTATCTTGTGAACTCCCCCAGGGCGGGAACGCAGCAAGGGTCAGCGAGCTCTAGCAGGTGCGTGGGGTCCCTTTTTCATGTTCGGGGACGGATAGGCCGCTACGATGGTGGGCACGCAAAATTCGCCTTCGAACATCTGGAGTGATGATGTCTCTCAAGGACCTGGACGCAGCCCAGTTCAACGAACTCGCCGAGCGCACTCGCGCACAGTACGAGGAACTCAAGGCCCGAAACCTCAACCTGAACCTGACGCGTGGCAAGCCGTCCGCAGAGCAGCTCGGGTTCTCTGACGCGTTGCTGTCGCTGCCGGGGGCGGACGACTACACCGACAAGACCGGCGCTGACGTGCGCAACTACGGCAACCTCGACGGCATTGCGGACATCCGCGAGCTGTGGGCCGGGGCCCTCGGCGTCGCTCCGGAGAACGTCGTCGCGGGTGATTCCTCGAGCCTGAGCATCATGTTCGACCTCGTCTCCTTTGCCTACATCTGGGGCACCAACGACTCGCCGCGCCCCTGGAAGGGCGAGGAGACCGTCAAGTGGATCTGCCCGGTGCCGGGCTACGACCGCCACTTCACCATCGTCGAGCACTTCGGCTTCGAGATGATCCAGGTGCCGATGACCCCGACCGGCCCCGACATGGACCTCGTCGAGGAACTGGTGAAGGACCCGCAGGTCAAGGGTATGTGGTCGGTGCCGATCTTCGGCAACCCCACCGGCATCACCTACTCCGCCGAGACCATCGAGCGTCTCTGCGCCATGGAGACCGCCGCGCCGGACTTCCGCCTGATCTGGGATAACGCGTACGCCATCCACACGCTGACCGACGAGTTCCCGGACAACCCGAACGTCCTCGAGATCTCCGCGAAGCATGGCAACCCGAACCGCTTCTGGTACATGTCGTCCACCTCCAAGATCACGCACGCCGGCTCGGGCGTGGCGTTCTTTGCCTCCTCCAAGGAGAACCTGGACTGGTACAACAGCCACGCTGGCGTGCGCGGCATCGGGCCGAACAAGGTCAACCAGTTGGCACACGCTCGCTTCTTTGGCGATGTCGACGGCCTGCGCGCCCACATGCTCAAGCACTCCGGTTCGCTCGCCCCGAAGTTCGAGGCTGTCATCGGCATCCTCAAGGAGCGCCTCGATGAGTACGGCGTCGCGGAGTGGACCGAGCCGACCGGCGGCTACTTCATCTCCCTGGACGTCAAGGACGGCTCCGCCAAGCGCGTCTGGGAACTGGCCAAGGAAGCCGGCATCACCCTGACCAAGGCCGGCGCATCCTTCCCGGGAGGCATCGACGAGCACGACGAGAACATCCGCCTCGCACCGTCCCTGCCGCCGCTCGACGAGGTCCGCACCGCCATGGACGGCGTGGCCACCTGCGTGCTGCTCGCCTGCATCGAGGCGCATGAAAACTGATCAGGTCGCAGCATGGCTCGGGTCCTTCATGGACATCGAGCTCATGCTTATCGACGACGCCGCCGTCGCCCTCACCACCATCAACTCCACCCCCGCAGCCTGCACCGTCGGCTTCTCCCAAGTCGACACCGGCCTGGTCATCGACGGGGATGGGGCGACTGATGTGCGGTGTGAGATTGTGACGGTAGGTGGGGTCGTCGATAAGCAATTGCCCGGGCGCGCCGTCGTTGCCGCAGCCCGTGCCATTGAGCGCCTCGGCATCCCCGCACAACCCGGCGTGCTGCTCGAAGGCGCCCTCGACGAGCTCGGCACCACCGCACGCCACGGCTGGCTGCGCGAACCCGAACTCTTCGACCGCGGCACACCGCTATACCGCGAACCCGACAGGCTCACCCTGCTGCTCGAACTCGTCGCGCTTACCGACGACGAATACACCATCGCCCGCGACCAAGGCCTCGACGTACTAACCCGCAGGCTACGACGCCGCGGCACCAACACCACCGAATGGAATCGCGAGGCCGAGTAAGGTAGCCCGCGTGGCTCTGTACAGGAAATACCGCCCCGCAACATTCGGCGAAGTCGTCGGGCAAGAACAAGTAACGCGACCGTTGTCCACCGCGCTGGACAACAACCGCATCTCGCACGCCTACCTGTTCTCCGGCCCACGAGGCTGCGGCAAAACATCATCCGCCCGCATCCTCGCACGCTCACTCAACTGCGCCGAAGGACCAACCTCCACCCCCTGCGGCGTATGCCCCTCCTGCGTCTCCCTCGCCCCCGGCGGCAACGGAAACCTCGACGTCATGGAAATCGACGCGGCCTCCCACGGCGGCGTCGAAGACATGCGCGACCTGCGCGAACGCGCCCTATACGCACCTAGCGACTCACGCTACCGCGTCTTCATCATCGACGAAGCCCACATGATCTCCAAAGAGGGCAACAACGCGCTGC
Organism: Corynebacterium sp. HMSC055D05; assembly: GCF_001810365.1. Classification (NCBI taxonomy): domain Bacteria; kingdom Bacillati; phylum Actinomycetota; class Actinomycetes; order Mycobacteriales; family Corynebacteriaceae; genus Corynebacterium; species Corynebacterium sp. HMSC055D05. Next base: position 2,688 of record NZ_KV801081.1, read on the forward strand.
TCAAAATCGTCGAAGAACCACCCGCCCACCTCATCTTCATCTTCGCCACCACCGAACCCGAAAAGATGCTGGGCACCATCCGCTCGCGCACCCACAACTACCCATTCCGCCTGCTCGCGCCCCAAGCCATGCGTTCCCTCCTCGAGCGCATCGTTGCCGACGAAGGCGTCACCGTCGACGAAAACGTCTACCCCCTGGTCATCCGCGCCGGTGGCGGCTCCCCGCGCGACACCCTGTCCATCCTCGACCAGCTGCTCGCCGGAGCTGGACCCGACGGCCTGACCTACGAACTCGCCCTGCCACTGCTGGGCGTCACAGACCTTACACTTCTCGACGCCGCCGTCGACGCCATCGCATCCGGCGACGGCTCCGCCATGTTCCGCACCATCGACGAAGTCATCGAATCCGGCCACGAACCCCGCCGCTTCGCCCTCGACCTCCTCGACCGCATGCGCGACCTCCTCCTGATCCGCACCGTCCCCGACGCATTCGGGCAAGGGCTTGTCGACGCCCCCACCGACCGCTCCGAAATCCTCAAACACCAAGCCGAACTCTTCACCCCCGCCCACCTGTCCGCCCTGGCCACCGAAGTCAACGACCGACTCCCCGACCTCGCCGGCGCCACCTCGCCCCGCCTGCTCCTCGAAATCATGATGGCGCACCTCCTCACCGTCAGCGTCGGCGGCGGCGCGGTGGGCGCGGCGCCGGGTGCGGCGGGCGCTGGTGTCGGTGCTGGTTCTGGTGCTGTTGGCTCTGCTGGTTCTGCTGGTGCTCCCTCCGGCAACGCTGGCGCAGCTGGCGGGGGAGGCGCTGCCGCCGCCGCAGCCGCTGCAGCCGCCGCTGCAAGCTCCCGCACCGCCTCGCGCAAACCCACACCCGCGCCTGCGCCTGCTCAACCGGCATCCGAGCCGCGAGCGCAGCAGACGCCGCCACCCGAACCACAGCAGCCGGCGTCGGAACCGCCGCACGAACCCGCGCCGCAACCGGAACCGCAGCGTGAACCCGAACCTGCCCAACCCGCGTCGCAGCAACCCGCGCCGCAACAGGCCACACCACAACCGGACACGGACGACCTGTACCAGCGCATCGAACGCGACTGGACCCGCCTGCGCCAATCCGTCGGCGCACGCAACCAGGTCGCTGAAATCATGCTGACGGAAGCGAAACCCCTCGGCTTCGACAACGACACCCTCGTCGTCGGCCACCACACCGGAGCACTCGCTGACCGGATCAACGCCGAACGCAACAACGCAGACATCGTCGCAGTGTTCACCGAGAAGCTCGGTACGCCAATCAAGGTCCGTTGCGTGGTCGGCACCAACCCCGACGCCGCCCACATCAAGCGGCCAGAACCGAGGGAGGTGTGGAATCCGGAAGAGGGGTCGTCGACAAGCGAAAAGCCCGAAGACCCTGCCCCCGCCAACAGTTGGCAAGCCGCCGTCGCCGCAGCCAGCCAAAAGGCCGCCGAACGCGCCAAACGCGAACGCGACGACATCCCACCACCACCCGAACCCACCGAACCCTTCGAAGAAGCCGAACCCGAATACACACGCGAAGACGAAGAACGCGACATGGCCCAAGAAGCACGCGACGGAGAACGAACCGCCGACCGCCGCGACGCCACCGAAGTCGCCATGGACCTCCTCGCCGCCGAACTCGGAGCCAAACCCCTCTAAGCGACGCGTACAATGGCCCACGGAGCTTTACCAACAAACGAAAGGTTGCAACCATGACCCAGCCACAGGACATGCAGGAACTCATCCGCCAAGCCGCCGAAGTGCAGGCCGCACTCCAGCAGGCACAGATGGAACTGCTGCAGACCGAGGTCACCGGCACCGCAGGCGGCGGCCTCGTTGCCGTCACCATGACCGGCGGCGCCGAAATCACCGACCTGACCATCAAGCCGGAAGCCGTTGACCCGGAGGACGTTGAGACGCTGCAGGACCTCATCCTCGCCGCATACCGCGACGCCCACGACCAGGCCGGCAAGCTCGCCGAAGAGAAGATCGCCCCGCTGACCGGCGGCGCAATGGGTGGCGGCGCACCGCAGGGTGGCGCCCCGCAGGCAGGCCCGGGCGAGATCCCGTTCGGCGGCATCGTCTAACCTGTCGCTTCCCGCGTCCGGCCGGCTTGGTCGGGCGCGTTTTTCATGCCACGAAAGGAACCCCCGCGTGTTTGAAGGACCGCTGCAAGACCTTATCGACGAATTCTCGCGCCTCCCCGGCATCGGCCCCAAGTCCGCGCAACGTATCGCGTTTCACTTGCTGAAGACGGAGCCAGAGGACATCGATAGGCTGCGCGCCGCCTTGGCCGCCGTGCGCGACGGGGTGACGTTTTGTCGCATCTGCAACAACGTCTCGCGCGAGGAAGTGTGCCGCATTTGCGCCGACTCGGGCCGCGACAAGTCGCTGGTGTGCGTGGTGGAAGACGCGAAGGACATCCAGGTCATTGAGCGCACGGGGGAGTATTCGGGCCGCTATCACGTGCTTGGCGGGTCGTTGGATCCGTTGGCGAATGTCGGCCCGAAGGATCTGGCCATCGCGCCGTTGTTGCAGCGCATTGGCGGTGTGCTTGACGACGTCGACGGCGCCGACAACCCCGACGTCACCGAAGTCATCTTGGCCACCGACCCTGATACGGAGGGGGAGGCGACGGCGTCGTATTTGGCGCGTCTGTTGAAGGACTTCCCGTCGCTGACGGTGTCGCGCTTGGCGTCGGGTATGCCGCTTGGCGGGGACTTGGAGTTTGTCGACGAGCTGACACTCTCCCGCGCGTTAACCGGGCGCCTCAAGCTGTGATTTGTGGATAACTCTTTACTTTTCGACGACTCCACGCCCAGTTATCCACAGGCCAGGTGCATTTTCTGCGCCGGGCGTTTAGCGTTTTGGGTATGA
>NZ_KV801081.1:5681-6197 GCF_001810365.1 Corynebacterium sp. HMSC055D05
CGATGTCGGCCGCAGCGTTAGAGACGCTGGCTGATTTCGACCTTGATGTTGCACTCGCCTCGGGCTTCGCTCCGGATCGTGCGCGAGCCTGGGCACGGCTGCGGGATGTGTATTTCGGTCGCACCAAGTTCACGCGCAAGCAGGCGGTGGCCGCTACGCGGGCTCGGGCGTTCTCGTTGGACGAGCTCGCACTGATCGAGCGCCGTATCGCACCGGTGAAGGATGCGTCCCAGCGGTGGGCGCTGCGCCTTGCCTTACTTGAGGTCGAGGGTGGTTACCGGGCGATTGAGGCTGCAGCCCGCACGTTGGTGCCGGCAAACGAGAAGCCTGCGGTGGATGCGGCGAAGTTCGGGCCGTCGCGAAACGGCAAACGTACCCTGCATCTAACCTATGACGAGCGGGAGATCTCCGACATGGAACACGCTGGGCGTCTCGGGATTGATCAGGATCGTCCGGCTGCGGCGCAGATTGCCGAGAATTTGATTGGGATTTTCTTCGGCGAGGGCAAGGTCGCAA
>NZ_KV801081.1:6297-6783 GCF_001810365.1 Corynebacterium sp. HMSC055D05
CGCGTCCCACGGTGTTGGTGCCGCTGCCGGATTATCTGCGCATCTTGGATGGCACTGGTGATGATGTTCTGTTGGCGATGACTGATGGCACCACCATGACCGGTGCGGAGTTTTTGGCCGCCCAGTTCGGCGACGCGTTGGAGGTAGCGGCGTTTCACCCGCAGGCCGGTGCGGTGAACTTGTATCGCACGCAGCGTTTGGCGAATCAGAAACAGCGCGATCTGGCCAAGCTGGTCTCCCCGGTGTGTGCGTTTCCTGGCTGCCGTCACGGAGCTGACGTGTGCGAGTTACACCACGTGGAGGCCTGGCGGCATGGCGGGGAGACCAACATTGGCAACCTGGCGCCGTTGTGTCGCTATCACAATCGGGTGAATGATGATGACCCGTGGCGTAAGAAACGCGGCCGGATCGTCATGGTGCGGGGTGCCCCAGTATGGATCTCACCCCGCGGGTATCCGGTGAAAAACACCAACCGCGGGGCAATGG